>NZ_VIFM01000094.1 GCF_006636215.1 Myxococcus llanfairpwllgwyngyllgogerychwyrndrobwllllantysiliogogogochensis | reverse complement strand
GGCCCCACCCGCTCTCCCGGATAGCAGCCCCGGCCCAGGTCCGGGTCCGGCACCTCGATGCGCACCGCGACGGCTCCGTCGAGCGTCGCCTTCAGGTGGCGGAGGATGAGGACGAGCGGCTCGTCATGGAAGCGGCGCGGGGGAACGGAGACGTCAGTGGGGCGGGCCATCGCGCCGCGCAGACTACCCCCAAGCCCCAGACCCCAGGTGGACTCCGTGGGAGTCGCCAACGCCGGGCCAATGACAGGCCGACGCACGGCGCTCTCGCCGCAATCCCTCACAACGAGCCGTGTCGAGTCCCGGGCCGTCGAAACACCTAGGGGCCTGTCCACTGTCTGACTTCTCCGCGCCGCCACACGCACTGCCTGTGCTCGACGAAGCGCGCATTGACGACGACAAGGTATTTCAACTAGTTCCTGTAAATATGCGAAAACTGCTTTTGACGAGTCTGACCTTCCTCCTGTCGACGACCACCGCCTGCGGAGGCGCATCCCCCGCGGAGGGCATCGAGGCGGAGGGAGACCTGTCGACGCGGGAGCAGGCGGCCTTCGCCGGGGTGAACGGCGACTACTGCCTGGTGAGCCCCTACAACTGCAAGCTGCAGGTGAACGGTGGCAACCGCGTCCCCACCAATGACCCGGCGGACGACAACTGGGGGCTTTCGACGGGGGTCCCCATCCGGGACGGCAACGGCACCGTGGTGGGGACGAACACGCGCACCAGCGCCGCCTTCAATTATGGGCAGACGCGCACGTTCGCGGGAGAGCTGTATGCGTTCGCGGTCTCCACGTCCAACTCCAGCGCCGGGTGGCTGCCCATCTCCAGCATCCTGGGGCGCACGTCCTTCGAGCAGAAGGTCGGCCATGTCTCGGCGCTTGGCGCGGGGCTGAACAAGCTGGGCTGCTACGCCGTGCGCAACTCGCATGACCCGGTGCTGGAGCTCAAGAAGGTCGTCTACGACAGCGAGGCGACGCACGAGCGCGCCGGAGACTACCTGCCGCTGGTTCGCGCCAACGGGCTGCGCTCGGTCAACCTCATCTTCAACGTCCCGGGCATGGCGCTGGGCGGACCGGCCGTGGACCACTTCCCCGCGGGCACGAAGTTCCAGCGCCTGGACGTGCCCACGGAGTCTGGCATTCCCTCCATCGACATCCCCCTCTGGGTCCAGGACAGCGCGGGCCGATATCGCCAGCAGTCCGGGGAGATGAAGTTCCTGTATGGCTATGTCATCGCGGCCACCACCGGAACCAAGCGCAACGGGTGGATGGCCTATGACTCGCTCCAGGTCAGCTCCGGCTGTCCTTGAGCCACTGCCAGCCGGGCCGGCGGCGGGCTTCCGTCAGGAAGACTGTCGCTGGCTCAGCGCGACGCTGCCCAGGATGAGCGCGCCCGCGGCGACCATGGTGAGCGTCACCGGCTCGTCCAGCAGCAGCCACGCCCAGGCCACACCGAACAGCGGCAGCAGGTACGTGACGGTGACGGCGCGGGGCGCGCCGACGCGCTGGATGAGGCGGTAGTACAGCGCATAACCCATCCCCGTGCAGAGCACGCCGAGCGTCACCGCCGACAGCCAGGACACGCCCCGGATGGGCTGGGTGGGCCAGGAGGCCACGGCGAAAGGCAACGTCAGGAGCGCCGCGAAGCCCAGCGTGGCCGCCGCGACAGCGCCCGCCGGCAGGCCCGTGAGGTGACGGCGCACCAGGTTCGCCGCGACGCCGTACAGGAAGGCCGCGGACACGCCCGCCGCCACCGCGAGGCCGGGACTGGCTCCGGCGATCTTCCCACTGGCCAGCACCACCACGCCCGTAAAGCCGATGACGAGCGCCACCGCCCGCCGCCCGCCGATGCGCTCTCCGTAGAAGAGGAAGGCCACCAGCGCGGTGAAGAGCACCGTCATGCTGTTGGCGATGGCGCTGATGCCCGCCGGCGCGCGCTGGGCGGCCCAGGCGAAGAGCGCGAAGGGCACCGCCGCGTTGAGCGCGCCCACCAGCGCCAGCTTCGGCCAGTGCGAGCGGGTGAAGACCGCTCGGTGGCGCACGAGGAACGGCATCAGCACCAGCGAGCCCAGCACCAGTCGCACCGAGACGAGCGGAAGCGCCCCGAAGTCCGGCGCGGCGATGCGCATGAACATGAAGGAGGAGCCCCAGATGGCCCCCAGCAACCCCAGCTCCAACGGGGTGAGCCAGGCACCTGACAGGGCGGGAACGGCGGGACGGGCAAGCGTGGAAGAATTCATGGGGCGTTCCATAGGAGGGTGACTGCGAGGCACGAATCTGGCTCCGGTCACCCTCTTTCTGCGCCCGCGCCACTCTACCTGCAACCTCATGGTTTTGAGGGCAGCCACAAGTGTGATTTGAGGCTCGCATGCCCCTTCCCACGGCCTGGCTGCCGGCCCTGGCGGCCTTCGAGGCGGCCGCGCGCCACCAGAACTTCGCCCATGCGGCGGAGGAGCTCCACCTGACGGCCAGCGCGGTCAGCCACCATGTGCGCAAGCTGGAGGGACTGCTCGGCGTCACCCTCTTCCAGCGGCATGCGCGCGGCGTGTCCTTGACGATAGAGGGACGTCAGCTCTCCGACGCCGCGCAGAGCGCGCTGGCGGACATCGACGACGTGATGCGAGACCTGGGCGACACCCGGGAAGAGCGCCACCGCGTGCGCATCACCACCATGCTCTCGCTGGCCCACACCTGGCTGCTGCCGCGCCTGCCAGACTTCACCTCGGCCCACCCGCACGTGCGGGTGCGCATCGACACGGAGATGGCGCTGACGAGCTTCGACGAGGGAGGCCCCGACCTGGGCATCCGCTATGGCCTGGGTCATTGGCCGGGGATGACGGCCCACCACCTGATGCCAGACACCATGTTCCCGGTGGCCTCCCCGGACCTGCCCGGCGTCGAGCACGTGTCAGCCCCGGCGGACATCCAGAAGCTGCCGCTCGTCGGGGACCACGCGCGGCAGTCCTGGCAGGACTGGTTCCGCGCCGCCGAGGTGCACGGCGCGCGCATCGACGTCCGTTACTCGTTCAGCGACACCACCAACGCGCTGCTCGCCGCCGCGCGGGGGCTGGGCGCGGCGCTCGCGCGGGACAAGGTCTCCGAGCCCTTTCTCTCCAACGGAAGCCTCGTCCGACTGCCCGGTCCCTCGCTGCCCACGCGCTACTCCTACTTCGTGGTGTATCCCTCCCACCGCCGGCTCCGGGCCGCGGCGCGGACCTTCGTCGACTGGGTCCTCACGCAGCCGGGCCGCGCGCCTCCGCCGCCGGTCGCCAGGAAGCCACCGACGTTGTAGGAAGACGCCCATGCTCCACCCCATCCTCGACGCGCTCGGCCTGACCGAGCACAACCCTGGCAGCTATATCGGTCAAGGCGAGTGGACCGGCTCCTCCTCCGAGCCGGCCCTGGAGGTCTTCAATCCCTCCAATGGCCAGCGCCTGGCGACCGTGTCGTCCGCGAGCGCGGAGGACCACGAGAAGCTGATGCACGCCGCCGCCCAGGCCTTCGTGGCGTGGCGCGCGCTGCCCGCTCCCCGTCGGGGTGAGGCCATCCGGCTGTGTGGCGAGGCCCTGCGCCGGAACAAGGACGCGCTCGGCTCGCTCGTCGCGCTGGAGATGGGCAAGGTGAAGGCCGAGGGCGACGGCGAGGTGCAGGAGATGATCGACATCGCCGACTTCGCGGTGGGCCAGTCGCGCATGCTCTATGGCCTGACGATGCACTCCGAGCGCCCGGGCCATCGGATGTATGAGCAATGGCATCCCCTGGGCATGGTCGGCATCATCAGCGCCTTCAACTTCCCCGTGGCCGTCTGGGCCTGGAACGCGTTCATCGCCGCCGTGTGCGGTGACGTGTCCATCTGGAAGCCCTCGCCCAAGACGCCACTGACGGCCATCGCGGCGACGCGCATCTGCAACGCCGCGCTGAAGGCCGGCGGCTTCCCGGAGGTCTTCTTCCTGCTCAACGCCTCGGGCACCGGGCGCGCCGAGCGACTGGTGGAGGACCCGCGCGTGGCGCTGGTGAGCTTCACCGGCTCGTCCGCCGTCGGGCGGCAGGTGGGCGTGCGCGTGGCGCAGCGACTGGGGCGGAGCCTGCTGGAGCTGGGCGGCAACAACGCCATCATCGTGGACGCCACCGCGGACCTGAAGCTGGCGATTCCCGCCATCGTCTTCGGCGCGGTGGGCACCGCGGGCCAGCGCTGCACCACCACCCGGAGGCTCTTCGTCCACGAGTCCATCCTCGACGACGTGGTGGGCCGACTCGCCGCCGCCTACGCCCAGGTGGAGAAGCGCATCGGCGACCCGCTGGAGCCGGGCACGCTGATGGGTCCCCTCATCGACCGGGCCGCCGTGCAACGCTTCGAGGCCACCGTCGCCCAGGCCCGCGCGGCCGGGGCCCGCATCGTCAGCGGGGGCAAGGCGCTGGAGCGCGACGGCCACTTCGTGCAGCCCACGCTCATCACCGGCGTGAAGCCCACGGATGCGTGGGTCCAGACGGAGACCTTCGCGCCCATCCTCTACGTCATGCCGTTCCGGACGCTGGACGAGGCCCTCACCTTCCAGAACGGCGTGCCCCAGGGCCTCTCGTCGTCGGTGTTCACCCGGGACTTCCAGAGCGCGGAGAAGTTCCTGTCCGCCGCCGGCTCCGACTGCGGCATCGCCAACGTCAACATCGGCACCTCCGGCGCGGAGATTGGCGGCGCCTTCGGAGGCGAGAAGGACACCGGCGGAGGCCGCGAGTCCGGCTCCGACGCGTGGAAGGCGTACATGCGGCGGCAGACCAACACGCTGAACTACTCCGACGCGCTGCCCCTGGCGCAGGGCATTCGCTTCGACCTGTGACGGGGTCGTCTCCTATGCTCGCGCGGGGCTCGGTACGGCCCACGCGGTTCCACCTCGATGCAGTTGGCACACAGGGAGATTTGACATGTTCGGGAAGCTCGCCGCAGACGCGCTCGGCCTCAGTGACATCGGCTCCGTCATCACCTCGGCGGACTACGACAAGGTGGACTCCGACGACTATGTGATGCACGAGGACCAGGAGAAGATCTTCTTCCTCATCAAGTCCAAGTCCGACGAGTACTGTTTCACCAACAAGGCGCTCGTCCACCTCGACGGCACCAGCGCCGCGAGCAAGAAGCGCATGCTTCGCCGCTACACGTACAGCGCCAACCCCGTCTCGCACGTCATGCTCGAGACGGCGGGCAACATCGACATGGACGTCGAAATCAAGTTCCGCCTGGGCGCGCGCGACTTCTCCATCGACGTGCACAAGAAGCACCTGGAGCAGGTGAAGGACCTCTACAAGGCCCTGTTCCGCATCTCCGAGCTGATGCACGAGAACGAAGTCTCCCTGAGCCACGCGAAGACGAGCCTGGAGGTCGCCTCCACCACGCTCGGCCGCGGCCAGGC
Organism: Myxococcus llanfairpwllgwyngyllgogerychwyrndrobwllllantysiliogogogochensis; assembly: GCF_006636215.1. Lineage (GTDB taxonomy): Bacteria > Myxococcota > Myxococcia > Myxococcales > Myxococcaceae > Myxococcus > Myxococcus llanfairpwllgwyngyllgogerychwyrndrobwllllantysiliogogogochensis. The sequence goes on along the minus strand of NZ_VIFM01000094.1, from coordinate 32,157 downwards.
GGGCGCCACGCCCATCGTCGAGTCCTTCAAGGAGCTCAACCAGGCCGCCTTCGCCTGGCTCGCCGGAGCGCAGCAGAAGTACTGGGTGAAGGACTTCGGCTTCGTCTTCGAGCGATACATCAAGGCCTGAACCCTCCCACATCCATCGCCGGATGCCTGCTCGTGCATCCGGCGGCCGGGCTCAGCACGCGCGGTCCTCACCCGCTACACCTGTTGTCGCTCTCAAGACGGGCTCTCCCTGTAATCCAGGTGCAACTGGACTCAATCGACGGGAGGCGCGGACGGGCCGCTCGTATGTCTTCGGGATTCGCTCTACCCTGGAAGTCCTCACCAGGAGCGTTCGCGATTATCACCTCGTCCTCCCAGACCGCCCCCGCTGGCTGGCACGACATTCTCGTGCGTCACCTCGAACCCCTGCTCGGAGGCTTCACCGCCAAGATGGCCATCCACACGGCGGCGTTGCGCGCGCTGAAGCGCCCGCCGGAGCAGGTCACGCTCCAGGAACTCCCGCAACTGCTCGAAGGCCTCAAGCCGATGCTCAACACCTTCATTGGCGCGCTGCACGCCAAGGTCATCCTCGCGGAAATCGCCACCTCGCTGGAGAAGGCGCGATGAGCCCCGCTTCCGCTTCCAGTCGCTCCGCCTCCGTCGCGCCGTGGTTCGGCGCCGTGGTGGTGCTCCAGTTCGCCCACCTCTTCGCCGTCGCGACGGCGGCGCCCGAGCGACTGGCGTTGGTGCATGACGTCGCGGGCTGGGTGAGCGGACTGCTCGCCGTCGCCGGCACGTTCGCCGCGGCGAGCGCGTTCGTCTCCGGGGACTACCTGCGCAAGGTGTGGGGCGGACTCACGGCGGGGGCAGCCCTGTCCCTGGTCAGCGCGGCGCTGCGCAGCTACTGGCTGCACACGGTGCCGGACGTCGCCTTCACGGCCTCGCCGCTGCTGCCCTACCGCATGGTCGCCGTGGTGTTGGCCAACATCGCCACCACCTACGCGCTGGTTCTCCTGGCGATGACCTACCGGCAGTCGGGCCTCCAGCCTCCCTCCAGCCCTCGCACGAAGGCGCTGTGGGCGGTGACGGCCATCGCCGCGCTGGCGGTGGGTATCCCCTCGCTCGTCACGGAGGTGCGCAACCTCGCCTCTGGCGTCAACTCCGCGCCCTCGGCGGTCATCAGCCTGGCGTCGACGCTGGCGGACATGACGACGATCTTCCTGGTCGCCCCCATCCTGAGCGTCGCGTACATGCTGCGCGGTGGACGGCTCGCCTGGGTGTGGTGGGCCATGGGCCTGTCCGGCGCCACGTGGCTGCTGTACGACGCGCGCGTGTGGCTGGCCCCGCTGCTCCCCGGCGACGCGGCGCATGGCGCGGAGCTGCTGCGCACGCTGCGGACATCCGGACTCGTGCTGCTCGGGCTCGCGGGCTGGCTGCAGCGCTCCGCCCTGGGGCCCCAGAAGGTCGAGGCCCCCGAGGCCTCGCTCAACACCTCCGCCGGGATGTCCTGACGCCGGAAGGGGGCACGGCGCACCGTGCCCCCCTCGAGCTCTCCCAAGGCTACGGCCGGGGACGCGAACCCGCCGAGGGCGCCTCCGGCACCGCGGGCCAACCGTTGGGCCAGGTGATGGCGTCCACGAGCATGACCCGCGCGGTGTGAGCGCTGTTCCACGCGTGGTAGACCATGTACGTGTCGCCGCCCGGTCCGTTCACCACGGAGTTGTGGCCCGGTCCCACCCAGCCGCCTCCCGTCGTGAGGATGGGCGCGCCCGCCTTGGTGTACGGCCCCAGCGGACTGGTGGCCCGGGCGACTCCCACGGCGTAGGTGCTGTTGTAATACGCGTTACCACTGTAAAAGAGATAGTAGTAGCCGCCGCGCGCGACGACCCAGGGAGCCTCCACCACGCCGCCTTCCCAGGCGAGGTTGTTGGTCATGAGCGTGCGCCGGGTTCCCACCAGCGACAGGCCGTCCGCGGAGAGCGCCTGGCCGTAGAGGGGCGTCGGCTGGCCCACCGCGTTCCCATCCGCCTTCCACACGAGGTACCCCGTCCCGGCGGTGTCCGTGAAGAACGTCGCGTCAATCATCCCCATGCCCGCGTCGTGGATGAGGGGCCGGCCCAGGTCCGTGAACGGCCCGGTGGCGCTGGTGGACGTGGCCGCGCCAATGGACAGCTTTCCGTTCGAGTGCCGCGCGGTGAAGTACGCAATGAAGCGTCCGCCCACCCGGTGGATTTCCGGCGCCCAGAAGTCACCAGTCGCCCACGACGGCCGACTCCCGGCGGGGAAGATGGAGCCCGCGCCCGTCCACGTCACCAGGTCCGTGGAGACGCGCAGCGGGAAGGCGCTCGCGGCGCCCCCCGAGGTGCACGCGGCCACGTAGCGAGTGCCGTCATGGATGACGCCCGGGTCCGCGCAGTCCGAGGCGACGACGGGATTCTGGTACAGGCCACCGCAGCCCGTGTAGCGCATGGACATGCCGCAGGCATTCGCTCCGCTGAAGTAGGGCCCCCAGCCGTTCGACAGCACGGCGTAGGAGTTGGGGGCCGCATTCACACAAGCCCTGTCCCAGAACACGCGCCCGCCTACGTCGTCGTATTGCGCGGGGTGATTCGCCGGGTGCATCCACGCGGCGCCGTAGGTCACTCGCGTGGCACAAGCCCCCGCGCCAGGACAGGTGGTGTCGAGCGCCAGCACACAGGCGTTGTTGCCCGTGAAGTACGGCTTCCAGCCGTTGGAGAGCACGGCGTAGGAGTTGGTGCCCTCGTTGACGCAGACGCCATCCCACGTCACCAGGTCCGCCGCGACGTCTTCATTCCCGGGGTGGCCCGAGGGATGAATCCAGCGGTCTCCGTAGGTGATGCGCGTGCTGCATGCGAGCGCCCCGGTGGCGGTATTCGCGGGCTCCTCTCCCGGGGAGGTCTCCGGACTCTCACTTCCACAACCCACTGCGAGCTGCGAGGCGACGGCAACGACAGACCACCACGAGGACCGCTTCATCGGACGACCTCCGAGCGCAAGGGCCGGCCTCGGCCCCATGCGCCGTGTGCACTGCGTGGAAACAGTCGGTCAGCGGCCAGGACTCGCGGGCGGGACTCAGCCGGCGGCGTCGGCCTTCTTGTAGCGAAGCTTCTTCAGGGCCTCGAACCGCACCCTGTCTCTCGGGGGCGTCGTCGCCACCAACCCGTCCAGCATCAGCTTCGAGCTTCGGAAGATTTCCTCGACGGCGACCTCGAACGCATCCGTGTTCTGCTTCGACGGCTTGCGAGTCCCGGCGATCTTCCGGACGAACTGCAGGGCCGCCGCGCGAATGTCGTCATCCGTGGCGGGAGGCGAGAAGTTGAACAGGGGCTTGATGTTCCGGCACATGCGCGCAGGGTAGTCCAACTCCCACGGCGACAACCCCCGGCGGACCCTCACCCACGCCTGGCGAGGGACGAAGCGAGGGCTTGCGCATGCCCGTCAACGCTTCGGCTCCAGGGGTCGTGAAAGATTTCCACGAGAGTACGTGTGCCGCCGACGGCCCCCCTTGCGTCACCCTCGCGCGGAGCACGTGCTCGCGTCCCGCTACTTCGAGCCTCAGGCGGAGGTCCCGCGTCACGCAGGTGCGAGCGAGCCTGGCGCGACTATGCCTCCTTGCGAGCGCAGGCCGCGGCGCGGTCGAGGAGCAGCGTCTGTTCGCGCGCGTTGCGCGTGAGCGAGGCGGCGCGCTCGAACTCCTTGCGCGCCTCGTCGAAGCGGCCCAGCTTCCGCAGCAGGTCTCCGCGCACGCTGGGCAGCAGGTGGTAGCTGGCGAGCGAAGGCTCCGCGGTCAGCGTGTCGACGACGGCCAACCCGGCGGCGGGGCCGTACGCCATCGACAGCGCGACGGCGCGGTTCAGCTCGATGACGGGCGACGGCGTGAGCCGCACCAGCACCGCGTACAGCGAGGCGATGCGCGCCCAGTCCGTGTCCTCCGGTTGCCGCGCCCGGGCATGACAGGCGGCGAGCGCGGCCTGCAGCGCATACGGCCCCTGCGCCCCGCCCAGCTTCTCCGCGCGCTCCAGCGCCGCGAGCCCACGGCGGATGAGGAGCTGGTCCCACTGCGCGCGGTTCTGCTCGAGCAGCAGCACGGGTTGACCGTTGGGCCCCACGCGGGCCCGCGAGCGCGACGCCTGGATTTCCATCAGCGCGACCAGGCCGTGGACCTCCGGCTCCTGGGGCGCCAGCTCCGCGAGGATGCGTCCCAGCCGCAGCGCGTCCGCGCACAGCTCCGGCCGCATCCAGTCGTCTCCCCCCGTCGCTGAATACCCCTCGTTGAAGACGAGGTAGATGACCTCCAGCACCGACGACAGGCGGACCGCGAGCTCCTCGCCCCGGGGCAGCTCGAAGGGCACCTTCTCCTCGGAGAGCGTGCGCTTGGCCCGGACGATGCGCTGGGCGACGGTGGGGGATGGCACCAGGAAGGCGCGCGCGATTTCGTCCGTCGTCAGGCCCCCGAGCAGCCTCAAGGTGAGCGCGACGCGCGCCTCCGTCGAGAGGATGGGATGGCAGGCGATGAACATGAGGCGCAAGAGGTCGTCGCCCACGTCGTTGTCGAGCGCCGCGTCCAGGTCCGGGGCGCCGTGCGCCTGGTCCGACTCCAACTCGTGGCCCAGCTCCTCGTGCTTGCGCTCCAGGCGCTTGCCCCGACGAAGCTCGTCGATGGCGCGTCGCTTGGCGGTGGCCATCAACCACGCGCCCGGGTTGTCCGGAATGCCGGCCGTGGGCCAGCGCTCCAGCGCGGCGACCAGCGCGTCCTGGGCGAGTTCCTCGGCGAGCCCGACGTCGCGCACCATGCGCGTCAGGCCGGCGATGAGCCGAGCGGACTCAATCCTCCAGACCGCTTCGATGGCACGATGATTCTCGGAGACCGTCACGCGGCGGAATAGAGCACCCTCGTCCGCCGATGCAAGGACGGCCCGCGCCCGAGCGCGAAAGCCTCTCAAGGCCGACAGGTGTCCAACGGCCACAGTGTGCCGTGGGTTGCGAGGGGCGCCCACACGGGCTAGCTTTTCGTTGACTTCTGCAACCACGCAGCCGGCCTCGCCCCCCGGTCCCAACGCGGCGTCCACCGTGGTTTCCAGTCCCAGAGTGGTGTGGTCCTCGCGCGAGAATCTCTGCGCGCAACTCGTGTCCCTGCTGCGAAGCACTCCCCTTCACGACAAGTGGGTCCGCCAGCGACTCGTCCGGCTCATCGGACGGCTCGATACGGCCGGACAGCATCAGTCCCTGCTTCGCTCGGTGCTGTTGGACCCGCGCGAGACCTACGACGTGAGAGACGCGGTGATGCGCCTCGCGCACGGGCGCCCCCCCTGGCTGAAGCTGTCACGAGAGGAGTTCTCCCGGCTCGCGGGGCGGACCCCTTCGTACGAGGGCGACGACCTCTTGAGCAGGGAACCAGGCCCGACCTTCACCCTGTCCAGCGTGCTCTGCGAAGCGGGGCTCGACGAGGACTCCGAGGAGCTCGCAAGGGACGTCCTGAGCGCGGCGATGCCAGACACGCGCGCGAGAATCCTCCACGACCAACGACCGGGCGCGCTCACCCCCTCTCTCATGGAATGGCTGTTCCTGAAGTGGTGGGAAGAGGACCGCCATCACCTCGACAAGCAAGGCGACCGAGGACACGAGCTCAATGGATTCGTCGCCCTCGAATGCCGGAACCGCCCCGGAATGTGGGACCTGCTCACGCAATGGGCCCGCAACTGGCCGACCGACCACCTGAAGTGGCATGTCCTTCCCAGGTTGTCGCCCGCCGAGCAGGTGCGACTGCTGACCTCCCATCCGGAGCTCCACCAACGGGCCGTGGCCGAATTCCTGCTCCCCTTGCGGGAGCTGCACGCGGCGCTCGGCACGGAGGGACTGTCGCGCGCCCTGCGCAAGGTGGTCCTCGCGGAGAGCCTGGCGCTGGTCGTGAACCGCGCGAACATCGTCGAGCGCCCGGAGCCCTTCGGGCGCGCAGTGAAGGTGCTGGGTGAATGGGGCGCGGCCCGGCCGCTCCTGTATGAGCTGCTCTGCTCGTTCGACGTGGATGTCGAGGCACGCGGAGCGCTGCTCATGGAGCTCTTCGCGCGGGACCGGGCCGCCGCGCTCCGCTGGACATTCGCCGCGGTCTCCTACCCGGACAATCTGCCGCTCGTGATGAGAGCCCACCAACTCGCGGCCAGACACCCCCGGCCCGAGGACAGGCCCCTGTTCCTGAGATGGCTGCGCGACGAGGACGTGCACGGGCAGCTCCTCGCCATGGAAGGGCTGATGGGCCTGGGAGAATCCGGAGCGGGCTGGAGGGACCGGCTCACGTTCCTCGCGCACTCCGATTCCCCGAGGGTGAGGCTGAACGCGGCCGCGGGGCTGGTGAGAGAGGGACTGCATGAGTGGCTCGAGCCGCTGCGCCTGGTGGCCGTCGACGAGTCTCCCGGGGCGACCCTGCGTTCCGAGGCGATTCGATGGCTGGGTGTGTTGGATGCCGAGGCCAGCCGCTCGCTGCTGTACCGGGCGCTCGAGACTCCACCGGGCCCTGGGGACATCGGCGGGTTCGGCGCGCCTCCGGCTTCGGACGAAGCGAACGAGGCGGCCTGGGCCCTCAATCGTCTGGGGACCCCGGAAGATCTCGCGAGGCTCCTGGACGCCCGGGTGAGAGGGCAGTGCGGTTGGTATTTCGATGACGAGCTGGAGAACCACGTGCTCCGGCAGGAAGGCCGCTCGCGGCCCCCGCCGCCCTCCTACTGGGAGCGCGGGGACCTCCTGAAGTTCGCGCAAGCCGCGCGCGACAGAGAGGAGTAGCCCGGGCCCTACTCGCCCCGGCTGGCCTTGTCCTCGCGCCACCAGTGGCTCATGCGCTCGTGGATCTCCGCCTCATAGCCTTCCTTGCTCGGGCGGTAGAAGACGGAGCGCTCCAGCGGCGGGGGCAGATACGTCTGCCCCGGGGCGTAGTGGTCCTTGAAGTCCCAGGGCGGGGTGTAGCCCTTGCCGTGCCCCAGCTCCTTCATCAAGTCCGTGGGCGCGTTGCGCAGCGGCAGCGGCGGCGCCGCGTTGGGGTGCTCCTCCAGCGCGGCGAGCGCGGCGTTCATCGCCGCATAGGCGCGATTGCTCTTGCGCGCCGTGGCCAGCGTGACGACGGCATGCGCGACGAACAGCCGCCCCTCCGGCATGCCCGTGGAGTGGAAACTCTCCTCGCACGCGCGGACGATGGTGATGGCCTCCGGCATCGCCATGCCCACATCCTCCACGGCGATGACCTTGAGCCTGCGCCACAGCGACACCACGTCCCCTGTCTGCAGCAGCTTCGCGGCCCAGAAGATGGCGCCCTGCGCGTTGGAACCCCGGCAGGACTTCTGGAGCGCGCTCAGCAGGTCGTAGTGCTGGTCTCCATCCTTGTCGTGCCGCGCGAGCCCCGTGCCCACCGCCTCGCGCGCCGTGTCCACGTTGATTTCGCCACCGTCCGCCGTCAGCCCCGCGGCCATCTCCAGCGCGCCCAGCGCCTTGCGCACGTCCCCTGCCCCGCCCCTCGCCAGCAGCGCGAGTGCGTCTTCTCCCACGGTCAGCTTGCGCTTGCCCAGGCCGCGCTTCTCGTCGGTGAGTGCTCGCTGGAGCGCGCCCTGGATGTCCGCGAGCGTGAGGTCCTGGAGCTGGAAGACGCGGCACCGGCTGACGAGCGCGGGGCGCACCTCGAAGCTGACGTTCTCCGTCGTCGCGCCCAGCAGGACGAGCAGGCCGCTCTCCACGTGCGGCAGCGCCTGCTCCTGGACGTTCTTCGCCCAGCGGTGGATTTCGTCCACGAAGAGCACCGTCCGGCGCGAGTACTGGTTGCGCGCGCGTTCGGCCTCCGCGACGACTTCGCGGATGCGGGGAATGCCGTCCGACACGGCCGACAGGATGACCAGCTCCGCGTCGACGCTGGAGGCCAGCATGCGCGCCAGCGTCGTCTTGCCCACGCCAGGCGGGCCCCAGAACAGCGAGGAGACAATCTGCTTGCGCTCCATCAACCGGCGCAGCGGACCTCCCGGGCCGAGCAGATGGGACTGTCCGATGAACTCATCGGGCGTGCGTGGACGCATCCGCTCCGCGAGGGGAGCGAAGCGATTCACATCAACGGAAGCAGAGAACAGGTCGGGGCCGGCACTCATCGCACTGCACGCTCCCCTCTCCGACGCGCGGGGTCAACCACCGAGGCACACCCAGAGTGGCGCGCGGTCCTCTCTCACCCATGGTGCGGCGGCGGTCCACTCCCGTCGGATACCGGACAGGGGAAAGCGGCGCGGTCCGCCCGAATGAAAAACGCACCGTGCGACTGGCGGGCAAGCGATGGAGAGCGAGCAACGCACCTTCGGTGGCTCGACGACGTGTCACGGGGCTGGCGTAGAGTCGCGGCTCTCAAAAGGAGGGAGCGCGATGTCATTCATGCTGCTGATGATGGAGGCCCCGGGGAAGCGCCAGGCTCGGCCACTCGATGAAGGCCAGGCCGCCTACGCTCGGATGATGGCCTTCCAGGAGAAGCTCCGGACCAATGGCGTGCTCGTGACGGGCGAGGCGCTCAAGTCCGATGACCACGCGGTGCGCATCGAGAACTACGGGGGCAAGCGCACGGTGAGCGACGGCCCGTTCACCGAGTCGAAGGAAATCATCGGCGGCTTCTTCCTCCTCAACTGCAAGACGCGCGATGAGGCCCTGGAATATGCCCACGCGTGTCCCGCCAGTGAGTGGGGCATCGTCGAGCTGCGGGAAGTCGCCAGCAGCTGTTACGAGTGAGCTGGAGCACCGTCCAGGTCCGTCGTCCCGTCCCGTGAGTCCCCCAGTGTGCCGCCCCGCTCCACGCTGGAGGCTCACGTACGCCCAAGCCCCTCGAACCGACCTTTGTCGCTGACGCACCCCGTTAGGGGCTGGCCGTTCTATCCCTCACCGAGGGTGAGTCAGGGATATCTCAGCCCCCAAGAAACCGCGGAAGGGAGGGACCGATAACTCTTTTGTAGGTCATTTGCTGCCGGCCCCCACACCCCCCAGAGGCCTGTCATGAATTTTAGAGTCCCGAGCTTCAGCGATGTGAAGAGAACGGTCGTCGACAAGGCGAAGGACGCGAAGGACGCGGTCGTCGACAAGGCGAAGGACGCGAAGGACGCGGTCGTCGACAAGGCGAAGGACGCGAAGAACACGGTCGTCGACACCTCGAAGGACGTGTTCGAGGTGGTGAAGCACAATCCGGTGACGGACAAGCTGAAGCAGGTGCTCCCGGACCCGAAGGACCTGGCGCGCGACGCGCTCCAGACGGGCCTGCGGGTGGCCTACCAAGGCGCGGACAAGCTGCTACCGAGCGGCGCGACGGACCTGCTGCTGAGTGGCACCGAGAAGGGTATGGACGTGCTCGCCAAGGGCTCCGAGGTGGTGCTGGGCAAGGACTCCGGCGTGACGGACAAGCTCCAGAAGCTGGCGGACGTGGACCTCAACGGCATCAACCGGACCAAGGACCCCGTGACGGGCCAGGAGCTCAAGGCGGACTGGCCGGGCCTGTGGAGCACGTGGCTGCTGGAGGAGAAGCCCAAGGACCTGGGCACCTGGACCAAGGAGGGCGGCGTCGACGTCGTCACCGTGCGCGACAACGCGTACACGGAGGACCTCGCCGGCCGCCCGCACCAGCAGGCCGTGACGGACGCGTTCTTCGAGAAGTTCCCGAACCCGAAAGTGGGCGACACGTTCTCGCCGAACGACGTGAACCACCCGGACTACAACGCGGGGCTCTACAAGTTCACGGGCCCAGGGACGGCCGAGGAAGGCAGCGCGTCCGCGAAGGACGACAAGCAGGGGGCCTATACGTCGCTGGAGTGGTTCATGGGCTCGTACCACACGCAGGTGAAGTGCACCGGCATCGACGAGAAGACGGGCAAGCCGAACCTGGAGTACACGGTGTCGAACAAGGCCCACTTCCAGTCGGGGACCCGCGTGCCGGACAGCTTCCAGAAGGCGGGCCTGCCGGAGTACCTCGTCCCCAATCACGACCGGGGTGAAGGGGTGGGCATCGGTGGGAACTGGCAGCAGCACTACGTCTGGACCGCCAACGGCGTGGAAGCGCCGAAGAAGTAATCGCGACGCCTGACGCGGGATGCCCTCCCGCGTCCAGGGCGGCCAGCGGAGTGCCTGCTCCCCTGCTGACTCGGGTTGTCCGGAAGCCGGGCGCCCCCCAGCTTCACTCGCATGAGTCACTCCAGTGTGGCGGATGCGCTCGTCCAGACGCTCATCGACGCGGGTGCCGAGCGCATCTACGGCGTCGTCGGCGACAGCCTCAATCCCATCACCGACGCCGTGCGCCGCAGCCAGGGGAAGCTGCGGTGGGTCCACGTCCGGCACGAAGAGGCCGGCGCCTTCGCCGCCTCCGCCGAGGCCCAGCTCAGCGGCAAGCTCGCGGTGTGCGCGGGGAGCTGCGGACCGGGCCACCTGCACCTCATCAACGGGCTCTATGACGCCCATCGCAGCTACGCCCCGGTGCTCGCGCTCGTCTCTCACATCCCCAGCGAGCAGATTGGCACCTCGTACTTCCAGGAGACGCACCCGGAGCTGCTGTTCCGCGAGTGCAGCCACTTCTGCGAGATGGTGTCCAACCCCAAGCAGGCCCCGCGCCTGTTCCGGCTCGCCGCGCGGACGGCGCTGGCGAAAGGCGGCGTATCCGCCGTGGTGCTTCCCGGAGACATCGCCGCGCTCGACGCGGGCGAGGACGTCCCCTCCAGCTTCTCCACCGCGCTCCCCGTGGTCCGCCCGGCCGACGCGGAGTTGGACCGGCTGGCCGCGCTGCTCAACTCCGCCTCACGGGTGACGGTGTTCTGCGGCAGCGGCTGCAAGGGCGCCCACGCGGAGGTGCTCGCGCTGGCCAAGGCGCTCCAGTCTCCGGTGGGCCACGCGTACCGGGGCAAGGAGTGGGTGGCGTACGACAACCCCTACGACGTGGGCATGACGGGCCTGCTGGGCTACGGCGCGGCGTACGAAGCCATGCACGCGTGTGATGTCCTCCTGCTGCTGGGCACCGACTTCCCCTACGACGCGTTCATGCCCGTGAAGCCCCACATCGCCCAGGTGGACGTGCGGCCAGAGCACCTGGGCCGCCGCTCGCGCCTGGACCTGGGCGTCTGCGGCGACATCCGGGAGACCTTGCGCGCCCTCCTGCCCCGGCTGGAGCAGAAGGAAGACCGGCGCCATCTGGAGAATGCCTTGGAGGAGCTGGCCAAGGCGCGGCGCAAGCTGGACACCCACGTGCGCAACGTCGGCTCGCACCGCCCCCTGCATCCGGAGTACGTGGCCGCCCTGCTCGACGAGGTGGCGGCCGACAACGCCGTCTTCACCGTGGACACGGGCATGTGCAACGTGTGGTCCGCCCGCTACCTGCGCGCCACCGCCGAGCGGCGCATCATCGGCTCCTTCACGCACGGCTCCATGGCCAACGCGCTGCCGCAGGCCATTGGCGCGCAGCTGCTGTACCCGGACCGGCAGGTCATCTCCATGTCCGGGGACGGCGGCTTCGCCATGCTGATGGGCGACTTCCTCACGCTGGCGCAGTACGACCTGCCCGTGAAGGTCGTCATCTTCAACAACAGCTCGCTCGGCATGGTGAAGCTGGAGATGCAGGTGTCGGGCTACCCGGACACGGAGACGGACCTGGTGAATCCGGACTTCGCGAAGCTGGCGGAGGCCGTGGGCGTCATGGGGCAGCGCGTGGAGGCCCCCGGGGACGTGCGCGGCGCCTTCGAGCGAGCCCTCTCACATCCGGGGCCCGCCCTCGTCGACGTCGTCACGGACCCGCACGCGCTCTCCATGCCACCCCGGGTCACCGCGAAGCAGGTGGCGGGCTTCGCCCTCGCGATGACGAAGCTCGTCTTCACCGGCGAGGGCGGCGAGGTGCTGGACACGGTGGAGGCGCAGCTCCACCACTGAGGTCCTCACTCGAGGGTGGCCAGGAACTCCGCGCCGTTCGCCTCGCACCAGCGCCGGTAGGTCTCCAGCCGTTCGGCGGAGCCGACGCTCTTGGTGACCCGGCCCTCGGCGTCCAGGTACTCGATGGCGCCGCGCACGGTGATGAGGATGACGACCGGCTCGTCACCGATGGCCATCCAGCTGTCGGTGTTGCCCGCCGGCTCGTAGACGTAGCCACCGGGTCCCACCACATCGCCGGTGTCGAGCAGCTTGCGCGTCCCGGAGAGGTTGACGGCATGCACCTCGCCCGTGTGTCGGTGACGGGGAATCAGGGTGCCGGGCTCCAGCCGGAAGATGTACATCCAGCCCGCGCCATCCCGGAAGAAGCGCAGCGGCTTGAAGGAGAGGCCCGGCGGGCCCATGGGAATCCAGGGCATGCGCGCGGGGTCGACGGGGTGTGACGTGAGGGACTGGGCAGCGGGGCTCATGGGGGCTCCAGGGTTCGGTTGAGAAGTGCCGACAGGGTGCTCCCTCCATGGCCCGCCGACAGGTCCAGGTTTGACGAATCTCATTGGGCCAATCTATGGAGGTCCCTGGCATGGACCTTCACGTCGACCTCAAGGACCGCAGGGACCTGGCGGGGCAGATCTACCGGGGCCTGCGAGCGCAGATTCTCGACGGTCGCCTGCGCGGCGGAGAGCGGGTGCCGCCCACGCGCGAGCTGGCCCAGCGGCTGGGCGTGTCACGCAACACGGTGAGCGTCGCCTACGAGTGGCTGGGCGCGGAGGGGCTGCTCGCGGGGCGCAGCCGTGCGGGCAGCATCGTCCAGGAGCCGCCTCGGGAGCACGCCCCGCGAGGCAGGGCCTCCGCCGGAGTGAAGCTGCGCCCTCGGGCCATCTGGAGCAAGCTGCCCACCCCTCGCCCGCCCGAGCCCCCCGCGCGCCATGACTTCCGCGTCGGCATCCCGGACGCCGCGCTGTTTCCGTTCGAGACCTGGCGCCGATTGATGGCGAGGCAGTTGCGCGCCTCGGCGATGACGGCGGCCTACATGGACCCGTCCGGACAGCCCGAGCTGCGGGAGGCCGTGGCGCGCCACATCGGCGTGTCGCGCGGCGTGCGCGCCGACGCCACGGACGTGCTCATCACCCACGGTGCCCAGCAGGCGCTCGACCTCATCGGGCGCGTCCTGCTGGAGCCCGGAGACTGCGTCGCCGTCGAGGAGCCGGGCTACCCACCCGCGCGCCTCCTGTTCCAGTCGCTGGGTGCGCGCGTCGTGCCCGTTCCCGTCGACGCGGAAGGACTCGACGTGAGCGCACTGCCGGACGACGCGCGCCTCGTCTACGTCACGCCGTCCCACCAGTTTCCGCTCGGCATCGTGATGTCACCGGCGCGAAGACTCGCGCTGCTCGACTGGGCCCGCCAGCGCGACGCGGTGGTTATCGAGGACGACTACGACAGCGAGTTCCGCTTCGGCGGCAGGCCGCTCGAGACGCTCCATGGCCTGGACCGTTCCGGGCGCGTCCTCTACGTCGGCTCGTTCTCCAAGGTGCTGCTGCCCGGGCTGCGCCTGGGATTCCTCGTCGCGCCGCCGTCACTCCGGCGGGAGCTGCGGCTGGCGAAGCAGGTGGCGGACAGCCACAGCCAGCTCCCCGCTCAGGCGGTCCTCGCGCGCTTCATCGACACCGGCCTGCTGGCCCGTCACCTGCGCAAGACGAGGCGCGAGTACGAGCACCGGCACGCGCGACTCACCGAAGGGCTCACGCGCCACTTTGGCTCCGGGCTCCGCCTGCTGCCCTCCGTCGCGGGCCTGCACCTGTGCGCGACCTTCGCGCGGGGTGGCGCTCGGCTGGAGAAGGCGCTCACGGGGCAGGCACGCGCCGCGGGTGTCGGAGTGGAGGCGCTCTCCCCGTACTTCGCCGGCGCGCCAACGCGCCATGGCTGGGTGCTGGGCTACGGCGCGCTCACAGCGGACGGCATCGACGAGGGGCTCCGCCGCCTGCGCGCCAGTGTGGCCGGAGCGCTCTGATCCCCGAGGCTCACCGCGACGGGACGCGAGTCGCGCCCGGCCGTGCCGCTGCGGCACTCTGAGCCCGAGGTCCACCGCGACGCCAAGCGAGTCGCACCCAGCCCTGCCGCTCCGTGCCGCTGCGGCACTCTGAGCCCGAGGCCCACCGCGACGGGACTCAGCCCCAGACGGTGGGTGGCGGCCCCTGGTCCGGGTTGTTCATCTTCACGATGCAGAAGCGATGGCCCGTGGGCGCCTCCATCACCCACCAGCGCTTCACCCAGCCGATGCGCCGGGCGCCCAGCACCTCAAGGCGCGCGGCCTCCGCGTCCTGGTCGTCCGCCTCGATGTCCAGGTGGATGCGCGAAGGGTGGGAGACCTTCTGCAGCGCGGCGTGCAGCCCCATTGGAGTGTCCTGGAGGCCCACGTATTCGGCTCCACCCTCGACTTCGTGCTCGCCCACCCGGAGGCCCAGCGCCTGGCCCCAGAAGGTGGCGGCGGACCGCATGTCCCCGGTCTCACAATCGATGATGAAGCCCGAGAGTCGGCTGCGATGCGACATGACGCCCTCCTCATGGCGTAAGCCCCTGCAATCTGACGACGCCCCGGGCGCGGGGCTAGCCCCCATCGAATCCCCTTTCTCCGGGCCCCCTGCCCCCTTGGAATAAGCGCATGAACCCTGGGGTCTTCCTCGCAGCCCTGCTCGCCACGACGCTTACCGCCCTGCCGCCGTGGTGGTTCGCGCGTCGGCGTCCCGGCTACAGCCACCTGCGCCACACCATCAGCGAGTTGGGCGCGTCGGGGGCTCCCGAGGCGAAGCGAGTGGCTTGGCTCGGCTTCGCGCCCGCGGGGCTCGCCGTCATGGGTTTCTCCGCCGTGCTCAACGCGCGGCTCGCGCCGGAGGGAGACGTCATCTCCGGGCTCGCGCTGCTGTCGCTGCTGGGCGTCAGCTACGTGGGCGCGGCGGTGTTCCCATGCGACGAGGGCGCGCCGTTCTGGGGCACCTGGAAGAACCAGATGCACAACCTGGTCGCCGGGCTGGGCTACTTCGGCGCGGGCGGCGGGCTCATCGAACTGCAGCGCGTGTTCGAGGACCTGCCCGCGCTGGCGTCGCTCTCCACGCTGACGGGCGCGGTGGGCAAGCTCGTCCTGCTCGGCATGGTCGCGCTGTCCTTCGAGTCACCCGTGCGAGGACTCATCCAGCGAACGGTGGAGTCGCTCGTGTTCGGATGGATGCTGCTCGTGGGCGCGTGGCTGATGCTCGCCCACTGAGCACGACGCTCGCACCCGAGGGAGGGGCAGGCACGCGACGCAAAGGCCCAGGTGTCCACAGACGCGGGCCACGCCGTCCGCTCCTGGACCTCGCGACGTCCGAAAGCCCCAGGGCCCCTGCCCAACGCCGTCGGTCATCACCAGTTCCCATGGTGATTGACGGGCAGAGCAATGGGGGGCGTCTATGTCGGAAGTGGTGGACGAGGGATTGCCGCAAGTCCAACCGGGCACACTGTCCTCTCGCCTGCCAGGTTTCCACCGCCGCACCGTGGATGAGCGCTGGCGGGAACTGGCATTGCGCGGAGATGTCTCACCGGA
The DNA here is from genome assembly GCF_006636215.1 of Myxococcus llanfairpwllgwyngyllgogerychwyrndrobwllllantysiliogogogochensis. Taxonomy (GTDB): domain Bacteria; phylum Myxococcota; class Myxococcia; order Myxococcales; family Myxococcaceae; genus Myxococcus; species Myxococcus llanfairpwllgwyngyllgogerychwyrndrobwllllantysiliogogogochensis. The sequence continues at coordinate 16,667 of NZ_VIFM01000094.1, read as the reverse complement.
GGAACTGCAGGTGCTCAGGGCACTGGGCGCGCCGACCTTCGACGTCGTCAACCAGATGATCGAAAACGCGGTGGGCGTGTTCGCCCTGCCGCTGGGCCTGGGGCTGAACCTCACCGTCAACGGGCGCGACCACCTGGTGCCCATGGCCGTGGAGGAGCCGTCCGTCGTCGCCGCGGTGTCCTTCGCCGCGAAGGTGGTGCGTGAGGCCGGTGGGTTCACCGCCGACGCGGACGCCTCGATGATGATTGGCCAGGTGCAGCTCACCCGCTATGGCACGCCCGAGGTCGCTCGCTCGCGGCTGCTGGCGGGGCGGGAGCACCTGCTCGCCCTCGCCAACAGCTTCCACCCCGCGCTCGAGCGGCGAGGCGGCGGCGCGCGCGACGTGCAGGTGCGCATCCTCCCCGCGCCCGAAGGGCCCCAGGGCGAGCCGCTCTTCATCGTCCACCTGCTGGTCGACACGAAGGAGGCCATGGGCGCCAACCTCATCAACACCATGGCGGAGGGTGTCGCGCCGCTCATCGAGCAGCTCACCGGCGGCCGCGTCTTCGTGCGCATCCTGTCCAACCTCGCCGACCAGCGACTGGCGCGGGCCTCCTGTCGCATCCCGCTGGCGGCGCTGGCGGACTTCGGCCTGCCGGGTGAGGACATCGCCGAGGGCATCCTCCAGGCGAGCCGCTTCGCGGAGGCGGACCCCTACCGCGCGGCGACCCACAACAAGGGCGTGATGAACGGGATTGATGCGGTGGCCATCGCCACGGGCCAGGACTGGCGGGCCATCGAAGCGGGCGCGCATGCCTATGCGTGCCGAGGGGGCCGCTACGGGCCGCTGTCCCGCTGGACGCTGGAGCAGGGCCACCTGGTGGGCCGCATCGAGCTGCCGCTCGCGCTGGGCATGGTGGGCGGCCCCATCAAGGTGCACCCCGGCGCGCAGCTCGGGCTCAAGCTCCTGCGCGTCACCAATGTGCGAGAGCTGGCCATGGTGTTCGCGGCGGTGGGGCTGGCGCAGAACTTCGCGGCGGTGCGCGCGCTGGGCTCGGTGGGAATCCAGAAGGGGCACATGGCGCTGCATGCCCGGTGCGTCGCGGTGACGGCGGGCGCGCGCGGCGTGGACGTGGAGAAGGTGGCGCTGCTGCTGGTGGAGCGCGGCAGCGTCAAGGTGGATACGGCGCGCGAAATCCTCGCATCGTTCCAGGAAGTCCCCGCGCCATGAGCGACGCGACAGCGTCACCCACCCTGTTCGCCCGGCTCGCCAGAGGTGTGCACCGGCACCGGAGCGGAGTGTTGGGGGGCGCCGTCGTGTTCCTGGTCCTGGCCATCTGGGTGCTGCTCCAGGGAGGGCACCTCACCACCGGCACCATCGACGGCATCGAAGCCGCGAAGGCGGAGGCGCTGGCCCGGCCCGCCGCCGCGGGGTCGACGGACCAGACGCTGGCGGTCATCTTCCACCACGACGCCTGGACGGTGGACGAGCCACGCTTCACGAAAGCCGTGGCGGACGTCCTCGCGCGAGCACAGCGCCTGCCCGAGGTCGAATCGGTGGTGTCACCGGTGGGCGCCCCGCCAGCGCTGCGCGCACGCTTCGTGTCTCGCACCGGCCACGACCTGCTGGCCCTGGTGCGGCTCAAGGGCGGTGAGCGCGAGGCCACCGCCGCGTTCCCCGCCGTGCGCGCCGCCGTGGAGGACCCGCGCCTCGACACGACGCTGACCGGCAAGGTGGCCTTCCTCGCCGCGCTCAACCAGTTGTTGGAGCATGACCTGCTGCGCGCGGAGCTCATCTCCTTCCCGCTGGCGCTGCTGGTGTTGCTGTGGGTGTTCCGGACGGTGGTGGCCGCCATGCTGCCGCTGGTGGTGGGCGGGCTCGCTGTCCTCTGTGGCGTGGCGGGCGTGCTGTTGCTCTCGCGCGTCACCAACATGGCGCAGTACACGCTCAACGTCGTCTCGCTCATCGGCTTGGGCGTGGCCATCGACTATTCGCTCTTCATCGTGAGCCGCTTCCGAGGCGAGCTCGCGCAAGGACTGACGACGGAGCAGGCGCTGACGCGCACCCTGGACACTGCGGGGCGCGCGGTGGCGTTCTCCGGACTGGCCGTCACGGTGGGACTGGCGGGACTGCTCTTCTTTCGTGGCTCGTACCTGAGCGCCATGGGACTGGGCGGCGCGCTCGTCGTGGCCTTCGCGGTGCTCTTCGCGCTCACGGTCCTGCCCGCGCTGCTCTCCTGGCTGGGGCCGAGGGTGGACAAGGGACGGCTGCCCTTCGGCCGTTCCACGGGACGCGGTGGCATGTGGCACGCGCTGGCCACGTGGGTGATGAAACATCCCTGGCTCGTGCTGCTGCCCACGCTCGCGCTCCTGTTGGCCATGGGGCTGCCGTTCCGGCGCCTGGAGTTGGCGGCCACGGACATCACCGCGCTGCCTCCCGACACGGAAGCCCGCCAGGGCGCGGAGACGCTGGCCCGGCTGTTCCCACGCGAGGCCGCGACACGGGTGCTGGTGGCGGTGGAGTTTCCATCGGGCGACCCGTTCACACCGCAGCGGGCCTCCGCCCTCTACGACGCGAGCCGACGGTTCGCGTCGCTGCCTGGAGTCGTGGGCGTGGAGAGCGCGGTGGACCTGTCGCCCGGCATGGACAAGGCCGCCTATCAACAACTGGCCGCCGCGCCCGCGGAGATGTTGCCCCCGGAGTTGCGCGTCGCGCGGGATGCGTACCTCACGGGCAACGTGGCGGTGCTGCAGGTGCTGACGTCCGCGCCCCCCAGCAGTCGTGAGGCGCGGGAGCTGGTCAAGGCGCTGCGCGCGGACCGCTCGGTGGGAGAGGGACGACTGCTCGTGGGCGGGCAGACCGCCACCGACGTGGATGCGACGGCCTTCGTGCGGCATCACACGCCCGCGGCCGTGGGCTTCGTGATGGGGATGACGTGCATCGTCCTCTTCGTGCTCCTGCGCTCGGTGGTGCTGCCCCTGAAGGCCCTGTTGATGAACCTGCTCTCGCTGGCGGGCTCGTTCGGGGCCCTGGTCTGGATCTTCCAGGAGGGGCACCTGCACCAGCTCTTGCGCTTCGAGCCCGGGCCCATCGAGCCGTCCCTGCCCATCCTGTTGTTCTGCGCCTTGTTCGGTCTGTCCATGGACTACGAGGTGCTTTTGCTCAGCCGCATCCGCGAGGAATGGCTGCGCACGGGTGACAACACCCACGCGGTCGCGGAGGGGCTGGAGCAGACCGGCGGGCTCATCACCAGCGCGGCGGCCATCATGGTGGCTGTCTTCGCGGCCTTCGCGTTGGCTTCGGTGGTGGTGGTGAAGGCGATGGGGCTGGGCATGGCCATCGCGGTGGCGCTGGATGCCACGCTGGTCCGGGTGCTCATCGTCCCCGCGATGATGCGACTGATGGGGGACCTGAACTGGTGGGGGCCTGGCCACCATGGGCATCCGCATGCGCGGAGCGAGGGGACGGAGGTGAGGCCATGAACACGCGAGACATGGCGTGGGTCGCGGCGGGAGCGGCGGCGCTGGGTGTGCTGGTCCACGGGCATCGGGGATTGATGGCCGGCCTGCGACGGCGTCCAGCCCCGTCCCCGAGGAAGTTCGAGCCGCCCTCGGTGACAATCATTCGTCCCATCCGGGGACTGGATGTGGAGGCGCGACAGAACGTCCGCGCGCTGCTGGATTTGGACTACCCCGGTGAGTGGGAGGTGCTCTTCGTCTTCGACAGCGAGGAGGACCCGGCGTTCGCCGTCACCCGGGAGGAGCTCGCCACCTACCCGACGGGCGCGAAGCGGGTGGAGCTGCTCGTGGCGGGCGAGCCGCCCCCCGGACTGACGGGAAAACTCAACGCCATGCAGATGGGCGTGGCGCGTGCGCGGGGCACGCTGCTGGCCTTCAGTGATTCGGATACGCGGCCCGCGCCCGGCGTGCTCACGGCGCTGGTGGGCGCGCTGCTGGAGGATGCACTGACGGGCGCGACGTTCGCCCCCATCTACGCGGCGGCGGAGGAGCCCCTCGCGGGGGACGTGGGTTACGGGCTCCTGGTGAATGCCTGGTACGGCTCGTCGGTCGCGCGCGCGGCGGGGCCTGACGGCGCGCTGCCCTTCATCATGGGGCAGTTGATGGTGTTCCGCCGCGAAGCGCTCGAGGCCATCGGCGGCGTGGGGTGTGCCGCCGGTCAGTTCGTGGATGACATGTACCTGGGGCGCAAGCTGCACGAGGTCGGGTGGAAGAACCGCGTCATCCATGCGCCCCTGCGCATCGTCACGGGACAACTGGAGCTGCGCGAGTTCCTGCGCATCTTCCGGCGCTGGGTCCTCTTCTCGGAGGCGGGCCTGCCCTGGAACTTCGCGCGCCCCAACTGGATACGCGGGGTGATGGGCTGGCTTGCGTGGGGAGGGCTGGCGGCGGCCGTCACGCGACGGGCCTGGGGACATGCGGCCCTGGCGTCAGTGCCGATTGGCTTCTCCGTGTGGAGCCAGCTGCGACTCCAGCGGGCCTTCAACGGGCCGCGAATCGCCCCTCGGCACTACTGGGTGCCCGCGGTGCTGCCGTTGCTGGGCGCGGGCGTGGCGCTGTCCGCGCGGCTGTCGCGCGAGGTGGACTGGCGAGGCCGGAGCTATCAGTTGGATGCGAAGGCGCGCCTGGGTGACACCCAGCCCGAGCGGGCCAGCGTGTAGACGGGGCGGCGGACGCGGCGATGCCACCAGCTCCCCACCTGCTCCACCGTGCTCGCCACGGCATCCCTCAGGGGCGGTCCGACCGAGCGCAGCAACGGCACGGTGGCTCGGAGGCGACCTTCCTGACGGCGCGACGAGCGCATCGCCACCAGGCCATGGCCGACGACGCACAGGTACTCGCGCGCCATCACCCGCATGCGCGACTCCTCGGAGGCGAGCAGGGCCATGGAGGCGCTGGCGCCCCTCGGGCTGTGCTCCCAGTAGTGCAGCAATCCCAGGCGCAACGCGCGCATGCCTTCGTCCTGACCGGCGCAAGCGTCGTAGAGCGCGGAGGCCAGCGCGACACGGGTGCGCTGGGCCGGCCGCCGCTCCCGTGCGTAGCGTTCGAGCGCGCGAGGGAGGTCCTCCGGGTGGCGGCGCATCGCCTCCTGGAGCGCGCGCGCATCGTGGAAGCACGAGGCCATGCCGCTACCGGTGAGGGGATGGCAACACGAAGCGGCGTCGCCCACCAGCACGGCGCTCCCCCTCCGCACGGTCTCCGCGAGCCGGTCGTCGTTGGACGCCATGCGCGGAGCCAGTGGCCCCTTCAGCGACTGGAGAATCTCCGAGCGCAGCGCGGGGGGCAGCGTGCGCAGCAGCTCCGGCTGGGCCTTCAACGTCGCCGCGGTGCTGCCCAACGGCAGGTCCACCATCACCCGCGCCACACCGGGCTGGATGGCGTAGGCCAGCGCGTAGACGGAGCCGCCGACGAACTGATGTCCATGGTCGGGGTGGGGCAGACAGGCGCTGTCCACCGTGACGCCCAGCATGGTGGAGATGCGCGTGAAGCGCTCGGCGATGCCCACCATCCTCCGGACGGGCGACGCGCGTCCGTCCGCGGCCACCAGCAGTCGGGCGCGCACCGTGTGCTCGACACCGTCGTGGGAGAAGCGAAGGCGCACACCGTGCGCGTCATTCTGCTCCACGGCCGTCACGCGAGAGTGGGCCTGAAGGGTGACGCCAGGACGCCGGGCCACCGCCTCCAACAGGGGAACGGTGAGCGTGGCGTGCTCCAGCGACACCCCGGTGGCGCCGTGTCCATAGGGAAGGACGACGGTGCGCTCGGGCGCGGAGAAGAGAACCGCGAAGCCTCGCACGGGTTGCGAGGTCCACGCGTCCACGACGTCACCGAAGCCGAGGCTGCGCAAGTCACGCACCCCGGTGGGGTGGAGCAGCTCGCCGGAGAGTTGCTTGTGGCGGTCCACGCCCGCGTCGACCAGCAGGACGGACAGCCCCAGCTCGGCGAGCGCCGCCGCCACCGCGCACCCCGCGGGGCCGCCCCCCGCAATCACCACGTCGACGTCCCGCACGCAGGCCACCCCCATGACGCAACAACTAGTCATGGACACGACATGACGCAGTGGAGGAAGCCATGGTTGCTCTGGAAGAGTCGTTCTGCCGAACGGTGCTACCCCGGGTCTCCCGGACGTTCGCGCTGAACATCCCCTTGCTGCCCGAGCCCCTGGACCTCGCCGTCACGGTGGCCTACCTGCTGTGCCGCATCGCGGACACGCTGGAGGATGAAGCCCGCCTGCCGTTCCAGGAGGCGCTGTTCGAGGAGCTGGCGAGCCTCGTGGAGCTGAAGCCGGGTTGGGAAGGCCGCGCTCAGGCCTTTGCTCGTCGGGCAGGTGCCGCACTGCGAGCGTCCGCCCCCGAGGCGGAAGTCGAATTGGTCGCGGGGACGTCCACGGTGCTGAAGACCCTGGCCTCGCTCCCCTCCTGGGTCCATCCCCACGTCGCGCGGTGTGTGCGCATCATGACCGACGGGATGAACCAGATTCAGCGGAGGTACGGAGGCGACGGGCCTGTCGTGGGGTTGCCCGACCTCCAGGCGAGCTTCGCTTATTGCTACTGCGTGGCGGGAGTCGTGGGCGAGATGCTGACCGGGCTCTTCATCGCTTACTCGCCGCTCGTCACGCCGCCACGTCAGGCCCTGCTCGAACCGAGGGCCACCGCGTTCGGCAGGGCCCTGCAGCTCACCAACATCTTGAAGGACGTGCGCGAGGACCTGGACCGAGGAACATGCTGGCTGCCGCTGGACCGGATGGGCGCCTACGGCCTCGAGCCCGCCACGCTCGCGCTGCCGAGCCACCGCGCGCGAGCGATGGCGCTGCACTCGGAGCTGGTGGAGGTGGCGCGCCGCGAGCTGGATGAAGCGCTCGAGTACTCCCTGGCGATTCCGCCCGAGGAGCCCGGCCTCCGGCTGTTCTGTCTCTATCCCCTCTTCTTCGCGGTGCTGACGCTCAACGTGGTGGAGGGAAATCCCGCGGTGTTCGACCCCACGCCGGTGAAGCTCGGTCGGGATGCGGTGCGCACGCTGATGCTGCTCACGCAGGAGCGAGTGGCGTCGGATTCCGCGCTGCGAGCGCTCTACGTGGACTGCTCGCAAGCCGCTCAGGGGGTGGAGGCGGTGAGATGATTCAGCGGGCCCGCGACGTGCTTGCCCGGACCCAGGAGGCGGATGGCTCCTGGAAGGGAGACTACAGCGGGCCTCTCTTCTTGAGCCCGGTGTATGTGGCCGGGCTGTATGTGATGGGACGTGCTCCGGACACGCGCACCCGCGAGGGTTTGCTCGCCTACCTTCGCCATCACCAGAACGCGGACGGAGGCTGGGGACTGGACGTGGAGTCACCGAGCCTCGTCTTCACGACGGTGCTCAACTACGTGACGCTGCGGCTGTTGGGCATCGACGCCGATGACCCGGGCCTCTTGCGCGCGCGGGACTGGTTCCTCCCTCGCGGTGGGCCGCTGGGCAGCGGCTCCTGGGGCAAGTTCATCCTCGCGCTGTTGGGCCTCTACGAATACGACGGGCTTGCCCCCACGCCGCCGGAACTGTGGTTGTTGCCGCGCGCGCTGCCGTTCCATCCATCGCGGCTGTGGTGCCACTGCCGCATGGTGTACCTGCCCATGGGCTGGCTCTATGGCCGCCGGGCGCGCGCCACGGAGACACCCCTGCTGGCCGCGCTGCGTCGCGAGCTGTATCCCCTGCCCTATGAGGACGTGGACTGGAAGGCGGCGCGAAACAGGGTGGCCGCCACCGATGCCTACACTCCGCGCAGTGCGTGGCTGCGCGCCGTGAACCGCGTGCTCGGGATTCATGAGCGGTTTCATTCCAGGCGGCTCCGCGCCCGCGCGATGGAGGAGTCGCTGGAGCTGATTCGCGGGGAGGACGAGGCCACGCACTCCATCTGCATCGGGCCCATCAACAAGGTGCTCAACGCCGTGGTCTGGCACATCGCCCGCCCCGATGGCCCCGAGGTGCGCGCCCACCTGGAGCAACTGCCGGACTACCTCCAGCGCACGACTGAAGGCGTGACGTTCAATGGCTACAACTCCTCGCAGCTCTGGGACACCGCGTTCGCGGTCCAGGCGCTGGTGGCGTCGGGCGACGCGCAAGCACGGGACACCCTCTCGCGAGCCGCGCGCTTCCTCGAGTCCGAGCAGGTGCTGGAAGACTCGCCTCGCGCCGCGCGCAACTACCGACACCCGAGCCGGGGGGGCTGGCCCTTCAGCACCCGCGCCCACGGCTGGCCCATCAGTGACTGCACCGCGGAGGCGCTGAAGGCGTGTCTGCTGCTGGAGCCGCTGGGGCTCAACCGCGTCCCTCGCGAGCGACTGGCGCAGGCCGTGGAGTTCATCCTCTCGCTCCAGAATCGTGACGGAGGCTGGGCCACCTATGAACGCATGCGAGGCCCTCGCTGGCTGGAGCGGCTCAATCCCTCGGACGTGTTCGCCGGCATCATGGTGGACGCAAGCTACGTGGAGTGCACCTCCGCCTGTGTCCAGGCCCTTATCGCGTGGCGCGGGGCACACCCCTCGGCGCCTGTGGGTCGAGCCATCACACGAGGCGTGGACTTCCTTCGTCGCACGCAGCGGCCGGACGGAAGTTGGGAGGGCGCTTGGGGAGTGTGCTTCAGCTATGGCACGTGGTTCGCGGTGACGGGCCTCGTGGCCGGTGGCGTCCGGGCTGGAGACCCCGCGCTGCGCCGGGCGGTCCGCTTCCTCGAAGACCATCAGCGCGAGGACGGCTCCTGGAGTGAGACCGTCCAGAGCTGTCGCGAGCGTCGCTGGGTGGACGGGCCGACGGGACACGCGGTGACGACCTCGTGGGCACTGCTGTCACTCATGGCCGCCGGAGAGGGCGAATCGGAGGCCACTCGCCGGGGAGTGTCGTGGCTGCGCGCGCGACAGGACGGTGACGGCCGATGGCCACCAGAGCCACGGGCGGGCGTCTTCAATCGCACCTGCGCCATCCACTACGACGCCTATCTGCGCGTCTTCCCGCTGTGGGCGCTGGCCGTGGCGGGACGCGAGGAGCACCGTGTTCTCGCGCCCTTCCAGGGCGCCGCGCGCCTCTACCCGCAGACCAGCAGCCTGACTCCGTAGGCCCCCCACTCCGCCGATGGCGCTCTCGAGTACCTCATCGCCCATCCCAGGGCGACAGAGGCCTCTCGTCCTTATCAAGTGCTGGCATACTCCAAGGGACCTTGTTGACCTGCGGTACCCGGGCCAGCCTGAAAGGACGTAGCCATGCGTCTCATCGCCGGCACCGCACTTCTGCTCTTCTTGTCGGCGTGCGCCGCATCGGCGCCAGGTTCCAGAGAGCGCGAGCCCTCGAACCCGCGGATCGCCAACCTGCGGCGAGCAGCACAACTGCCGTGGCGTGACGAGGGCCGGTGCGTCGTCGGTGAGGCCTCCCAGCCTTGGCCCGTGCTGGCGGAGCGGTGCTATCCAGCCCTCGACCATGACCGGATCCGTTTCAACGACCGGGCTGGAAGATGCACCGTTGCCTCGGCTGGCACGGTTACCTTGGGAGTCGGCCTCTGTATCTTGGCGGCTCCCGAGATTGTCGTGGGCACGGTAGTCGTCGTTGGTGTCGTGGTGGTGGGCTTCGCCATCAAGGAAGCGCTGGATGCCTATGAACCGCGGGGGAGCAACTCCGAAGAGCCAGAGTCTGTTCTCCAAACGAAGCCCACGCTACAGGACCCCTCCGCGAATCGAACGCCCAAGCCTGAGACATCTGGACAGGATTGGTTTCCCCCTGTGCCGACCGATCCACGGGAGCGACAGCGCCGCCCTGAGTGCAGGCCGATTCCAGGGCTACCTCGTGGAGGCAACGAGCCACATGATGTTTGCGCCAACAAGATTCCAGGCAACAGCTTCCCTGGCTTGAACGTACTCATCAACGGCAAGCACTTCGATGCACTCGTCCTCACCACCCGCACGCTGTGGGAGGTCAAGACGGATGATTTCGAACGCCACTCACCTCACTCCCGGAGGTTCTTCGTCAAGATGAAACTGGCCGAGATGCAGCGAGAGGCGCGACTTGCAAAGGAGTGCGGCTTTCACTTCCTCGTTGGAGTTCGCAGCGAGGCTCACAAGGCCGAACTGCGGCTGGCGGATCCTTCTCTCACTGTCGTCGTCATGGATTGGTGTTGAAATGGCATCCAGGCAGAATGACCTGGCCCTCATCGTCTACGCACCGTCCCTCCTGGGCGACGAAGGCCGTGCGCTGGCCATCATCCATGGAATGGAGCGTGCGCTTCCCGGTCTTCACTTGGAATGGACAACCTCTGAAAAGGAGGACCTCATCGCATTGCCCAACCGCGACGAGTGGATCATGGCCAACAGAACGGATGGCGGCTTTCTGTTCCTGCGCAACGACAACGACAAGCACCCGGTCACGATCGCCGGGTGGGAAAACCCGAACGGGCTTGCGGCGGAAGGCCCGCCACACTTCGAAGTCCATGTAGACCTTACACTCGACACTGCTGGTCCCGTTGCCGCCACCGACGTCCTGGAGGCTGTTGCAGAGGGCGCACGTGCGCTGTGGGGGCACGCAACACCGTTCAACGCCGGGGTGGAGATCGCCGAGCAGACAAGCCCCACGCAGGAGGGGTCACCACGCCCTCCCCGGGGACTGCCCGCGCTCAAGCTCCCCGACATGATTCGCTCGCCTGAGATTCCGCACCGTCTCGGATGGCTGAACTACTGGTCGGCCGCTACCGCCCGAGCCATCGGGTTTCCCGACCCGGCCAGGGATGCGGACCTGCTTCTCCGCGCACGACACACGGCGACGGGCGGGTGGGTCGTGCGGCTCACGGACGCGCCGCTCGACCTCGACAACCCCGACCACCTGGCCGCGCTCCTACGGGGTTATGAGCGCTTCCCTGAAATCGGCGGTCGCTCATCTCCCTGACACATCCGTTCCGCAGTGCGCACGTGCCGATCAGATGTTGATGCGCGAGCTGACCGTGCGGACATCCAGACCCAGCGCGGCGAACTCGGCGGCGTGTGCGCGCAGCAACTCCACGAACCGGGGGTGCACGTCGGACTCCTCGTTCGCCAGGAGGAAGCCGTAGTTCGTCTTGGACAACATCCACGAAATCCACAGCATCTCCGTGGCCTCCTCCGGCGAGGGCGCGACGTCCAGGTCCGCCTCCGTCGACAGCACCCCGCCCTTTCCCCACCGCAATCCCAGACACGCGTACAACACCTCGCCCGCGTCGTCCCACTGGAGATTGTTGGCCCACGCGTGACGGAAGGTCGCGAAGTAGATGACATAGCGACACAGGCGCTTGAGCGCCTCAACCTCCCCAGGCTGGGGGACGTCTGTCCATGTCACGGCGCTGACGGCCTTCGGCGTGGGCTCCACGCTCTTCGCGTCCAGGTCCATGCGCTCGGAGCGCACGAACCACGGCGCGGCCTTGCCCGGCACCGTCGCTCGGAGATAGCGACACACGAAGGCCGGCGCGGAGTGCGCCACCAGGTCGTCCGAGAAGCGCCGAACCTCGCGCCACTCGGCCTCCACCGCCGCGCCGTGCTCCGCGAAGAACGCGTCCACGTGCTCACCCAACAGCTTCCAGAACAGCCCCGCCGCGCGCGCGTAGCGGTGTCCCTCGCAAATGGGCGGCGCGGGCTCGAAGCCCTTCCAGTCGTAGCTGCCCATCAGGTGCAAGAGGCGCGACTCCACCGCCCGCTCCACCAGCGCGCTCGCACGCGTGATGTAGCCCGTGGACCCGACGAGAAACCCGTCGGCGGAGCGATTGATGAGCACCACTTCGCGCAGGTGCGGCATGAGCAACCACCGCAGCGGGCTGCGCCGCAGGTTGCGATGCGCGGCGATGGCGTACTGCTCCACGTTGAAGTGACACTGCCCCAGGTGATTTCCCAGCTCCGTGTCCAGCGTCGCGCTCACCCGCGCCATCCGCTTCGCCGCCTCCCAGCCCCCACCATCCGCGGGCGTGTAGCTCCGCCGCGTCACCGGTGAGCCCGGAGCCGTCGCGCCCGGCTCGCGCATGCCCAGGATGATGCGCACCGGCAACAGCCGCTCCTCCACCAACCGCAGCCGCACGTCCACGTCCGGCAGGCAGTGCACGCCGTCCTGCTCGTACGCGTTCCACGGGTAGTAGAGCCGAAACGCCTTCGTGTCTCCCGGCACCTCCGGGTCCCTGTCGAGGATGCTGGAGAACATGCCGTTGAGCAGCCGCTCTCCAAAGAACGCATCCGTGCGCGTGGAGCCCGGCGACTCGCGCTCCATCCGCACCGTCAGCGCCTCCGGGTAGTCCGCCTGAATCTTCTCCAGCGCGGGGGCCTGTCCCAGCTTCCCCTGGAGCAGGTGCCCTCGCTTGATGAGCTCCACGGGCGCCACGGCCTTCAACATCGCAATCGCACGGCCCGGCGCATAGGCCGTGGGCGCCGTCCCCTCCTCCGTCACGAGCAGGCGGGCGAGCGGCGTCGTCGAATCGTATTCCCAGTACGGCAGCCGCAACGTGCCGAAGTCGAAGTGGAGTCCCCCGTGGTCATCCGGCCCCTGCTCGGAGCCGATGCGCCGCCACGTCTCCACCACCTGCCCATCCGGACGGAACGTGTGCTGCGGCTCGAAGAAGCGGACCTCCAAATCGGGCAGGTCTCCCACGCCCGCGTCCTCGGGGTCGTAGCGGACCGAAAACCCACCGTCCGGGTCCGTGAAACCCTCCCCCAGAAAGTCGTCCGGCGCGCCGAAGTCCCGGTCCCACAGCTCCACCTTGACGTGATGCAAGGGTATGGGGCCGTTCGGCCCGTCCTGCTCGAAAACCAGACGTCCCACCGCCACCGCGGGCAACGTAGAGGTGTCCCGCACGGTGCGACCCGCACGGACCCGAGGTGCGAGCTGACGACTGAACTCCAGCCGCTCCTCCAGCTTCAGCCCCGAGTACCACCGCGCCAGCTCCTCCGCGTCCAACACTTCATTCCGGTCGCTCTCGCGTCCCCTGAACCCGAGAGAGCCCACCCACCGGCGCAGCGCCGCGAACATCATCCCCGTCCCCTGCCCCGGGCCGCGAGCCCACCAGCGCCACCGTCTGTCATCAGCCCCACTTCCACGGGTGTCCCTCACTCATGACAGGGCCACTGGAACCTTCGCGAATTCCGTGCGCTGAGCGACGCCTGCCTCATTCCGTGGGGAGGGTAGCATGGCTTGCAGCCCTCGCTTTCCCCGTCCTACGGTCTGCCCCCGTTCCGTAGAGGGTTCCATGACTGTCGAGTACAAGCTCAAGATTCGCACGAGCGCGAAGCTCGGCGCGGGCACGAACGCAGACATTTTCGTCACCCTGGTGGGCACGCATGGGGAGAGCGGCCCGCACGCGCTGAACAAGCGATTCCACGATGACTTCGAGGCGGGCGCGGAGGAGGTCTACTCCGTCCAGGCCACGGACCTGGGCGAGCTGGTGCTGCTGCGCTTCACCAACACCGGAGGCGTCGCGGCGGACTGGCTGCTGGACCAGGCCCACGTCACCGCGGAGGGGAAGCAGTGGCGCTTTCCCTTCTTCCGGTGGGTGCAGGGCGGCGCCACGGTGGACGTGCTCGAAGGCACCGCGAAGCTCGCGCGACAGGCGAGCCACGCACGGGAAGCGACGGCGCGGCACGAGCTGCTCGAGCACCGTCGGCGGATGTATCCCTGGCGTTCCGCCGAGGCCACCGCGGGACTTCCTGGCGCGCTCGACTTGAGCGAGACGCGGCCGTTGCCCAAGGACGAGCTGTACCGGGGACTCACGGAGGGAAGCTACGAGGTCGTCATCGCCAAGACGCTGGCGTCCATCAAGCTGCACCTGCCCATGTTGAGCAACGCGTGGAACGGGCTGGTGGACATCTTCGACTTCTTCAAGGGGCTGGAAGTGCCCCAGCTCGTCCCCAGGTGGAAGGACGACTACGAGTTCGCGCGGCAGGCCGTCCAGGGCATCAACCCGATGCACATCACCCTCGTCCCCAACGTGCCCCAGGACATGCCGCTGACGGATGAGGACCTGCGCGGCCTCTTGTCCCCCGGCACCACGCTGGCGCGCGCGCTCGACGCCAGACGCATCTTCCTGCTCGACTTCGAAATCCTCGACGACATCCCCATGTACCGGAAGGTCAACGAGGAGGGCGTCGAGGAGCGGAGGTGGGCGCCGGCGTCCCGCTGCCTGCTGTACCTGGACGACTCCCGCCAGCTGCGCCCCATCGCCATCCAACTGGGCCGCGACGCGCGGAAGGACCCCGTCTTCACACCCAACGACGGCGAGTACGACTGGCTCGCGGCGAAAATCTACGTCCGCTGCAGCGAGGGCAACACGCACCAGATGGTGAGCCACGCGCTGCGCACCCACTTCGTGGCGGAGCCCTTCGTCATGGTGACGATGCGCAACCTGCCGGACCCGCACCCCGTCTACAAGCTGCTGCGCCGGCACTTCCGGTACACGCTCGCCATCAACGAGGGAGCACGCAAGGGCCTGCTCGCCGAGGGCGGGGTATTCGATGACTTCATCGCCACCGGCGGCCCGGAGAAGGGCCACCTCCAGCTGGGCAAGAAGGGGTACCAGCGATGGAAGCTCTCCGACAACAGGCCCCGGCAGGACTTCGAGCGCCGAGGCGTGCTGTCCCCTGACGTCCTGCCCAGCTACCCCTACCGCGACGACGCCCTCCCCTTGTGGGATGCTTTCGAGGATTACGTCGGCGGCGTGCTCAGGCACTTCTACCGGACCGACGCAGACCTCGAGGGCGACACCGAGATGCAACAGTGGTGGAAGGACCTCACCGAGCACGGACTGCCCGTGGACAAGCTGCCCTGCCAGGAGCTGCGCCGCGTGGACGACCTGGTCGACATGCTCACCACCGTCATCTTCACGGTCAGCGTCCAGCACGCCGCGGTCAACTACCTGCAATACGAGCACTACGCCTTCGTACCCAACGCGCCGCTGTGCATGCGTCAGGAGCCGCCCCGTCAGAAAGGCGTCCTGCGCGCGGAAGACATCGCCGCCATGATTCCCAGCAAGTCCCAGACACTCTGGCAGGTCGCCATCGGCCGGGCGCTCTCCAGCTTCGGGGAAGACGAGGAGTACCTGCTGCACGAGTTCGGCTGGCGCGAGGAGTACTTCCACGAGCCCGAGCTGTTGGCCATCCGCGAGCGCTTCCATCAGCGCCTGCGAGAGCAACTGGCGGCGGTGAAGGCGCGCAACGCGCGCGTCGCCGTGCCCTACACCGTCCTGCAGCCCGACAAGATTCCCTGCGGCATCACCGTCTGAGCAGCACCGGAGGCTCCCTCGTGCCGAACCTGCTCTCTCGCGGCCTGTTCAACCTGTTCTTCGGCGCCCGGCGCAAGCCGCTCGCCAGCCTCCCGGGGCCAACGCCGGGCCTGCTGGGCAACCTGGGGGACTTCCTGGGCGTGCAGCCGTGGGAGACGTGCGCTCGCTATGCGCGCGCCTATGGGCCCGTCACCGTCGCGTGGCTGGGGCCCTCCCCCGCGCTGGTGCTCAACGGCCCCGCCATCATCCGCGAGGTGCTGGAGACGCGCAGGCTGGAGTTCGAGAAGGGCAACATCGGCGAGCAGATCCGCGCCTCCGTCACCGACGACACGCCGTTCATCGCGCAGCAGGGTGAGGACTGGAAGCGCAAGCACGGAATGGACCCGCTGGCGCAGCCGTGGACCGCGGCGTGGCAGGCGGCCCAGGTGGAGCCGATGCGGGCTTCCATCGCCGAGTCGGTGGAGGCGGTGCGCCACCAGCCGTCGCTCGACCTGACGCCCATGCTGCGCCAGTTGACGTTCGATGCGTTCTGCGTGGCCACGGTGGGCGAGAAGCTCCCCACGTCCGCGTATGACGACTTCATGCTGCTGGCCGCCGCGGCGGATGCGCGCATCCAGGCGAAGCTGCCCCTGAGGTTCGTCTCGGTCCCCAAGGGCTTCGCCGCGGCGAAGGAGCGCTTCTACGGGCTGTTCGCGGACAGAATCCGCGCGGCACGACAGGCACCGGCCGCGCACCGGGTGGATTTGATGTCGTGGACGCTGCGGGAGATGCCGGAGCTGGATGACCAGGTGCATGCGAACCTGCTCGGCTCGTTCTTCTTCGGCGGCGTCTTCTCCTCCAGCACCACGCTCGTCGGAGCCTTCCACCAGCTCCAGAAGCACCCCGCCGCCGAGGAGCGACTGGCGCTCGAGTCCGCGCTGCTGGCGGAAGAACCGCTGAACCACGAGCGGCTCGGCGGGGCGCCCTGGGGCGAGGCCGTCGCCTACGAGGCCCTGCGCATCCTCCCCGCCGTCCGCGTCCTCATGCGCCGCTCACCGTCCACCGAGACGCGGCTGGCGGGCGTCATGTTGCCGCCGGAGACGACGCTGATGATCTCCAACCAGCACCTGCACCGGGACGCGACGCACTGGACGAGCCCGGAGACGTTCGACCCGGAGCGCTGGCTGAACGGCGGCGCGGCGAACGACCCGCTGGGCAGCGACTACTTCTTCCCGTTCGGCCGGGGCCCTCGTGCCTGTGTGGCCGGAGACTTCGCGATGGTGTTCCTGCGCACGGCGCTGGCGACCATCAGCGCCCGGGTGCGCGTCCACGTCGATTCGACGGAGCCCTTCGAGGAGGGGTTCTTCTTCGGCGTGGTGCTTCCGAAGGGCGTCACCGGAAAGCTTGTCCCGCGCGAGCGGCAAACCCTCTACCCTCCCCTGGGACGGTC
>NZ_VIFM01000945.1 GCF_006636215.1 Myxococcus llanfairpwllgwyngyllgogerychwyrndrobwllllantysiliogogogochensis | reverse complement strand
CGAGCACTGCGGAACTGACCACCGCGGAAGTCGCCGCGTTCAGGGCGCCGGTGAGCGCAGAAATGCCAGTGAAACCAGTGCCAGTCGCAGCGCCCGCCAATGCCGTTGCGAGATTGGCTCCAGCATTCACCGACCTGGTAGCGGTTGGATAAGCGTCATCCCACAACTCAAGTTTCCAAGGCTTCGTTTCGTACACGCCCTTCTGCCCCCCTTCGCCTTGATCGGGCTGGAACAGCGTCGGCCGCGTGCTTCCCCATCCGTCTTCTGTGGCATCCGACAAAGCGATAGGTTTGACCTGCGCGACTTCAACGTCCCGCATCGATGGCAGGCCGGAGTCCTGTGGCCATGCGGCGATCGCCGCAGCGAGTGCATCGCGCAGTGATCCGTGCCGTCCTACCG
>NZ_VIFM01000944.1 GCF_006636215.1 Myxococcus llanfairpwllgwyngyllgogerychwyrndrobwllllantysiliogogogochensis | reverse complement strand
CCATGCGCCCCAGCGGTCTAAAACTTCGTACATGTCACGCATTGTTCTCTGCTCCTGTTATGTTCACGCTGTCGCTGATATGCATGCCTTGTGGGCTGAAGTGTTTTAAGGAGGCTTCCAGTTTCATGCGGCCACTTCTCCGATATCAGAAATTAAAATTTGTCCGGTCTCACCCCAGAGCTTTGTTACCCGAAAGTCCCAGATATGCGCGTCGTCAGCAAACAGTGCATCCATCAACGCTTTAATCATGTTGTCGGCATCTGGCTTTTGCTGATGAGCCTGACCATTCATTGCTACGCGTTTTTTCTGGCTCCAGCTCGCCGGCATCGGCAGGATGAAGGTAATGTGACTTCCCGCCTCTGGCATAACGACCTTCTTCAGCCTGACCTCATCACAGAAC
>NZ_VIFM01000943.1 GCF_006636215.1 Myxococcus llanfairpwllgwyngyllgogerychwyrndrobwllllantysiliogogogochensis | reverse complement strand
CCTCCGGGGGCAGCGGGTCGTTCTGCTGGCACACCTTTCCGCCGGGCGCCGGCGGAGCCACGACGGGCGCGCCGGGGCCGGGGTCGCTCAGCCAGCACAGGCCCACCAACGGGGCCACGTCGAGCTTCGGCGGGATGACCAGCTCCGGCCCCAGCTCCGCGCATTCGCAGCCGCCCACGCCGCAGGCGTTCTCCTCGCACGCGGGGATGGGACACACCGAGCCCCAGGCGTCACTGCATGCCAGGGCCTCCCAGCGCATGCGCGTCACCTGGACGCCCTGCTCATCCATGACGCGCGTTCCCAGCCGCACGGGCTGGTGGGTCGCGCGTGCTTTCTGACGGGCCTCTTGCATCATCAGCACCAACTCGCGCTGCGCGGCGCTGAGTCGCTGGCGCTCCGT
>NZ_VIFM01000942.1 GCF_006636215.1 Myxococcus llanfairpwllgwyngyllgogerychwyrndrobwllllantysiliogogogochensis | reverse complement strand
GGTGCCAGGTCTTGCCATAGGGAAAGCCCCGCCGCGCCGCGCCGGCCGCATCGGTGGAGGTGCGGTCCAGTTCGATCGACTCGTGGCGCAGCCCGGCGACGAGCGCCACGGCGGGCGTGAGGCGCAGCCGGTCCTCCAGCGCGAGCGCCGTGTTGCGCAGGCGCGTGGTCTGCAACTGCTGCACGAGCGGGCCGTAGAAGCCGCGGTCGGGCGCCACGAGCGACACGCTGTCGCCCGGGAAATTCGCGGCGCCGGGGCGCGACAGGTCAGTGTGGCTGAATTCGAGCGCGGCGACGGCCCGGTTCTCCAGGCCCGCAATCCGGCCGTCCCATTGCAGCTCCGTCTTGTTGCCGGTAGTGGTCTGGTCCTGCGCGACGAAGAAGCGTTCGCGGTCCACCAG
>NZ_VIFM01000941.1 GCF_006636215.1 Myxococcus llanfairpwllgwyngyllgogerychwyrndrobwllllantysiliogogogochensis | reverse complement strand
TTGTTAAAATAGTGTCACTTTTAGCCTTTTTTCACGCCAGTCAGGGAGTACGTGAACATTGGACGCCGCTGCGGTCATTAGTCTGTTTATTCTGGGTTCTGTTTTAGTAACCTGCAGTATCTTATTGAGCTCCTTTTCTTCGCGCCTTGGCATCCCGATTCTGGTCATCTTTCTGGCCATCGGGATGCTGGCAGGCATTGACGGCATCGGCGGCATCCCCTTCGACAATTACCCCTTCGCCTATATGGTGAGTAACCTGGCGCTGGCGGTGATCCTGCTGGACGGCGGGATGCGCACCCAGGCCAGCTCCTTTCGCGTCGCGCTGTGGCCCGCGCTGTCGCTGGCGACGGTTGGGGTGCTGATCACCTCGGCGCTGACCGGGATGATGGCGGCCTGGTTG
>NZ_VIFM01000940.1 GCF_006636215.1 Myxococcus llanfairpwllgwyngyllgogerychwyrndrobwllllantysiliogogogochensis | reverse complement strand
GCCCCGCTCAGGCGAATGATTTACGGAGAGTAAAATGAAGTTTGTAGATGAAGCAACGATCCTGGTCGTAGCAGGTGACGGCGGCAATGGTTGCGTAAGCTTCCGCCGCGAAAAGTATATTCCGAAAGGCGGTCCGGACGGCGGCGATGGCGGCGATGGCGGCGATGTCTGGCTGGAAGCGGACGAGAACCTGAACACCCTGATCGACTACCGTTTTGAAAAATCGTTCCGCGCCGAACGTGGGCAGAATGGTCAAAGCCGCGACTGTACCGGTAAGCGCGGTAAAGACGTGACGGTAAAAGTGCCGGTCGGCACCCGGGTTATCGATCAGGGCACCGGCGAGACCATGGGCGATATGACCAAACACGGTCAGCGTCTGATGGTG
This sequence comes from Myxococcus llanfairpwllgwyngyllgogerychwyrndrobwllllantysiliogogogochensis, assembly GCF_006636215.1. Classification (GTDB taxonomy): domain Bacteria; phylum Myxococcota; class Myxococcia; order Myxococcales; family Myxococcaceae; genus Myxococcus; species Myxococcus llanfairpwllgwyngyllgogerychwyrndrobwllllantysiliogogogochensis. Next base: position 15 of record NZ_VIFM01000940.1, on the reverse strand, counting down.
GCGAAAGGCGGTTGG
>NZ_VIFM01000939.1 GCF_006636215.1 Myxococcus llanfairpwllgwyngyllgogerychwyrndrobwllllantysiliogogogochensis | reverse complement strand
GTCCAGGACGTTACGTCGTATACTACGCCGTAGTTACGACCGTAGTCGAAAGAGCCCGCGTCGCCAAATTTCAGGCCTGCGAATGCCAGACGAGTCCATGCCTGATCGCTGGAGCTTTCAGTGTTGTTCGCCTGAACGTTGTATTCCCACTGGCCGTAACCGGTCAGCTGGTCGTTGATCTGGGTTTCGCCTTTCACGCCTACACGCATGTAGGTCTGGTCGCCGTCGACGCTCTTGTCGTCAGAGAAGTAGTGCAGACCGTCAATTTTACCGTACAGGTCTAATTTGTTGCCGTCTTTGTTATAAATTTCAGCCGCATTTGCTGCGCCTGCTACCAGCAGAGCCGGTACCAGGAGGGACAGTACTTTAACTTTCATGTTATTAACCCTCTGTTTGTTAT
>NZ_VIFM01000938.1 GCF_006636215.1 Myxococcus llanfairpwllgwyngyllgogerychwyrndrobwllllantysiliogogogochensis | reverse complement strand
GTGTGCTGGCGCGCTGCTGGCCGCCTCCCCTTTTGCGTCGGCCAAAGAGCTGAAAGCGATTGGCGTGACGGTGGGCGACCTTGCCAACCCGTTCTTTGTACAGATCACCAAAGGGGCGGAGCTGGAGGCCCGCAAGCTGGCGGGGGATAACGTCAAAGTGACGCTGGTCTCCAGCGGCTACGATCTGGGCCAGCAGGTGGCGCAGATCGATAACTTTATCGCCGCCAAAGTCGATATGATCATCCTCAACGCCGCCGATTCGAAAGGCATTGGCCCGGCGGTGAAGCGGGCCAAAGAGGCCGGGATCGTGGTGGTGGCGGTTGACGTCGCCGCCGAAGGGGCCGACGCCACCATCACCTCCGATAACACCCAGGCGGGCGAGCTGGCCTGTAAATACATT
>NZ_VIFM01000937.1 GCF_006636215.1 Myxococcus llanfairpwllgwyngyllgogerychwyrndrobwllllantysiliogogogochensis | reverse complement strand
ATGCTGCGGTATTACCCAGGTATTACAAATCTAATCTAACTTACTGATTTAAAACATTTTTTATTTATTACTTTGGTAATACTATGATTTCACCGTATTAGACACCCTTTTTTCGTTTAAAAAATGCACAAAGTGAGGACTGAATGCCAACAATAACCGCAAAAGTATCAGATGAACTTTTGGCCTATATAGACCTGGTTTCAGGTGGTAATCGGTCAGAGTATCTGCGGCGCTGCCTTGAAGCTGGCCCAGGTGATCTGGAGTCCGGGTTGAAAATAGTTACCAACCAGCTGAGCGGGCACTGTTGCAAAGTTAGCGATGAGGCAGCCTTTTGTCTTATTCAAAGGCCTTACATTTCAAAAACTCTGCTTACCAGGCGCATTTCGCCCAGGGGATCACC
>NZ_VIFM01000093.1 GCF_006636215.1 Myxococcus llanfairpwllgwyngyllgogerychwyrndrobwllllantysiliogogogochensis | reverse complement strand
GGCGAACCTGGTGCCTCAGGATGCCAACTTCAACCGTGGCAACTGGGTGCAGCTCGAGAACAAGATGGCCAAGTGCGGAAGCCTTCCGAGCGGCCGTATCCGCTACACCATCGGCGCGAACTACCCGAACTCCACCACGCTCATCCCCAACAACATGACGATGGAGCTCAGGAACCAGTCCTCGGGCGCCAGCGTGTCCCTGTCCTTTTCGAACACGGACGGCGGCGGCACGAGCGGCACGGCCACGCGGACCCGGGGCGTGGACTGGCTGACCAGCCAGGGCTGCAACTGAGCAGACCGTCGCAGTCGGACGCTATTCGCGCGCTTCACAACCGCGCGCAGGGAAGTCTGGTGTGCAGGCACCCTCCCGCGACACGCACGGGGGGGTGCTCGGAGCGAACGCGGTGGGACGGACATCGGCGAGGGCCGTGAGGACTGACGCCGTGTCGAGCGCCACCCTCTGAGTGCCGGGCGAGGCGCGGACCCCTGGGGACGATGCGTCCGAGGGGGCCGCGCCACAGCCCGTGTTGCTCGGCGACAGCAGCGCGAGGCCCGTGAGGCAGAGGGAATACAGCGCGCAGTCGACGACGTGTCGCAGGAGATGCACCGAGGCAGGTCTTTCGCGAGAGGAACCGCGGCCCGGTGCAAGTGGAGCGCCACGCGGCCTCCCGTCAGGTGTCGTACAGGCAGGTCCTCGCGTCGCGTGCGCGAGGGACGCAGCGCGCAGGCAGGGCGTTCCTCCAGGACGCACACCTCCCGCGATGTGACAAAGCCGCCCTCTGACGGGAGCGGCCGGCCAGGACATGCGCCGGGCCACGCACGCCACAAGAACGACTCTCCGTGCTGGTACCTGTCCCTGGCGGAAGTCCGCGACGGCGCCGCCCGAAACGAGCGCCATGAAACCCCATTGACAGGTTACGGATTCTCGAACATACCTCCGCTCGTAACCTTCTTATCGGGTTACGGAGTTCATCCGACGCGGAGGCGCACCCATGCAGTTGGAAGGCAGGAAGGTGATTGTCGTTGGGGCTGGCTCAGGCATCGGCCGGGGCGTGGCCATCGCGGCGTCCGAGGCGGGCGCCCACGTGGTGCTGGCGGGCCGCAAGCGCGAGACACTGGAGGCCACCTCGGAGTTGATGAAGGGCCCCCGAGAGGTCCGTGTCCTGGATGCCACGGTGGAAGCAGAGGTGGCGGCCTTCTGTGAAGGGGTGGGCTCCTTCGACCATCTGGTGAGCACCGTGAGCCAGGGCGCCGTCGGACCCCTCTCCGGACTGGGCGCCGCCGCCATCGAGCGAGCCTTCGCCGCGAAGCTCTGGGCTCCCCTCTTCCTGGTGAAACATGCCGCGCCGCGCATCTCCCCGGAGGGCTCCTTCACCTTCTTCTCCGGGTTCCGCGCCTGGAAGCCCGCTGTCGGCACCTCCATCACCAGCCTGGTCAATGGAGGGCTCGAAGCCTTCACCAAGGCCATGGCCGTGGAGCTGGCACCGGTGCGGCTCAACGCCATCTCTCCGGGCGTGGTGGACTCCGGCTCCTTCTGGGACCGGCTCGGCGCCGAGGCCCGCGAGCGGCTCTTCGCGGACTACGCCAGCAAGGCTCCTGCCCGCCGCGTGGGGAGGACGGAGGACCTGGCGGCCGCCACCCTCTTCGCCATGACCAACCCCTTCCTCACCGGCACCGTCCTCAGCGTGGACGGCGGCGGGGTGCTGATGTGAACGGACGAAACCCGATGACTCGAAGCCCATTGCGCGCCCTCCCCACCGTGTCCCTGCTGCTCCTGGCGGTGTTGCTCCCCTCACGAGAGGCGGACGCCGGGGAGAAGTCCTTCAAGGAGCAACTCGTCGGGTCCTGGACGCTCGTCCTGGTCGACAACGTGCTCCCGGATGGGAAACGCGTGCAGCTCTACGGTGCCGAGCCCCAGGGCCTCCTCATGTTCGATGGCCGGGGACGCTACTCCATCCAGATCCTCCGAGCGGGACGCGCCCGGTTCGCATCCAGCGACAAGAACCAGGGGACACCGGAGGAGAATCAGGCCACCGTGCGCGGGACCAACTCCCACTTCGGCCGGTACTCGGTGAACGAGGTGGAGCACACCGTCACCTTCCACATCGACCACGCCTCGTTCCCGAACTGGGAGGGAACGCAGCAGCGGCGCACCTTCACGCTGACGGGCGACGAGCTGAAGTACATCGTCCCCGCGCCGACGACCGGTGGAACGGGCGCCGTCGGCGAGGTGAAGTGGAGACGCGCGAAGTAGCCGCGACGCCCGCGAGCACCCTCCCCTTTTCGTCCCGGGGGCCTGCCTCTGGACCAGCAGGTGGCGAGTTCCCGCCGATGAGGCGTGTCAGCCGACCAGGAGGCGAGGCTGATCGACGAGGTGCTCCGTGTTGGACTCGTTGCTCGACCGCTCCCGCCTCGCGTTGGGGCGGCGGGCCACGACAGGGGCGCTCCCGCCGAGCCAGTCCCACTTCTCTCCGTCCCAGAGCTGCTCGCGCCAGGTGAGCTGTGCAGCGGCCTCGCGCGCCTTGTCTCCGTGCGCGATGAGCGCCCAGCCCGCGCGTGACTGCTTGCACTCACCACTCTTGAACTTGAGCAGGCGGCGGTGCCCCAGGGCTTCCTCGCGGTCCGCGTCCCAGAGCGCCTGCTGCTTGCCGCCCGGCCCCTCGTAGTCCACGCCGTTCCACTCACACCAGGCGATGACGTCCTTGAGCCGGACCAGCTTCGCGCTCCTCGACAGCGAGAGTTCCGTCACGGCCGCCACGAGGAGGCCTGGGGAGATGACACGCATGGAAGAAGCCCCGTTGCAGGTCAGCGAATGCAGCCAACCTACTGCGGCGGTATAGGTGGAAGGTCCATGGCGACTCCATGCCTTTGTCATGGTTCTGTCATGGCGCACTGAGCGCTTGACTCACGGCGTTGAAATCAGCGCGCGGCGTCATCGCACGACGCACTCCGACAGGGCCCGCGAGCCCCCACTGCCGGTGGCACCTGCGCGCAGCGAGGGTGAGGGCCGGACTGGTGGCACAGGCCGAACACACCTGGAGTCCACGAGCCATCCGCGGCCCCCGTCCTCTCGGAGTGGTGGCTGGAACCGACTCAAGCGGTGACGGGCTGTCTGCCAAAAGGCGTGCGCTCACGGGCTTCAATCGAAGACTGTGATTGCCCATCTCCCTGCCCTTCCTGGATACCCTCCGCATCCACTGACCGGGTCGGGCCCCTCTGGGGTGTTCCCATCCTCGGCACGAAGACGGTGAGGGCTGCCTGAGACGGTGGGTGAGTTCATGGGGGCTCGAAGGACTCGGACGGAGACTCGGGGCGAACCCCACGAGAACGAGGGACTGTCACTTTCATGGAGTGCTAGCATTCGCCGCCGCCGCGCCGCCAAGGCTCGCACTCCCTCCCGCGTCATGAGCTGGCGCTGGGAGTCAGGTGGGGTCCTGGCGCGCTTCGAGGGTGGGGACTGAATGAGCACAGGTCGTGTGATGGGATTCGAGGCGCGTTGCGCCCTGCTTGCGGTATGGGTCTGTGTCCTGGGGGTGTCGTGTGTGAAGCGCCCCGTGGACTACGCGCGGGAACATGCACAGACCCTCGCGCCAGCGAAGCTGGAGACTTCGTCGCAGTCCTCGGCGGGTCCGGTTCGGAAGGTTCGGGTCCGCGTCTACGCGGATGCGGACTACCGGGAACAGGTGATTCGCTGGCGAAGCAGCATCGTGTCCCAGTTGCAACGCGCGAGCGCGGTGGTGCGAGGGCCGCTGGGCGTTGTCTTCGAACTCGAGTCGACGCGCGAGTGGGCGCATCGCGGCGTCGAGGGCGAGCTGGAGGGCTCCCTGGCCGCGCTGGAGCTGGCGGACCCGGGTGAGGACGTGGACCTGGTGGTGGGCTTCGTCTCCTCGCTCAAGTTCTTCTCCTCCGCGCAGCATGAGCTGGGCATGGCCCGGATGTTCGGGCGCCACTGTGTGCTGCGCGAGATGGGAAACCCGGAGGAGGTCCGCGCCATGATGGAAGCGCTGATCCACCTGCCGGCGGACGAACAGCAGACGCTCTACCAGCAGCGCAAGGCGCACAAGGAGACGTCCGTCTTCCTCCATGAGTGGGCGCACACGCTGGGGGCCTTCCACGTGCGCAGCTCGCACTGGATGATGTTCCCGAGCTACGCGCCGAATCAGGCGGCCTTCGCGTCGCAGACCCTGGCGTTGCTCGCCACCAGCCTTCGCCATGCGTCCGCGGGTCGTCGAGATGACGAAGCCGCGCGGGCCTGGGCGACCGAGCTGGGTGGGCAACTGGCCTCGACGACCTCACCGGACTGGGAAGGTCCGGAGAAGCAGGCCGTGGTCGACTGGCTCGCGAAGGTCCGCGAAGGCAAGGCGCCGCTGGTCCAGCACGAGCCCAAGACGACCCTGTCGCCGGACGACCGGCGTCGGCTCAACGAAATCCTCGCGCTCGAAAAAGAGGGGCGCGTCGAGGTCGCCGCCCAGCAGATGGAGCCCCTCGCGCGACGCTACCCGGAGGACGCCCACCTCCAAGGTCTGGCCTGCTACCTGGACACGCGGGTCGCCCCCAAGCTGCCGGCGACCCGCGAGAAGTGCGAGTCCGCCGCCGAGAAGTTCCCCGACCAGGCCGCCGCCCTGCTTCAGCTCGCCGTCCTGGAGCTCCACCAGGAGCGGCACCTGGAGGCGCAAGGCCACCTCGTGCGCGCGCGGCAGCGGATGGAGGCAAACCCAGGAACGCCGCCAGAAGCCTGGGGAGACCTCGCGGCGCTCTTCAAGCAGTCCTCCGCGCTCACCTGGGCCGAGCAGGCCACCCAGAAGATGGGCAATGGGTCCCGGACCGAGCCGTTGCGGACGTGGGCTCTGCAGACGCGACGATGGATGGCGCTGCCGGTCGATGCGACCGTGAGCGGTGTCGCGGTGGAGCGGGAGGGAGAGCTCATCCGCGCGGTGAAGGACGTCGAGGTGTACCTGGACAAGGGGCCGGCGACGAAGGCGCAGGCGCGGCTCGCCTGGCTGAAGCGGGAGTTCCCGCGCGCGGCGGTGCAGCACGTACTCGACTGCGAGGTCCACATGCGCGCGGGCAGGTCGGGGCCCGCGCGAGCGGCATGTCGGCGGGCGGTGGCCGCGCACGAGGAGGCGGTGCAGGCGCACTTCATCCTCGGCTGGCTGGCCTCCACGTCCGGCCCTCGCGAGGAAGCACGGACACACCTGGAGCGCGTCGTGACGTTGGAGCCCCAGCACATGGAGGCGTGGCGACTCCTGGCGGACCAGTACCGTGCCGTGGGGATGACGGAAGCGCTGAAGTCGCTCCAGGGGCGGTATCGCGAGCGGTTCTCCCAGGAGCTGCGCTGACGCGCGACGCGCCGATAGAAAGCGGAAGCGGGCCCGGCTGGCGTTCCAACAGGACGCCCCGGGCCCGCGGTGTTTCCTGGCGCCAGCGCCGGGCTACGGAGTTCCGGGCACCGTGAAGGCGAAGCGGATGTACTGCGAGTTGGTGCTGGAGCTATGGGCGACGCAGCTCCGAGCCACGCTCGACGCGGGAATCGCGATGTTGAGCTGCTGCGTGTCGGAGTACGTCACCGTGGCGCTCACCGGCGAGCCATTGCAGACAATCTGCCCCACCGAGAACCCGTTGACGCAGCTGAGCGAGTTGAAGCTCGCCGTCCCGATGCTCGGGTTCGAGCTGGTGAAGGTGGAGTAGTAGAGCTCCAGGTAGTGCAGGCCTCCCGCCGCGCCCCGGTCCACCGCGCTCCCCACCGGAAGGGCGGCACAGGGACACCCCTGGGGACTGGTGTTGGACTGGCACTGCGTCGCGTTGACCGTTCCCCCACCGCAGAAGCCGCAGCTCAGGTTGCAGACGAACGCGATGGCGGAGAAGCCCGCGGGGCACCCCAGCCCGCATTGCGTGATGGTTCCGCAGTTGGGCGTCACCGCGCACGTCGTCGCGTTCGAGTTGTTGAAGTTGCAGGCCAGCGCGCCACAGGCGAAGCGATCACAGTAATAGGCCGTGGGATGCTGCCCAGGCGGACAGCCAATGCCACAGATGGCCTGCTCGGAGCTCTCCTCGAAGGACGCCTCGTCCTCCAGGTCGGACTCGGTGCCGACACAGCCCACCAGGAGAGACGCCAACAGGACACAGCCAAGGGACTTGAACATGGGTGCCTTTCCGCGCGAACGCGAAGGACGCCCGTTCAGTCAATCCCAGCCCGAGCGCCTTAATTCAAATTTATCATGAAATTCAGGCATTCTCCGCTGGAAGGCATTTCCATCAAGCGTTGCGAGGGAGCAGCTCATGGAGGGCCTCGGCGACGAGCCCCTTCGCGCCCCGCGCCGCCGCCGCCAGCGTGTCGCGGATGCGGCCGAGGGTGGCGGGCTCCACGCCCTCCAGCGCGCTGAGCGCGGCGCCGACCTTGTCCGGGTTCTCGGCGGACGCCAGTTGGGCTGCCAGGAGCGAGGCAGCCTCCTGGGGAGGAGCCCCGACGCGCAGCAGGGCCACGGCGGCGCAGGCAGCCACCGCGGGGCTCTCATCCTGGAGGCGCTTGCGCAGCGCGGCCACGGTGGACAGCGAGGACAGGCGCCCCAGGCCCAGCAGGGACACCGCCTCCAGGCGGACGGGCGGCTGGGGGTCCTCGGCCGTCTTCAGCAAGACGGGCTCCAGGGAGGCCAGCTCCGGGGCGGGCTTGCCCTCACGGCGGCCCTCTTCCACCAGGCTCCGGAGCGAGGTCAGCGCCAGGTACTGCCGCGTCCCCTCCGCCCGGCTCACCTGGTCGAACAACGCGGGCAGGGCCACCTCCGGCGCGGCGGAGGCGAGCGAGCCCAGCGACTCCAGCGCGGCCCCCGCCACGGACTCCGAGTCGTCCAACACCGTGAGCAGGCGAGGAAGCAACGACACCGCCGCCTTGCCCACGCGGCCCACACAGCCCGCGGCGACTCGACGGACCGAGGCCTTCGCGTGGCCCAGGGCTCCCTCCAGCGCGCTCAGCGGCAACGGGGCTGCCCGGTAGAGGTTCGCGATGAGCAGCGCCGCTTCATCCAGCTCGGGCGCATCAACGTCGATTCGAGCCACCGCGGTCAGCACCGCCTCCAGCGCGGGCTCGGCCAGTTGCACCTGCGGCGGCCACCAGGACGTCTGGAGCAGGCGGAGGATGGGACCCTGGGCGGCCGAGCCCGCCCGGGCCAGCTCCTTCACCAGCAGTTGTGCCGCTCGCTCCCGGACCGCCTCATCGTCCGCACAGAGCGCCTCGCCCAGCACTTCGAGTGCCGCCGCCACGTCGTTCGGGTTCGAGGTGGAAAGGCGGGACACCCACTCATCCAGGGGACGGACACGGTTCACCAAGGCTCCTCGAAGAGAATCACCCGGGTGGTACCACGGGCGGGTGCGCCGAGGGTGCCAACCGTTCCCTGGCGGCGACGGGACTGTCCGTCAATCCCCGGCACGCGAGCGATAGGCGCGAGGCGAGACGCCGAACGCTCGCGTGAAGCTCGCCGTGAAGTGGGACAGGTCACCGAAGCCGGCCTCCAGGGCGACGTCAGTGACTCGAGCGCGCGTCATCCGCAGGGCCGCCGCCGCCGCTCGAAGCCTCGTGGCGATGACGAACTGTCGAGGCGTCTGCCCTGTCATCGCCCGGAACACGCGCAGGAAGTGGAAGCTCGCGAGCCCCGCGACGTGGGCCAGGGTCTCCAGGGAACAGTCCTCCGCGCTGTGGGTCTCGATGTAGCGCAGGCTCCGCGCAATCCGGCGCGCCTGTGGCTCCGAGACCGCCAGCGACGCCTCCCCCGGCTCACACCCCAGCGTCAGCGCCGTCCCCATCACCGTCAGCGCCGCCTCTCGCAGGGCCTCTGGTTCTCCACTCGCCAGGGCGTGATGCGTGAGCAGGACGGCCTCCGCCGAGGCGACCGAAGCGGGGATGCAGACCCGCGCGAAGGGATGCTCGACATGCGCGTGGCGCCCCAGCGAACGCAATGCATCCTCCAACAGCGACTCCGAACAGTCGAACACGATGGAGCGGTCTCCCCCATCATCGACATGTCGGTACTCGTACGGGGCGGAGCGGTTTCCCAGCAGCAATGCTCCGGGACCCACCACGGCGGCCCCCTCGCGAGCACGGACGTGGAAGACGCCTGACAACACCACGCTGATCCGGACGCGAGGATGCTGCCCGCCGAAGGCAGGGCTCCCCGCGCCCTCCTGACAGACACAGTCCCTGACGTCGAAGGCCTCACCCTGCCCGAGCAGGTGATAGCCACCAGGGCGCCCGGGCAGCGTGGACGGAGCCGACGCAAGATTCCCAAAGTTTCGCCTCATGCCCGGATGCTACCGCTGACCTCCCAACGACGGAATGCACGTCCAGGAGGGACTGACGATGACCGGAAGGCAGTGGATGCAAGGGGTTCTCGGAGTGCTGAGCCTCACGACGCTGGCATGTGGCGCCCATTCAGGAAGCATGGCGACGCCTCGCGCCGCCTGTACGCCCGAGCTCTACGGCGCGGGCCTCTTCACCACGGGCGCCTGGGACTTCTTCATGGCCTTCTCGCCAGACCAGCGCCGCGTCCTCTTCGGGAGGGCCGACGACAGCTTCGAGCGGTACACGATGTACGAGACGCGGCTCGGGGACGACGGGGTCTGGTCTCGCCCCGTGCTCCCTCGCTTCGCGGACCAGTGGAGCAACGCGGATCCCCACCTGTCGCCCGATGGGCGCACCGTGTACTTCATCTCCAATCGTCCCCAGCCCGGCGAGCCCGGTCCGCGCGCGTCGTATGACATCTGGGCCGCGTCCCTGGGCACGAACGGCGAATGGGAAGACGCGCGAAGACTGCCCGCGCCCGTCAATGACGCGAGCCTCGACGAGTGGTCACCCGCGGTCGCCACCAACGGCAATCTCTACTTCGGAGGCGAGCGCGTGGGCACCCTCGGAGGGAGCGATCTCTGGGTCTCCCGTTGGGTCGACGGCGCATACCAACCGCCAGAGAACCTGGGCGCGGCCATCAACTCCACGGTCCACGAGCTGGAGCCCTGGATTGCTCCGGACGAGAGCTATCTGCTCTTCAGCGCCCTGCGACGCGCGGACGGGCTGGGAGGGTACGATTTGTTCCTCAGCCGCCGGGTGAATGGCACCTGGGAGCCCGCGAGGCGCCTCTGCGAAGGGCTGAACACGCGCGCCAGTGAGTACAACCACAGCGTGTCTCCCGACGGGAGGTGGCTCTACTTCAGCAGCACCCGCCCCTTCACGGGGGACGTCGGCGAGCGCTTCGATACGCCTCGGGACGAGGGCTCGCTCAAAGGCATCGGGGGCGGCACCGGGGACATGTACCGCATCCCCATGAGCGAGCTGGGGCTGTAGGTCAGTCCTTCGGGCATGGGCCAGGGTGAAGCACTGACGAATGAGGCGGCCTCCTCGGAAGGAAGCCGCCTCGCAGCCATGCGCCGTATTCCTACGGCAACGCGCTCGCAGGCAGCTCGACCACGTACGAATCGATGTCCGTGTCGCTGCCGTTGCCCCAGTTGGAGTTGAAGAGCACCCGCGTGAAGTCACGGTTGACGCTGGCGACAGGCTCCGTCCAGTAGCCGTTCGAGGCGGTGCGGTGGTGCGCGAGCGTGTAGACCGTCGGATTGGCCTTGAGCTGCACGGCCATCACCTTGCGATGCAGCCACTGCTGGGCGCCACCGTAGTCGGCATAGGTGCTGACCACCACCCAGCCGGGTTTGGCGAACGCCTTGCCGGAGATGTGCAACGCCGTCGCGGTGCCGCTCACGTACGTTGGGAACAGCGCCGTGCGAACACCCGTGCGAATGTTCAGCATGAACACGTCGCCCGCGTTCGACTGGTAGTCGACGGCCACGAAGATGTCGTCGCCATTGGCATCCAGCGCGATGTCCGAGTGCTCGGACTTCGACAGCAGCTGGGTCCTCGCGCTGAAGTCGCGCGAGAACGCCGCCGTGCCCCGCGCCCCGTCGCCAGACACCACGCAGTAGTTCCCACTGGGGGACATGCTCACGTGGTCGGGACGCTCGCCCAGCGTGTCATATGTGCCCAGGATGGTGTTCGTGTCGCGGTCCCAGGTGAACACGCCCACGCTGCTCCAGTCGCTCGTGTCGACCATGAAGCACCAGTAGCGACCATCCGCCGAGGGAGAGCCCTCCGACTTCGTCCAGGCCGCGTTCGCCGTCGGCCACCGGGCCTTCAACCGCGCGGCGAAGTCCCCCACGACGCGGGTCGCCCCGGTCGTGACGTTCAGCTCGTGGAGCTTCATGCCAACGCCGTTGGTGGGCAGGTAGTACAGCAGATCCGGGTTCGTCGGGTGCCACTGCGGCTCCGCGTCCCCAGCCGGACCCGACAGCTGCTTCAGCCGCGCGCGGGTGTTGGCGTCGTACACATGCCAGGCCCCATCCAGGGCGTAGACCAGCTGCTTCGTGTTGTTCGCGTTGAAGGCCTGACGCCGCGAGTAGTCGTTTCGAGCAAAGCCGGAGACGCCATCCGCGGCGTGGTCGGTGGTCCGTACGAGACACGTCTTGTACGTGGGCTCCGTCACCGCGACGCCCTTGGCGGGCTCCGCCAAGGTGGGAATCGGGTGGGCCTGACGAACGCTGGAGAGCGCGAACCCCGAGGGATAGAACGTGGCACACGCGGGGCTGAGCTCCGGCACCGGCACGGGCTGCGTCTTGCGCTGGCACGTCTTGAACTTGCCGGGCGCCGGGTCCGGATTGAAGAAGCAATACACACTGCCCGCGGCCAGCTCCTTTGTCACCCAGGTCTCGCCGAGTCCGAACCGGACGGTCGACGGCTGGGTCAGCGTGAACGACTGATACTGGTTCGCGACTGTCTCCCATCCCTCCGGAGCGAGCGTCGAGTCGACCGCCGCAGGGAGTGGGCCGGGAGGCACACCGCCCTCGTCCGCTCCGTCGCCGCAGCCCACCAACGCCAGACACACCAATGCCATCACGTCATGCTTCAAGGCAGAACTCATGTTGAACGCTCCTCATTGAGTGGAGACCACGGCACCGCGCCACGCGCGGACACGCATGGGTCATGGATTCGGATGGGAAAGCGGGCCCCCTACCCGCTCGAGCACGGGGGCCCCAAGTGCGCCGCGTCGTTACTGCAGCGCGTTCGCCGGCAGCTCGACCACGTACGTGTCGACGTCCGTATCGCTGCCGTTGCCCCAGTTGGAGTTGAAGACCACCCGCGTGAAGTCGCGGTTGACGCTGGCGACGGGCGTCGTCCAGTAGCCGTTCGGCGAGGAGCGGTGGTGCGCGAGCGTGTAGACCGTCGGATTGGCCTTGAGCTGCACGGCCAGCAGCTTGCGGTGCAGCCACTGCAGTGAGCCACCACCGTCGGCATAGGTGCTGACCACCACCCAGCCCGGCCTGGCGAACGCCTTGCCCGAGACGTGCAGCGCCGTCGCGGTGCCGCTCAGATAGGTCGCGAACAGCGCCGTGCGCACGCCCGTGCGCAGATTCACCATGAACACGTCGCCTTCGTTGGAGCCGTAGTCGATGGCCACGTAGACATCCTCGCCATTGGCATCCAGCGCGAGGTCCGAGTGCTGGGAGATGCCGAGCAACTGGGTCCTCGTGCTGAAGTCACGCGAGAACGCCGCCGTGCCCCCCGCCCCATCGCCGGACACCACACAGTAGTTCCCGCTGGGGGACATGCTCACGTGGTCGGGCCGGTCGCCGTGGGTGTCGTACATGCCCAGGATGGTGTTGGTGTCGCGGTCCCAGGTGAATACGCCCGCGCTCACCCAGTCCGTCGCATCGACCATGAAGCACCAGTAGCGACCATCCGCCGAGGGGGAACCTTCCGCCTTCGTCCAGGCCGCCATCGCGGCCGGCCACCGGGCCTTCAACCGCGCGCCGAAGTCACCCACGACGCGGGTCGCCCCGGTCGCGACGTTCAGCTCGTGGAGCTTCATCCCAATGCCATTGGTGGGCAGGTAGTACAGCAGGTCAGGGTTCGTCGGGTGCCATTGCGGCTCCGCGTCCCCGGCCGGCCCCGACAGTTGCTTCAGTCGCGCGCGGGTGTTCGCGTCATACACGTGCCAGTACCCGTCGAGGGCATACACCAGTTGCTTCGTGCTGTTCGAGTTGAAGGCCTGACGGCGGGAGTAGTCGTTCCGAGCAAAGCCGGAGACGCCGTCGGCGGTATGGTCCGTGGCGCGTACGAGACACGTCTTGTAGGTCGGCTCCGAAACAGCGACACCCTTCGCGGGCTTCGCCAATGCGGGAACGGCGGGGGCCTGACGAGCGCTGGAGAGCGCGAAACCCGAGGGGTAGAACGTGGCACACGCGGGGCTGAGCGCCGGCTCCGGCACCGGGTTCTGCTGCGTCTTGCGCTGGCACGTCTTGAACTTGCCGGGCGCCGGGTCCGGATTGAAGAAGCAATACACACTGCCCGCAGCCAGCTCCTTCGTCACCCAGGTCTCGCCGAGTCCAAACCGGACGGTCGAGGGCTGGGTCAGCGTGAACGACTGATACTGATTCGCGACCGTCTCCCAGCCCTCCGGGGCGATCGTCGAGTCGACCACTTCAGGGATGGATTCTGCAGGCACGCCGCCCTCGGGCACCGCGTCTCCGCAGCCCATCAAGGCGAGACACACCAACGCCACCGCGTTGCACTTCGAATCAGGATTCACGTTGAGTTCTCCTCGTTGTTTCAACTTCGAAACTTCGATGAGACTATTCGTGAATAATTCGATCTTCAAGTCTTAGCTGTTTTTCTTGTATTATGAGATATGTGTTGTTTCACTCTGCGAAATGACTGTAATTGCCGCCGTGAGACGGGATGCCCGGCGCGACCCTCCGGTTGTGCAACCTGAATCGCAAAGCAAGCGTCAGACCAACCAGGGGGCGCACCCCACCCCTGTGAAAACAGGTCGCTCATGCCCGGTGCGACAGGCTCATGGGGTGGACTGATCCCCCCAGACTGCCGGGTGGTCCCCTCATTCTCGGCCCCGGCGGCGACACCGGCACGCACGGAACCGCGAATTGCGTCTGACGCGATGTTTACAGCATGCGCATACCAATAGTTCCTGAGCTGCATCTAGACAGGGATGACGCTCCAGCAGGCCGGTCCGCCACCAGAACCGTCCGGAGAGTGGGAGTGCCACCACGGGCCCGCCTGGCCGGCTGGCGTCCTCCGCACCACCCTGGTCGGCACCAGCCTTCCAGGCGAGGCATGCGAAGCCGCCGGGACCTGCAAGCGCGCTCGCGAATGAATATCGATTCCAGAGCCCATGTGGATCCAGATCGGAAAGAGCAACTCACCCGATTGCGAAGCCGCCGCCCATGAAGCCATCCAGGAGGCACTTCGCGAAGGGGATGACGCGCGCTTCGCCCTCGTCCTGTGCACGGACCAGTACGACGCGGCATCCCTGGCGTCCGCGGTTCAGCGGGAGCTGGGGGATATTCCCTGGGCCGGGTGCAGCGCGGCGGGCGTCTTCGCGGGAGCCGAGTTGTTGCTCCAAGGGCTGGTGGTCGCGCTCTTCCGAGGGAAGGACTTCCAGGTGGGCGTGGGAATGGGCGGGCCCGTCAGCGAGGCCCCCAGGCTGGCCGGGCGCTCCGCGGTGGCGCAAGCCGTCGGAAAGCTGCCCCCCAAGCCCCCCGAACATCGGCGCGCGTTGATCATCCTCCCAGACGCGCTCAGCGGAAACCCCACCGAGGTCGTACGAGGGGCTCAGCAGGAAGCAGGCGCGGGCATCGGCTGGGTGGGTGGCGGCGCTGGCAACAACCTCCAACTCGTCAAGGCGGCCCAGTTCACCGAGGGCCAGGCCTACCGGGACCAGGTGGTGGTGATTGCCCTCGACACCCTGGCCCCCATCGGCGTCGGGATTCAGCATGGGTGGCATCCGTACGGCCCACCCACCCAGGTCACGAAGGCCCGAGGAGCGACCGCCGTCGAGCTCGAGTACGAGTGCGCGTTCGAGGTCTACCGGCGCACCGCCGCGAGTCGGGGAGACGTGCTCGACGTGAAGGGCTTCGCCCGCTTCGCGATGACCCACCCGCTGGGGATTCCCCAGGCCAATGGGGAGTTCGTGATTCGAGACCCGCTCGCCGTCGAGCCCGACGGCGCTGTCCGCTGCGTCGCCGAGGTTCCGGACGGCTCGCTGGTCCGGGTGATGGAGGGCGAGCGCGCGGAACTGCTCGACGCCGCGGCCCGCGCCGCCACCCTGGCGCGGGAAGCCACCTCAGGCGCGCTGGGCGGCGCGGTGGTGTTCGATTGCATCTCCCGGTACCACATCCTGGGCGAGGAGTTCCGCGACGAACTGGCGCGCTTCCAGGATGCACTCGGGGAGGACACCCCGGTCGTGGGCTGCCTCACGCTCGGCGAGGTGGGGGCCCTGGGGGGAGGCGTTCCACAGTTCCACAACAAGACGGCGGTGGTGCTCGCCCTTCCGGGGTGATGGACCCATGCGGGACATGGTGGACCACGAGGCGAACACGGACCAGAAGCTCACCGAGGAGCGCCTCGCGCTCCTGAGTGTGCTCCAGGAACTCACCGTCGCGGCGCTCGACCTGTTCGATCCGAACAAGTCCGCGGACACCTTCCTGGACCGTCTCGCGGAGCGCTTGAGCTGCACCGTGGCCCTCTGGCTCCAGGAGGATGCGCGGGGGCGGGTCCATCTGCTGGGCGCGAGCGGCCTCTCCGCCGCCTCCCGCCGCCTGCCGATTCCGGGTCCCCTGGAGCAGCCCCTGGCGCCATGCCCCGCCTCGGTGGACCTGCCCTACCCGGAGCTGACCTCGCCGGAACTCGCGTGCTGGTCCGTGCCCGTCATCCCCGGAACGACAGACGCGGGACGCGACTCCAGCGTGCTCCTGCTGTACTTCGACCAGGAGCCTCGGCTGCCGCGCCAGTACCGGGGCATGGTGGAGCGCCTCGGCGGCGTCCTCCGCACCGCGCTCATCCACCGGCGACTCTTCGCGCGCACCCTGGACAGCGAGCGCGACCTCCACCAACAAAAGACGCTGTGGGAGTCCCTGAGCGAAGCCTCCGTCGAGGGCATCCTGATCTCCTCCCCTGGCGGCGGGACGCTCACGCACAACCGCCGCTTCGCGCAGATGTGGGGACTGGAAGAAGACATTCAATCCGCCTCTCGCGAGGCCTTGCTCCGCGCGATGGCGGAGCGCGTGGAAGAGCCCGCACGGTTCACCGCGCGCTCCCGCGCCTTCTCCGAACACGAGAACGCGTCGGGACAGGACGAACTGCGGCTCAAGGATGGCCGGGTGTTCGAGCAGTACAACGCCCCGGTGGTGAGCGAGGACGGTGTCTATTATGGGAGGGCCGTCTACTTCCGGGACATCACCGCTCGACAGCGCACGGAGCGGGAGCTCCAACGTGAGCGCGATTTCAGCTCCGCGGTCCTGGATACGGCTCGCGCGCTGGTGATTGTGCTGGATCCGGAAGGACGCATCGTCCGCTTCAACCGGGCGTGCCAGGAGGTGACGGGCTTCTCCTTCGAGGAGCTCCGTGGTGCGTATTTCTGGAAGCGACTCCAGCCTCCCGAGGAAGCCGCGCGCGTCGAGACGGACTTCGCCGTGCTGGCCTCGGGCATGGGGAACGAACAATACGAGAGCTTCTGGCTGACGCGGGACGGAGAGCGGCGTCTCATCTCCTGGGCCAGCAACGTGCTGCGTGGCGAGACGGGAGAGATTGAGTATGTCATTGGCACCGGCATCGACATCACCGAGCAGCGCCGGGCCGAGCAGGAGCGCGACCAGACGTTCCAACGCGAGCAGCAGGCGCGCGCTCGGGCCGAGGAGCAGGAAGGAAAGTCCGCGTTCCTGGCGGCGGCCTCCGGAATGCTCGCCGGCTCGCTTGCCCCCGAGGACTCCTTGCGGAGCGTGGCGGAGCTGACCGTCCAGCGGTTCGCTGACTGGTGTGCGTTCGATCTCCTGGAGCCGGATCACACGGTCCGGCGAATCACGCAGGCCCAATCCGAAGCGCTTCTCGCCAGGTCCCCGGCAAAGGTCGCTCTGGTGCCACCCGACCTCAAGGCCGCGCAGGGCCCTGGCAAGGTGCTGCGCACCGGCGAGCCGGCGTTCTTCCCGATGGGGGACACCTCGGCGCCCTCGGGAGACGTCCCGTTCCGGTCCTGGATTTCGGTGCCACTGCTCGCCCGGGGCCGGACGCTCGGCGCGCTCACCCTCGCCCGCGAGTGCGAGGGCTGCCAGTACGGCCCGGCGTCGCTGGTCCTCGCCCAGGAGCTTGCCCGCCGCGCGGCGATGGCCGTGGACAATGCCCGGCTCTATCAGCAGGCCCAGACGGCGGTCGGCCTGCGCGATGAGTTCCTCTCCATTGCGTCCCACGAGCTGAAGACCCCGGTGACGTCCCTTCAACTGTCCGTGCAGGGCCTGCTGCGCCTCTCCCGGCTGGGGACGCTCCGTGCCGCGCCGATGGAAACCGTGGCCCACTCGCTCGAAACCATTGAGCGACAGGCGAAGCGGATGGCCAAGCTCGTGACCACGCTGCTCGATGTCTCGCGCATCCATGCGGGGCGGCTCGACCTCGAGCTCGAAGAGGTGGACCTCGCGGCGCTGGTCCGCGACATCGCGGCGCGCTTCGCCCCCGAGCTGGCCACCTCGGGAGCCCGGCTTCGAGTGCATGCCGACACGCCGATGCCTGGCGTGTGGGACCGCTCACGGCTCGATCAAATCGTCACCAACCTGCTCGCCAACGCCATCAAGTACGGCGAAGGAAGGCCCATCGACATCGTGGTCGAAGGCAACGCCGCGACAGCGCTGCTGGAAGTGAGGGACCAGGGAATTGGAATCCCACCGGAGCGACAGACACGAATCTTCCGCGCCTTCGAGCGTGCGGTGTCGTCGCGACATTACGGAGGTCTGGGATTGGGCCTCCACATCGTGAGCCAGCTCGTCGAAAGGCTGGGAGGGTCGGTTCGGGTCGAGAGCGAGGCCGGGCGTGGGTCCACCTTCACGGTGGAGCTTCCGCGTCAGGGCCCTCCCGTGCCCCCGTTCACCGCGAGCCGTGGGGCGCCAGACCGTGTCTGACGGATGCAGGTGGCGCAAGTAGGAGAAGATGCGCGCCACCTGCACCATGGAGCGGGTGTGGCACGTCGCTACGGCAGTCGTGGGCCAGGTGCCCGGCGCACGCGGTCCCTCGACTCCCGAGGTCAGCATGCACCTTTCCTCCGGTTGCCCCCAGACGGTTGGGGGCCTCGGCAAGGGCGCGGGGATGCAAGCAGGCGCGTCACCAAACCTGTATTGGCGACAGCCTGACGGTCGGGAGACCAGTGCCGACCTGGTCGTAGTTGTTGGAGCCAAAGCCCTTCAACACTCCGTCCGCCGAAACGGCGAGGGAGTGCTCTGTACCTCCATGAAGGGCCACCACACCAACCAACCCAGGAACCTGGATGGGTACCAGTCGTCGGGTGGTCGTGGCGTCGCCCAGCTGGCCATAGTTGTTGTTGCCCCAGGCCCAGACGCCACCATCCGCCCTCATGGTCAGTGAGTGGGCACTTCCGCATTTCACGGTTCTGGCGTTCGAGATTCCCAATACCCGCGTGGGCACCAATCGTTGGGCAGTCGTGCCGTCGCCCAACTGGCCAGAAGCGTTCGAGCCCCAAGCCCAGATGGTGCCATCCGCTTTCAGCGCAAGCGTGTGGTTGTCACCCGCCGCGAGGGCCGTCACGCCGGTGAGGCCCGGGACCTGCGTGGGCGCGAGTCGTTGGGTGGTCGTGCCGTCGCCAAGCTGGCCCCAGGAGTTGTTGCCCCAGGCCCAGACGGTGCCATCCGCCCTCAGCGCCAGGGAGTGGGAGGCGCCCGCCGCCAAGGCCGCGACGGCGATGAGGCCCGGTACTTGAGTGGGCACCAGGCGGCGGGTGGTGGTGCCATCGCCCAACGTGCCGGCGAAGTTGTCTCCCCAGGCCCAGACGGTGCCATCCGCCTTCAGCACGAGCGCGTGGCCGCCGCCCTCCGCCAGTGCCGCTACGCCGGTGAGGCCCGGTACCCGCGTGGGCACCAATCGTTGGGTAGTCGTGCCGTCGCCTAGCTGGCCCCCGGAGTTCCAGCCCCACCCCCAGACTGTTCCATCCTCCTTCAGCGCCCGCGAGTGGTAGTTGCCTGCCGCCACGGCTGCCACGTCTGCAAGGTTCAGTACCTGCGTGGGCATCAGTCGTTGGGTAGTCGTGCCGTCGCCAAGCTGGCCATAGGTGTTCGAACCCCAGGCCCATACGGTGCCGTCTGCTTTTCGGACCAAGGAGAAACGACTACCCGCCAAGCTGCGTCCGCCGCTGAATTGAGCGGTGCTCGGAAGGGTGTGCATCCGTGATGAGCCATCACCTAGTTGGCCATAGTAGTTGCTGCCCCAGGCCCAGACGGCGCCGTCCTCCTTCAACGCCAGCGTGTGATGGTCACCCGCCACAAGGGCCATCACGCCGGTGAGGCCTGGAACCTGCGTGGGCACCAGGCGGTCGGTGGTCGTGCCGTCGCCAAGCTGGCCATAGGTGTTCGAGCCCCAGGCCCAGACGGTGCCGTCCGCCTTCAACGCAAGCGTGTGATTGTCACCCGCCGCCAGGGCCGTCAGGCCGGTGAGGCCTGGAACCTGCGTAGGCACCAGGCGGTGGGTGTCCGTGCCGTCGCCAAGCTGGCCATAGTAGTTTTTGCCCCAGACCCAGAGGGTGCCGTCCGCCTTCAGCGCCAGGGAGTGCTCGTAACCCGCCGCCAGGGACACCACCCCCGTGAGACCTGGAACCTGCGTGGGCACCAAGCGGTTAGTGGTCGTTCCGTCGCCAATCTGGCCATAGTCGTTGGAGCCCCAGGTCCAGACGGTGCCATCCGCCTTCAGCGCCAGGGAGTGGGTGTAGCCCGCCGCCAGGGCCACCACTCCAGCGAGGCCCGGCACCTGCGTGGGCACCAGTCGGTTGGTGGTGGTGCCATCGCCCAACTGAGCGTAGCCGTTGTGTCCCCAGGCCCAGACGGTGCCATCCGCCTTCAACGCCAGCGAATGGTAGCTGCCTGCCGCCAGGGACACCACGCCAGCGAGGCCCAGTACCTGAGTGGGCACAAGTCGGTTGGTGGCCGTGCCGTCGCCAAGCTGGCCCCAGGAGTTTTCGCCCCACCCCCAGACGGTGCCGTCCGACCTCAACGCCAGCGAAAGGTTCATGGCTGCCGCCAGGGACACCACTCCGGTGAGGCCCGGTACCTGTGTGGGCACCAGTCGGTTGGTGGTGGTGCCATCGCCCAACTGGCCGGAGGAGTTGAACCCCCAGCCCCAGACGGTGCCATCCGGCTTCAACGCCAGCGAATGAGTCTCATGCTGAGCCATTGTCGTTCGCTCGACCAGGCCCATTATCCTCTTCGGCAGCGGGTTGAAGGCGGTCGAGCCGTCTCCCAGCTGCCCTTCCACATTCTGGCCCCACGTCCATACGTCGCCGCTGGCCACCACCGCCACCGAGTGCTGACTGCTCCCTGCCGCCACCGCCACCACGCCCCCCAGTCCCACCGCCTGCACTGGCACCAGCTTCGCCGCCAGTGTCCCGTCGCCGAGCTGGCCGCGCTGGTTTCCACCCCAGGCCCACACCGTCCCGTTCGACTTCAGCACGAGGGAATGCATTTGGGCCGCCAGCACTCCGTCCACGCTTCCAAGGCCCGGCACCTGCTGTGGCACGGAGCGAGAAGTGGTGGTGCCATCGCCCAGCTGACCCGAGGTGTTGGCACCCCACGCCCACACCGTGCCGTCTGCCTTGCGGGCGAGGCAGTGATTGCTGCCAGCCGACAGCCCCGTCACGTTTGAAAGGCCCGGAACTACGGCGGGAAGTAGCCGGAGGGCCGGTGTGTCGTCGCCTAACTGCCCGTTGGCGTTGCTGCCCCACGCCCAGACCGTCCCGTTGGCGTCCATCGCGAGCGAGTGCGCGTTGCCCGCGGCAAGCGCCGTAATCGGGGGCAGGCCCTGCACCAGCACCGGATCGAGGCGGCTGGTGGTGGTGCCGTCTCCTAACTGGCCGGCAGCGTTAAGTCCCCAGGCCCAGACGGTGCCGTCGGACTTCAACGCAAGCGAGTGCAAGTGACCCGCAGCCACCTTCACCACCGCTACCAACGAAGGCACTGCCGCAGGCACCTCTCGCTTGGTGGTGGTGCCATCTCCTAGCTGCCCGTTGGTGTTGCTACCCCACGTCCACACGGTGCCGTCCGACTTCAACGCAAGGGAATGCATGTCGCCGGCACCCACGGCGCTGATGTTCCACAAGCCCCAGGTGCGCACGGGCACCCGTTGGTCCAGGAGACTCCCGTTGCCCAACTGGCCGTGCATGTTGTCGCCCCAGGCCCACACAGTCCCGTCCGAACGCACCGCGAGGGTGTGGTTGCGGCCAGCGGCTACGAGGCCCAGGCGGTTGGCTGCCTCCGCGGCTCTCACTGTGCCCAACTCCTCAAGCGACGACGCGGTGCCCTCCCGACAGCCAGACGCTCCCACCACCGCGAACAACAACCAGACGGCCTTCCATCCAACGCGCATGTTCTGCCGAAGCGGCTCCATTGACATCCCCCAGTGCAATGACATCCCGCACGAGCAGGACAGGATCTGCGCATGAAAGACAAGACCCCACAGGGCCACCTATGACTATTGACTCCCTATGGAGGACAACAACCGGCGCAATTCCTTCCATCAGACACGGTTTGGCGCAGCCTGGATGAGCGGCACCGCGCGTTCTCGGATGTGAGCCGAAAGAAGGCCCTCCGCCGTGGCGTCGAGTCCGCGATGGGCGGCGGGCCCAGCAAGCCAGGCCCCCGTGTCGGCACCCGCATGGGGACGGAGTCCATGTCGGCGCGAGCCCCTCGCCGAAGATCCAGTGGATTCCGCAGTCCCGCATCCTTCGCCACGGCCTCCTGCTCGGGGGAAGCAAGCAAGGCGCCCTCGCCCTCGTCGTCTCGTGCGACCAGGACGTCGAACGGCGGCCACCCCAAGTCAGCCATTCGAGGAATCATGCCCGAAGGGCCGCTTCGCCGGCTGCGGCCCTTGCGAAAAAGTGGGCACCTGTAACCGCCACACCCAGGCGTGCGTACCGAGGACATTCCTCTTCCACATAGGAATCCACCCCATGTCCGCCCTCCACCCCATTCAGCGCGGTGAAACCCTCTCCCAGCTCGCGAACCGCTACCAGACGTCTGTGCAGGCCCTGGCCAAGGCCAACAACATCCAGAATCCCGACCTCATCATCGCGGGCAAGAGCTTGCGGATTCCGGATGGCTTCGACGACAAGCCCCGTCGGGTCGGCCAGATGGACACCTCCAAGCCGAAGGGCTCACGGCCCGAGGAGGACGGCGCCACCCCTGGCGCGACGGCCCGTGGTGGCATCAAGGCGGGCAAGGGATGGGGCGGCTCGGAGGGCGTGGCCGATGCGGGGAAGGCCATCGCCCGGACGCTGGGCATTCCGGTGACGAGCGAGAAGCGCAACGCCCAGCAGACCCAGTCCGCGGGCTCCTCCACGCGTTCGGACCACTACACGGGCAACACGAATGCATACGCCGTGGACTTCGGTGTCCGGGGCGCGAAGGGGGACCAGCTCGCCAGACAGCTCGCCCAGAAGTACGGCATCCCCGAGAGCAACATCGGCACGTTCAACAAGCACACCATCGAGGTCGACGGGAAGAAGTACTCGGTGCAGCTGCTCTGGAAGGTGCCCGACCACTACGACCACGTCCACCTCGGCATCCGCCGCGTGGGTTGAGTCCTACCTGCGCGCGACTCACGCGGACATGCCCAGGGCCGGGAGCGACGTCGCGTCGCCCCTGCGCACGGCTCCAGGTGACACGCCCATGAAGCGCTTGAACGCGCGACTGAAGGCCGCTTCGGACTGATACCCCATGCGCTCCGCGAGCTCGGCCAGCCCGGGGCGCTCCTCCTTCAGCGCCGTATGCGCGACGTACATCCGCCACCGCGCGAGGTAGTGCATGGGCGGCTCGCCCACCATCCGCGTGAAGCGCGCCGAGAACGCCGAACGGGACATCGCGACCCGCGAGGCCAGCGAGGCCACCGTCCACGGACTCGTCGGCTCGCGGTGGATGAGCGCGAGCGCGCGCCCCAGTTCGGGGTCCTGCAGCGCCCCCAACCAGCCCGTGCGCGCACCGGAGCCCTGGGCCATCCACTCTCGGAGCGCCTGGACCACCAGCACGTCCGCGAGCCGGGTGATGACCGTCTCGCCTCCGGGCCTCAACTCCCTCGCCTCGTCGGCGATGAAGCGCAACGTGCTCTGGAGCCAGTCCATGCGGGGTGAGCCTGAAGGCTCCACGCGGATGACGCTCGGCAGCAGCGTGACGAGGTGCCGGGCGGCGGGATGGTCCAAGCGCACGACCCCGCAGATGAGCGTCGTGGGTGTCCCTCCTCCACCGTGCCGCAGGACGGAGTAGCGCTCGCTCACGAGTTCCTCGGGGAGCTCCTCCAGCTTCCGCGTCGGCCCCCCTCGATCGCTCGACACGCGATGCCCCTCTCCATGGGGCAAGAGCACGAACGTGCCCGGCTGGAGCAGTTGGTCTTCCACACCATCGACCTCGAGCCAGCACTGTCCCGACGTCACGACATGGAACATCAGGCTGCCCTTCATCACCGGCAGCGCGAGCCCCCACGGCGCCGTCAGCTCCGAGCGGCAATAGAACGTGCCGCTCATCCGCAGGAAGTGCAGGGCCTCGCCGAGCGAGTCCACCGAGGGCATCAGGTTCTTCATGTCCCGAGTATCCGCCCCACCTTCCCCGTCGTCCACCCCAACCTGGACGAACGAGCATGAATCAGCGACTTCGCATCATTGAGAGTCCTGGCTCGTGCCCCGATATTGGACTCCAGGCAAGCCAATGCCACGGGGCTCAAGGCCCCAGGGAGCACACATGTTGACGGTGATGGGAGCGACCGGGAACACCGGCAAGAAGGTGGTGGAGTTGCTGCTCGCGGCCGGGCAGGACGTCCGAGCATTGGGCCGCTCCGAGAGTCGACTGGCGGAGCTCGCCGCACGCGGCGCGCAGGTGCTCGTGGGAGACCCGGGCGACGCCGCGTTCCTGGCGAAGGCGTTTGCCGGCGCCGAGGCCGTCTACACGCTGCTGCCGGCGGACCGGGAGTCGCCGGACTACCACGGGGACCAGCGGCGCAAGGGCGAGGCCATCGTCCAGGCGCTCCGGGACAGCGGCGTGCGACACGTCGTCGCCTTGAGCAGCCTGGGCGCGGAGCAACGGGAGGGGACGGGGCTGCTCGCCACGCTCCATGCGCAGGAGGAGCGCCTGAAGACGCTGGAGGACACGAACGTACTGCTGCTGCGTCCCGTGTCCTTCTTCGAGAACTTCTTCGATGCGCTCGCCGTCATCGAGCACCAGGGCGTCAACGCGGACTCCGTCGATCCGGACCTCGCCGTTCCGATGATTGCGACCCGGGACATCGCCGACGTCGCGGCGAAGGCGATGCTGCATCGGGACTGGAAGGGCCTCGCCATTCGGGAGCTGCTGGGCCCCAGGGACCTCAGCTATCGCGAGGCCACCCGCATACTCGGAGCGCGCCTGGGCAAGCCTGGGCTCGAGTATGTCCGGCTCGCCCCCGCGGAGATGACCCAGGCGCTCGTGCAGGCCGGAATGTCAGAGACGTTCGCCGGGCTCTATGTCGAGATGACCCTCGCCTTCAACGAAGGACGCGTCAGGCCTCGTGCGGGGCGGACCGCGCACAACACGACACCGACACGGTTCGAGGACTTCGTGGAAGAGCTCGCGCTCGCCGCCACGACGAAGTGAATGGAGACGGGACGGATGATGGAGACGGTGCTGCGAATCCTGACGTGGGTGTCCGTGCTCGGCTGCGGGCTGATGGCGGGCGTGTTCTTCGCCTTCTCGACGTTCGTGATGAACGGCCTGACACGGTTGCCCGCGGCGCGGGGCATCGCCGCGATGCAGGCCATCAACGTCTCGGCGGTGTCGGGCCTGTTCATCGCGGCGTTCATCGGCACCGCGCTCACCTGCGCGGGACTGGTGCTGTCCTCGCCGGGCACCTGGAGTGACCCTCATTCGCGAGAGCGGCTCCTGGGAGGCGCCATCTTCCTCGTCGGCTGCTTCGGGGTGACCGCCGCGTTCAACGTGCCGCGCAACGACGCGCTGGCCGCGCTGAACCCGGACAGCGCGGACGCCGCGCTCCACTGGGCACGCTATGTGTC
Organism: Myxococcus llanfairpwllgwyngyllgogerychwyrndrobwllllantysiliogogogochensis; assembly: GCF_006636215.1. Lineage (GTDB taxonomy): Bacteria > Myxococcota > Myxococcia > Myxococcales > Myxococcaceae > Myxococcus > Myxococcus llanfairpwllgwyngyllgogerychwyrndrobwllllantysiliogogogochensis. Next base: position 13,493 of record NZ_VIFM01000093.1, on the reverse strand, counting down.
CGGCTGGACCGCGTGGAACCACGTGCGGACGGTGGCGTGCCTCGCGGCGACGGTGCTCCTGACGCGCGCGCTCCGCTGAAGACTCTCGACTCGCGCACTGGCGACGTGGGAACCCCGCCCCGTCGCCAGCACCGTCAGTCGATCTTCGCCACGCGGCTGCGGTCGCCGAGGAACTCCTCGACACCGTGGGCAATCGCCTTGGCCACGTCCGTCTGGTAGGCGCTGGTGGCCAGGCGCTTCTCCTCGTCCAGGTTGGACAGGAACGCGGTCTCCACGAGGATGGCCGGCATCTTCACGCCGAGCAGCACGTAGAACAGGGCCTCCTTGTGGCCCAGCCCCTTGATGTCCGTGTATTTGGTCGACAGGGACGTCACCAGGCTGCGCTGCACCTGGTTGGCGAGCCGCGAGGACTCCTCGGTGTTCGCCTTCGTCGCCAGGTCCGCCAGGATGAACTGGAGGTCGCTGATGCCCTTCTCGGACGACGCGTTCTCCCGCGCGGCCAGCCGGATGGAGTACCGGTCCGCCGACGTGTTGAGCGTGTACGTCTCGATGCCGCGCAGCTTCCGGCTCGTCGCCGCGTTGCAGTGGACGGAGATGAACAAGTCACCCCGCTCCGTGTTGGCGAACTTCGCGCGGTCCTCCAGGCGGATGAAGCGATCATCCTCTCGCGTCAGGACGACTTCCAACCCGCGCTCGCGCAGCTCGTCCGCCAGCTTGAGGGAGATGGAGAGCGCCACGTCCTTCTCGCGCGTCCCCTCCTTGCCGATGGCGCCCGTGTCGTGACCGCCGTGTCCCGGATCAATGACCACGCGCCGCACCTTGAGGCCCAGCTGCTCCGCCAACGTCAGCTCCGCCCGGCGCGACTGCTTCGCCACCGCCTTGAGCCGCGCCTGCGCGACCTCGTCATCCACAGGACGCGTGATCGGCTTGGGCGGCTCGACCACCGCGGCGGCGGCGACCTCGATGCTCTTCGGCGCCACCTCGGCCTTCGGCTTCTCCGCGACGGTCGACACGGCCTGGACGGGCTCGGCCTCCGGGCGACGCTCCTGAGGGCGCGGCGTGGAGACCTTCGACGAGGCCACCTCGACCGGAGCCACCACGGGCTTCGACGCCACGGCGACAGCGGGGGCCTTGGAGGACTGCTCCTTCGCGGCCAGCGCGGCGGCGACGGCTTCATCCAGCCCCTTGCCCTCACCGGACGACTCAACCCCCACGGGAGCGCTGGGGTCCAGGCGGGGAATCATCGGGGACGGCTCGCGGGCCAGCTTCTCGATGGCCCCCACCAGCGCGGACGCCGGGCGCTCCGACGGCGTCTCCACCCGAGCGACCGCCGTGGCCTTCTCCTCCTGCACGGGCGTCTTGTTCGGCACCGGCGTGGCGGGCTTGCCGCGCGACGGAGCGGGCGCGACGGGAGCGCCCTTGGGCGTCGGCAGCGAGGCCAGCAGCGTCTTCATCTCCTTCGCCTGGTCGCCCTTGCTGTTGATGGCGAGCATGTCCGCCAGCACGCGGCGCGCGTCCTCGGGCCGGTCCATCCGGTGGACGTGGATGCGCGCGAGCGCCAGCGCGGCATCGTCCGCCAGCCGGTGCTTGGGGTAGTCGCGGCTCAGCTTGTCGTAATCGGCGATGGCCGACTTCAGGTCCTCTTCGACGAAGGAGATGCGGCTGAGTTCCTGGAGCAGCTCGCCCGCGGTGAAGAGGGCGTCGGGCGCGCGCTCGGACTTGGGGTGGCTCTTCGCCACCGCCTCGAACTTGTGCACCACGTTGAGCCAGTGGTGGCGCAGTTTGCGCCGGGCCGCGTCGTCCTTCAGCGCGTAGTACGCGCGGCGAGCCCCCTGGTACGCGGCCTCCGCCTCATCCCGCTTCGCGGCCCCCACCGTGCCCGGGACGAGCAACAGCAGCATGGGCAGCGCGAGCAAAAGGCGTGGGCACATGAAGAACCTCCGGCGAACTGGGAGCTACAGGCGTGTGTCACACGGCCCCACGTCACCGGCAAATTTTCGGCCCTACCCGTCAGCTCAGCGCAGCCAGCCGAGCACGCCCGCCAGGTCCTGGTCGATGACCCGCGCCCAGCCGGGCTCCCGAGGCACCACCGCCGCGAGCACCTTCGTCCCGTTGCGCACCGGCGCCCGGCCCGGACGCACCCGCGCGCGGACCTCTAATTTGACGTCCTGCCGGAAGTAGTGGGCGGGGAAGACCACCTCGCCCCGAGCCTCCGGCAAGGGCGCATCCGGCGTGAGCCACACCAACGCGCCCAGTCGCAGCGGCTCCACTTCCGAGCGCACCAGTCGCCGGGCCTCGCGGGTGAACATGGCCGCCGCCCCGAGCGCGCCCAGCCCCAGGCCAAATGGCAACCACCCCATGCGGGAGGCCCGGGTCCGCGCGAAGCCGGCTTCACGGGGACTGCCCGGCGCGGCCGGGTCCACCAGCAGCTTCACCACCGCGCCATGGCCCAGCCCCTCCGCGTACTCCGCGAAGGTGCGGACGTCCGACACGGAGTGCTCCACGTTCTGGAAGGTGTAGAGGACCTCGAGCAGGCCCTCGGCGCCGTCGCGCTTGTCCGTCGGGGGGAGCCGCGTGGCGACCAGCACCCCGTCCACTTCCTCCGCCCGCGCGTTGAAGCCGTGCTCCTCCACGAAGAAGCGGCCCGCCCAGGTGGCCCCGGCGCCGAGCAACGCCATGAAGGCCAGCCCGAGCACGGCATCTCGCGCGAGACGACCCACCGCGCCGGGAACCTGCGTCAGTCGCACCTTTCGAGGTGCATGAGGAATGGCCAGCTGCATTGGGCCGACAGCCTACACGTGATCCGCGTATCCGCGCGCTACTCGCCTCGGGCGCGCTTCTGGGCCTCCCCCACCATGTGGAAGATGCTGTTGGTACCGGTCTTGTAGTCCTGGCTCAACGTCGAGTGTCGCTTGAGCTGACGCAACTCATCCGCCTTGCCAGGCACCGTGGCGGGGGGATTCTTGTACTCCCCACACAGGCTGCCCCACACACGCCGGAAGTTGCCCTCGGCGACGAGGGTGATGCGCAGGCCCAGCGAGGCGCTCTCCTTGGACGGAAGGGTCACCTTGAAGACGTCCTTTTCGGGAGTCTGGATGGTGACCTCCGAGCCCTTCACCTTCGCCTCGATCTCCGCGTCCTCGCAATCCAGCTTCGAGCCGTACTGGACCCCTTTGGCGTCGACGGAGATGAGACATTCCGACTTCAAATGCCAGAAGCCCACGGCTTCGAGCCGAGGCTCCGTCGCGCCCTCCGGCTGGGAGACCAACACCTGCACCTGGCTGCGCGAGCGTGAGAAGAAATAGAGGGCCGGCTCCTTGAGGTCGAAAGAGCCGCCGCCCAGCATGGTGAGGCGCAGCGCGGGGGTGAGTTCACACGTCGCCTCCGGTGTGGCGGGGGTGAGCTCCTTGCGTTGCGCGAGCGCGGCCGACGAGACACAGACGCAGAGCAACGCCAGCAGACCAGAGACACGATTCACGGAGACTCCCCGGCGGAAAAGCGGTGATTCTCGCGACGCCGCCGTGGGCCCGTCAATGAGGGAGGACGCTCGTCAGCCCTGTTCCCCCGGGCGAACCCAGATGCCACGGAAGCGCTTGCGCGCGGGGTCCTTGAGCTTCTTGCACGCCACGCCGTCGAGCGGCCTCGAGCCATCGTCACTGAGCAGCAGAATCTCCTCCGCGTCCTCGGGTGTGAAGAAGGCCTCCGGGTTGAAGCCCGCCAGGTCCACGTCGCTCGCCAGGACGGGCGCATCGTCTCCGCCAGCCCAGGTGAACAGGTGCGAGGTGCCCCCGCCATCCGTGCCCCCGCTGATGATGAGATAGCGCCCGCGCCACCAGGACATGGAGCGGACGCCCATTCCGCCCAGGTCCACCAGCCGAGGCTCACCCACGCGCGCGGAGGCGCCCTCCAGCACCATCTCCTTCGGATTGAGGAGCGGAACGAGCAGCGCCTTGCCTTGAGGCACGGGACTGCGGAAGCCGATGAGGATGGACGCGCCGTCAGCCATCGCCGTCATGCCCTCGATGTTGAGCCCACCTGGAGCCTTGGGGGCCAGGCCCTCGGCGTCCGCGAGTCGGAACGCGCCGAGCTGCGGCGCCGCGAGCAGGTCATCCAGCAGTTGCGTGTAGGGACGGCCCACGAGCTGGGGCAGGCCTTCCTTCTCCTCGGTGGCGAAGAAGCGCAGGCGGCTGGGCGCCTTCTTCCCGGAGCTGTTGCGGCCGTGGGACGTGAGCCAGAAGGAGTACGAGCCCAGGCCCGTGGCGGCCTCGATGTCCGCCTCCGGGGCCTTCTTCTTGTGGGCCGGCAGTTCCAGCTCCGGTGACAGGTCCACGCTGCGCACCGGGGCGCCACCGCGCCGGGCGTCATAGACGCGGAGGATGTTGTCCTCGTCGTCACCCACCACGAACAACGAGCCACCCAGCGCCACCGCGCCCGACGCGTCGCACATGCCCTCGAACACGAGCACGTCGCGCCCTGAACCACCCTCGGCCGGAACGCTCTCCGGCCCTGCCTGGACGCCCCGGGCCGCGCAGCCCGCGATACCGATTCCGACGATGATGGAGGCCAGCTTCATAGACCCCCAGATCTCGTCACGCCTCCCGCATCCGGGAAGCCCCCCTGCACTCGATGTGGGCCGCGAGACAGCCCTGAATGCCAACAAGGCCAAGCACCAGAAAGGCTCGATTTTACAGGAAGTCCAACTTTGCATTGTCAGGTTTTGATAGCTTGTCTTCATGAAGCGTCGAAACGCATCCGCCGCCCCCGCGGAGGTCGTCATCCTTCGCCCGTCCTCAGCCCTCTTTTCGACCCCTCACGTGGGACGCCTCACGGGCATGTCGGAGGAGGGCCTTCCGCTGGTGGACTTCGAGGGGAATCCCTCCGGCCCGGTGCCCGCTCGCGTGCTCGCCGGCGCGAGCACGACACACCTGGAGGAGGTGGCGCCTCAGACGGAGGTCCTCCTCACCTTCGAGGGAGGACTGCCCGGCCGCCCCATCCTCATGGGACTCCTCGAGCCGAGGAAGAACCTCCTGCGCTCGGTGGAAGCCAAGGTCCCCGCGCTGCCTGTCTCCGCCAGCGTGGATGGCCAGCGCATCGTCCTCGAGGGCCAGGACGAAATCGTGCTGCTCTGCGGCGAGGCCAGCATCACCCTGCGTCGGAATGGACGAGTCGTCATCCGAGGCACCCAGATTGAATCGCACGCGTCAGGCGTCCAGCGCATCAAGGGTGCCGCGGTGAAGGTGAATTGATGGCGGCTCCGCGCCGATGCCCCGTCATGTGGGACATCGTGGAGGAACACCTGGAGGAGGCTGCCTTTCTCGCGAGTCAATGGCAGCGGGCCCGCCATTCTCCTGACTATCGCTTGCACGAAGTGGCTCAGGGGCCCGAGGCCCGTTTGCTGGCCCATCTGGACGGGCTGGCGTGCGCGGGCCCGGAAGCCCCCGAGCGACTCGTCATTCCCTGGCTGGAGAGCACCCGGCCCGAGGAGGTCTTCGTCGCGGCCCTCGCGCTGATGGCGACGGGCGCGCCCCTGGACTGGCTCCTCCCGTTCTTCTCGGAGGCGCCAGGGCCGCGACAGACAGCCCTCTTCAGGGCGCTGCGCCTGGCACCCACCGCCGAGGTCTCGAAATTCCTGCGACGTCGTGAGCTTCAAGCGACGCCAGGACTCCAGGCCGCGGCGTTGGGCCTGCTGAGCCTTCGTGGCGAAGCGCTGGAGGCTGAAGCCTTGTTGCCGCTGCTGCGCAGCGAGTCCGCCGAAATCAAGACGGCGGCACTGAGAGCGCTCCGTGAAGACCTTCCAGCCGCGCGTCCCCTGCTGGAATCAGCCCTTGGCGCGCAAAGCCCCGACGTGCGCATCGCCGCCGGTGAGACGGCGTTGGCCCTGGGATATCCCGCCGCGCTCCATGCCCTCCGCAGGCCCGTCGCGAGCACGGCGCCCGAAGCCGCGCGGGTCCTCGCGGTGCTCGCGGCGGCAGGTCACGCCGAGGACGTGTCCCGGATGGCCGCCGCGCTGGACGTGCCCGCCTTGGAGTCAGCGGCCCTGTGGGCGCTGGGTCACTCCGGCTGGCGTCACGCCGCGGAGCTCTGCCTGGAGGCCATGAAGCACGACAGGACCGCTCGCCTCGCGGGCGAGTCCTTCTCTCGCGTGACGGGGCTGCGGCTGGAAGGCGACTTCGCACGGCCCGCCAAGGCCGACGAGGAGAACGGCCTCCCGCCCCTCGAGGAGGACGACCTGGACGCGGACCTCGTCCCTTCCCCTGAAGCCACCCTGCCCCTCCCGGACGCGACCGCCGTCGCCCGGTGGTGGGCGAAGGAGAAGGACCACTTCTCCCCGAAGACGCGCTACCTGCGGGGCCAGCCCCTTTCCCCCGAGGTCGCGTGGAAGGCCCTCTCCACCGAGCCCATGCGCGGGCGCGAACAGCTCGCGCTCGACCTGGCGGTCCAGACCCAGGGCGCCGTGCGCTTCGACACGCGGACGTGGGCGAACCGGCAGACCGCGGCCCTGGCCACGGGCCTGACAGCCGTCAGGACGGGCCGACCGCGACTCACGACGCGATGAGCATGCCAGCCAGGGGAACACCGCCATGCTGCAACTCGAGAACACCACCCCCTTCGCGCCAGCGATCTACCTGTTTCCAGACGAGAAGGGTGTGGACACGCTGTACGTGGTCCTCAAGGCGACCTTCGCCATGACCTCCAGCGGGCTCCACGTCGCCGAGACACAGCAGGCCGTCGCGCACGTGGACGAGCACTGGGGCCCTCCCGGAGAGACCAGCCTCAAGTACTCGGGCGAATCACACCTCATGAAGCGCGGCACGGACGTCGTCCTCGTCGGAGACGCCCACGCACCCAAGGGACGTCCGGCGTCGGACTTTGGCCTGTCCATGTCGGTGGGTACTCTCAAGAAGCTGGTGCAGGTCCACGGAGACAGGACCTGGAAGGCGGGCCTGCTGGGCGCATCAGCGACGACGCCCATTCCGACGACGCGGGTGCCCCTGACGTGGGAGCGCGCCTACGGAGGCCGTCACCAGACGGGCCCTCACGGCTTCCTCGCGGAGATGCGAAACCCGGTGGGCGTGGGCTTTCGGGGACAGCGCGCCGTCAAGGCGATGAACGGCACGCCGCTGCCCAACCTCACGCACCCCGGCTTCCCCCTCACCAGCCTGTCCGACAAGACACCGCCACACGGCGTGGGTTTCGTCGCTCCGTCCTGGCAGCCGCGAATGGGGTTCGCGGGGACGTATGACGAAGCCTGGAAGAAGCATCGCGCGCCCTATCTCCCGCGAGACTTCGACACGCGTTTCTTCCAGGCCGCCCCCGAGGGACAGATCTACCCGACCTGGCTGAAGGGCGGCGAGCCCGTGGAGCTCATCAACGCGGCGCCCGAAGGCGTGCAGCGCTTCCATCTGCCCGAGGTGGACCTGGAAGCCTCCGTGCGCATCGCCGGCAAGGAGGAGAAGCCGCGCCTCCACATCGAGACCCTGCTCCTGGAGCCAGACCAGCACCGCTTCTCGTTGACGTGGCGCGGATGCGTTCCTTGCGACAAGCGCGCCTTGAAGGTCGAGCAGGTGACGCTCGCGGTGAAGCGCATGACGGGGGCTCGCTCGTGAGCGGCGCCATGCCTGGCGTGGAGGTCGTGGGGCTGGGAGCCACCACCCCGGTGGGGCTCGATGTGCCCACCACGGCGACGTCCGTCCGCGCGGGGCTCGTGCGGTTCGCGGAGGCAGGCCTCTTGAACCGTGCCCATGAACGACAGGTGGTGTCGTTCCTCGCCGAGCACTACCTGCCGCCCCTGGAGGTCGACGGGACGCGCCTCTCCAACACCTGGATTCGCCTGTTGCGCCTGTCCACGTACGCCCTCGCGGAGGCCTGCGCGGGCCTCACGGGTGCGGCGCCCCTGCTCCTGGCCCTCCCCGAGGACCGATGGGGGATTCAGCTTCCCTCCTCACGGGTGATGATGGAGCAGCTCGCCCGCCAATCGGGAGTGCGGCTCGATGTCGCCAGCAGCCGGGTGTACCGGCACGGCGGAGCGGGCGGCCTCCTGGCCCTGCGCGACGCGATGCGACTGCTGTCCACGGGACAGGCCTCCACCGTCATCGTCGGTGGGCTGGACACCTTCAACCATCCCCGGAGGCTGGCCGTGCTGGACTCGGAGGACCGACTGCGCCCCCGGGGCACGGACGGCTTCATTCCGGGAGAGGCCGCGAGCTTCCTGCTCCTGTCTACTCCTGGTGGCGCGCGACGCTTCGGCCTCGAGCCCGTGGCCCGCATCACCCACGTGGGAGTCGGCACGGAGCAGGGGCACCGCTACTCCGAGGAGCCCTATCTTGGAGACGGTCTCGCCCACGCGTTTCAAGCGCTCTTCGCGGGGATGCCGGGCAACGCGCCCAAGGTGCAGTGCGTGTTCGCGGGCTTCAATGGAGAGAGCCTGCCCAGCAAGGAATGGGGCGTGGCCTACCTGCGAAACGCGGAGCGCTTCCAGGAGGCACATCGCATCGAACATCCCGCGGACTGCGTGGGCGACGCCGGCGCGGCGTTGGGACCTCTGATGCTGGTGCTCGCCGCGGAGCGCCTGCGCGCCGGGCACGTGAAGGGCCCCACCCTGGTCTGGAGCACCTCCGACCTTGAGGGCCGTGCGGCGGCGCTCCTGCAGCCCACCTGAACTGGAACTTGGAAGGAGGAGGACCATGGAGATCGGTGAAGAAGTGGCCGTCTCGGAATTCGTCTCGGAGGAGGTGCACAACGAGAAGACCTGCCCCTGGCACGAGCAAGGCGACGCGCACTCCCAGAAGATGTTGCTGCAGAACCCCGATGATGACGCCGTGGGAGGAATGGCGGCGACGGACGGCGGCGTGCTGGGCAGGAAGATGAAGGCAGCCAAGAACCTCGAGCCCGCAGCGGACAAGGTCTCCCTGCTGTTCAAGAAGGGGGAGGTCGTGACCTATGGAACGGTCAAACGCCCGAAGCTGATTCAGACCTACGCGGAGGACAAGGAGGAGGAGGAATACCCCCTCCAGTACGCACCCCATCACCTCATCCCGGGAAACGAGTCGCTCAAGGGGTCCTCCGTCGTTCCTTTCATGGGAGACGACAACTGCATCGCGGACTACCTCCCTGACAAGGGAGGGCCAGCCATGTCGAGCTACATCAAGAAGGGATATTCCATTGGCTACGACGTCAACGCCGCCGAGAATGGGGAATGGTTACCAAGCCCCTACGCTCTCTCCAACTGCAACGAATGGCCCGCGGACCTGGGACTCAAATACCTCAAGAAGCGCAAGGATGACGTGTTGGGCGAAGAGACAGAAGCATTCAAACCCGCCTACGTCGCGGCCGCCATCGAAGCCTCCGGTGGCAGGCAGTTCCACATGCGTCACAAACCATACTCGGACAAGGCAAGAGCGATTCTTCAGTCGATTGGCGAGCGCCTGGCGGTGATGGCCACCGAGTCGTGCTCCATCGCGATGGAGAGCAAGGCTGAGAACGAGGACAGGTTCGCGCCGCCCTTGGGACTCACCGCACGCCTGAATTCGCTCTCCGAGAGCCTCCGCGGACTCCTGACGAAGTCCGTCTGGCGCCCCCCACTTTATACGGACTCCCTCACTCAAGACTATGCGGATGAAATGGTAGGCATCGGGAAGTTCACCAGGTCCAAGGCCAAGGGCAGCGTCACCAGGATTCTCTGAGCCGTCACGATGCAAGCGATCCCGAAATATTACATTCTCGAGTCGAGCAGCCACGACATGATGCTCATCTATCCCGTGCCAAACCTGAGTCTTCGAGACCGATGGTGGGCCGGCAAACCCTTCCAGCGTCCGCCCTCACAACTCATCGTCGTCGGAATCATCCCTGGCAATGAGCAGGGAGAACTGCTGGACTACTTCAATACGGCCAACCTCATGAGCAATGCGTTCCATGCGGCGCTGCTCGAGGCAGGTGTGGACAGCCTCGACGTCTATGACGCCGTCATCCAGAGCGAGGATGGAACCGTCGTCCACCGGGGCTACAAGGCCTTCAATGTCATCGGGCTGGTGAGGGCCGCGAACCTCGCGGAGACCGTCTTCCACACTCCTGACAGCTCCCGCCTGATCGACGCGAGCATCGACCACCTGGCCATTGATGGTGACAAGCCCCGTGGCCTCAAGCTGTTTCGGCTCGCGGAGAACGTCAGCGCGGTCCTCGTCCACGAGGACGTCAAGCGCGTGCTGGAGTCAAAGGCCTTCCCCCATCTCCGCTTCCTGGAACCCCACGAATTCGTGAGCGCCTGACGGCTCACGACACTCTCGCCCCTTCGAGAAAGGACCTTTCCGTGCCCACCTTCGTCAACGGTCGAGGCGTCACCCATGGTGGAAGCAAGGGGCAGAGCATCGTCCTGCCAGACGTCTGCAAGACCCCGTCTCCCGCCGGCCCGGTCCCCATCCCCTACCCGAACGTGGGTCGCTCCGCGGACACGGCGGATGGCCCCAAGACAGTCACCATCGAAGGGCACATGCCCATGGTGAAGGGGGCCACCTACAGCGTCTCGTCAGGCAACGAGGCCGGCACCGCGGGCGGCGGCGTGGCCAGCAGCGCCACCAAGGGCCCCTGCGAGTTCATGATGTACTCCTTCGACGTGAAGTTCGAAGGCAAGAACGTGTGCCGCCTGGGCGACCCGCTCTTTCACAACAAGAAGAACATCATGGGCTGACCGCGCGTCGCTCAGCCCTCCAGTTCGCGCTGGAGCTTCGCCAGCAGGTTGAGCGCGTCCAGCGGCGTCAGCGTGTTGACGGACACCGCCTTGAGCGTCTCCAGCGCCTGCTGGTGCGAGGCAGGCAGCGCCGGGGCGGCCGGGGCCACGGGCGCCGGCTCTCCGAAGAGTCCGAGCTGCCCCGTGGACACCGCGCGCTTCGGGTTCTGCCGCACCGCCACGCGAGGACGCCCCGCGTCGTCCAGTTCGCCTGACTCCAGGTTCTGGAGCAGCTCCCGCGCCCGCCCCACGACCTCCGAGGGCAGGCCCGCGAGCTTCGCCACTTCGATGCCGTAGGAGCGGCTGGCCCCGCCGGGAATCAACTTGCGCAGGAAGATGACCTTGCCGCCCTGCTCCTTCACGGCGATGCACAGGTTCTTCACCCGGGTCCGCTCGCGCGCCAGGTCCACCAGCTCGTGGTAATGCGTGGCGAACAGCGTGCGCGCGCTCACGTGGTCATGCAGGTGCTCCGCCACCGCCCACGCAATCGAGAGCCCGTCGAACGTCGACGTCCCGCGTCCAATCTCATCCAGGATGATGAGGCTCTTGCGCGTGGCGTGGTGGAGGATGTGGCTGGTCTCCGTCATCTCCACCATGAAGGTGGACTGACCGCGCGCCAGGTTGTCCGCCGCGCCCACGCGCGTGAAAATCCGATCACACAGGCCGATGCGCGCCGCCTTAGCGGGGACGAACGAGCCCGCCTGCGCCATCAGCGCCGTGAGCGCCACCTGCCGCATCACCGTGCTCTTGCCGGCCATGTTCGGACCGGTGATGACCAACAGCTGCGCGTCCTCCGGGTCCATCCGCACGTCGTTGGGAACGAAGGACTCCCCCGCCCCCAGCATCCGCTCCACCACCGGATGCCGCCCGGCGGTGATGCTCAGCACCTCCGACGCGTCGACCTCCGGCCGCGTGTAGCCATACTCGGAAGCACACCGCGCGAAGGACAGCAGCGCGTCCGCCGCCGCCACCGCCTCCGCCGCGGAACGGATGCGCGGCGCCGCCGAGGCGACCTTCGCGCGAAGTTCCTCGAACAGTTGGAGCTCCAGCGCGCACCGCTTCTCCTCCGCGGTGAGCACCAGCTCCTCGTGCTCCTTCAGCTCCGGGGTGACGAAGCGCTCCGCCCCCACCGTGGTCTGCTTGCGGATGTAGTCCGCCGGCACCAGGTGCAGGTTCGACTTCGTCACCTCCAGGTAGTACCCGAAGACCTTGTTGTAGCGGATCTTCAGCGAGCCGATGCCGGTCCGCTCCTTCTCGCGCTGCTCGATCTTCAGCAGGATGTCCTTGCCGGACGTGGACAGCTCCACCAGCTTGTCCAGCTCCGCGTGGTAGCCCTGGCGGATGAGGCCGCCTTCCTTCAGCACCACGGGAGGCTCGTCCACCACCGCGCGCGCCAGCAGGTCCGCCAGCTCCGGCAGCGCCGTCAGCGGCCCCGCGAGCGACTGGAGCAGCGCCGTCTGGCACCGCGCCAGGGCCTTGCCCAGCCGGGGAAGCTGCGCCAGCGACAATCCCAGCGCGCGCAAGTCTCGGGCATTGCCCGCGCCCAGCGACAGCCGGCCCGTCAGCCGCTCCAGGTCCGCCACTTCCTTGAGGATGCCGGTCAGCTCCTCGCGCCACACGCTGCGCGCGGACAGCTCCTCCACCGCGTCCAGCCGCGCGTGGATCTCCGGCAGCGAACCCAGGGGCGAGGCCAGCCAGCGCGCCAGCTTGCGCGCCCCCATGCTCGTCACCGTCCTATCCAACACGCCGAGCAAAGAGCCCTTGCGCCCCCCATCCCGCTGCGAGCGCAGCACCTCCAGGTTGGCGCGCGAGGACTCGTCCATCAGCAGGCTGCCGGAGCGCTCCTGGCGGCTGAGCCGGTCCACGTGGGCCGCGGGCGTCTTCTGCGTGTCCTTCAGGTAGCGCAGCGCCGCGCCCGCGGCGCTCGTGGCCAGGGGCGAGTCATCCAGGCCAAAGGCGGACAGCGACTGCACCGCGAAGTGCGTGCGCAGGAACCCCGCCGCGCGCGTGGGCTCGAACGCCGCGGCCTCGCTCTCCGCGATGGCGGGCATGCGAGGCAGCCGCGCGCACAGCTGCGCCACCTCCGCCGAGTCACGCTGCCCGCCAGGCACCAGCAGCTCCCGGGGCTCCACGCGCGACAGCGACTCCGCCAGCTCCGCCGCCGACGCCGCCTCCATGGCGAGGAACTCGCCGGTGGACGCCTCCAGCAGCGCCCCTCCCCACCCGCGCTCGCTCCAGCACACGGCGGCCAGGAAGTTGCTGTCCCGAGGCTCCAGCACCTCCTCGTCCAGCACCATGCCGGGGGTGATGACCCGCGTCACCTCGCGGCGGACGATGCCGGGCCCGGTGCCGGCCTCCTCCACCTGCTCGCAGATGGCGACCTTCAGGCCCTCGCCAATCAGGCGCGCGATGTAGCGCCGCGACGAGTGGTAGGGGATGCCGCACATGGGCACCTTGTCGGCGCCCTTGGCCCTGGCGGTGAGGGTGATCTGGAGGATCTCCGAGGCCCGCACGGCGTCCTCGAAGAACATCTCGTAGAAGTCCCCGAGCCGGAAGAAGAGCACCGAGTCCGGGTGCAGCGCCTTCACCTCGAGGTACTGGCGCATCATCGGCGTCAGGGACGCGATCTCCCTCGCGCCCGAGCCGTCGCTCGCCTTCTCCCCTTCCGAGCCGACGTCCGGCGTCGGGTCCACGGGAAGCTCCACTGCTGCTGCCTTGGCTGCCTTCAACTGCTGCGTCACGGCCATCCCCGCCCTTCTCTCATGCCCCC
>NZ_VIFM01000936.1 GCF_006636215.1 Myxococcus llanfairpwllgwyngyllgogerychwyrndrobwllllantysiliogogogochensis | reverse complement strand
CGCTGAAGGTGACCCTGCGGCTGATCGTGTTCGATGTCGATCCGGACACCCAGGCCAAGTCGGTCAAGGACATCAAGGAGCAGGACGTCTACATGGGCGACATGCCCCTGATGACGGAGAACGGCACCTTCATCGTCAACGGCACCGAGCGCGTCATCGTCTCGCAGATGCACCGCTCGCCGGGCGTGTTCTTCGACCACGACAAGGGCAAGACCCACTCGTCGGGCAAGCTCCTGTTCGCCGCCCGCATCATCCCGTATCGCGGCTCCTGGCTCGACGTCGAATTCGATGCCAAGGACATCGTGCACGTCCGCATCGACCGGAAGCGCAAGCTGCCGGCGACGTCGCTTCTCTACGCGCTCGGGCTGGACGGCGAGGAGATCCTGTCGACCTTCTACAAC
>NZ_VIFM01000935.1 GCF_006636215.1 Myxococcus llanfairpwllgwyngyllgogerychwyrndrobwllllantysiliogogogochensis | reverse complement strand
CCGCTGATGTGCTCCTGGTCCTGGGTGCCGGAGCGCGTCTGCACGTCCACGCCGGAGAAGTTCAGCGTGCCGTCCGGATTCTCGATCGGCACCTGGTCCAGGTAGATCGACTGCTTGCCGGCAACCAGGCCACGGATCTCGCCCTCGCTGGCGAGGTCGATGATGCGGGCCACCGCCATCGAGTGCAGGCTGTCGGCGGTTTCGACCGGGGTTCGGGCGTTACTCGCGCCCTTCTTGGCACCCGCCAGCACTGGCGTGGCTGCGCCGCGCGTGCGCGGCGTGGGATGAGTGGTCTGATTCAAAACTGGTCCTCCGCCAGGATGCCGCCGCTGATCACGGCCGAGCCGATGAACATGCCCTTGGTGTCATGGCCGCCATAGGCGACCGGCACGGGGTTGCCT
>NZ_VIFM01000934.1 GCF_006636215.1 Myxococcus llanfairpwllgwyngyllgogerychwyrndrobwllllantysiliogogogochensis | reverse complement strand
GTATGGCACAGGGTGACGCGATCGCTCACCGGCAGCCCCCATGCTTTGAACTGCAGCAACCGAGCCGAGTGGCTGGCCGGCAGCTCGCCGCCCTCCAGCACGCCCACGCCGTAGCAGAAGAAAGTAAGCGGTCGCTTCGCAGTGATGCGCGGATCGAGCTGGCGCAGCGAACCCGCTGCCGCATTACGCGGGTTAGCAAACACTTTCCCGCCGGTGCGGCGAGCTTCCTCATTGATTTTTTCAAACCCGGCCTGCGGGAGGAACACTTCCCCACGTACCTCAAGGCGTGCAGGAATATTCTCGCCATGCAGCTTGAGGGGGATGGCGCGAATAGTTCGCACGTTAGAGGTAATATCTTCGCCGGTGGTGCCGTCGCCGCGGGTTGCCGCCTGCACCAACAC
>NZ_VIFM01000933.1 GCF_006636215.1 Myxococcus llanfairpwllgwyngyllgogerychwyrndrobwllllantysiliogogogochensis | reverse complement strand
GGACGGGCGTCCGCCCTTTCCCGGTCCCCTGCCCGGGGGCCATGTCCCGCTGCGGACTTCCTGGCCTGCCCTGCCCAATTCTTCCCTGCTGCCGCCGACCTGCAGCCCTCCGATGAACGCGCCCGCTCTGAACCCCTCCCCCTTCGCCACGGAAATGTGGCATCTGCTGAAACCCTTCGCCTGGGTCATCGCGATCGCGACGCTCCTGGGCGGCATGGGGGGGCTCGCCACGGCCTCGCTGCTCGAGCAGGTCAACTCGGCCCTGCACGGCAACGCGCCCCTGTCGTTGTCTGCGGGAGCCGGGTTGGCCGTTCTGGCTTTATTCGCCGTGGGAGGCCATACGGTGGCCGGGCTCCTCAACAGCTTCACCGGCCAGCGACTGGTCGCCTCCCTGCGCAAGGA
>NZ_VIFM01000932.1 GCF_006636215.1 Myxococcus llanfairpwllgwyngyllgogerychwyrndrobwllllantysiliogogogochensis | reverse complement strand
GGCCCTGGCGCTGAGCGCGCCCGCCACCCGGAGCCCGCAGTCCGACAGCACCTGGCGGGCGGAGATCGTGAGCCGCTCCAACCGCATGGCCGACCTGCTGGCCGAGGCCCACATGGTCGCGCAGTCGGACGCCAGCGTGCTGCTGCTGGGCGACAGCGGCAGCGGCAAGGAGCTGCTGGCCCGGGCCATCCACCGCGCCAGCCCGCGCGCGGCGCGGCCGTTCGTGGCCGTGAACTGCGGCGCCATTCCCGAGGCCCTGCTGGAGTCCGAACTGTTCGGCCACATGAAGGGCGCCTTCACCGACGCGCACAGCAACCACAAGGGCCTTTTCCAGGCGGCCGACGGCGGCACGCTGCTGCTCGACGAAATCGGCGACATGCCGCCGGCCCTGCAGGTCAAGCT
>NZ_VIFM01000931.1 GCF_006636215.1 Myxococcus llanfairpwllgwyngyllgogerychwyrndrobwllllantysiliogogogochensis | reverse complement strand
GGATGAAGAAGATTTTAATGAGGCCCGTAACGTCAGCGCGCTGTTTTTAGTGCGGGAATGGCTGCAGGCCCAGGGCCGACTCTGAACGAGCGTCCACGCTAAGCAGCAATAAAAAAGCGCCCGCAGGCGCTTTTTTTGTCAGAACAATTCGTGGGTTTCACCGCCGCCGTCAGTCAGGGTGGTGCCCACCTCACGGACTGCCTGCTGGGTGGGCTGGGTTCCTTCAATAAAGTACTCCGCCCGGCTATTGCCCCCATTCGCCAACTGACCGGTGCTGCGGTCGATATTCACCGTGACGATACCCGGCGGCGGAGTTAACGGTTCTTCCGGAACGCCTTCCAGCACGCTCTTCATAAAGCTGTCCCAGGCCGGCTGGGCGCTTTTGGCACCGCCTTCATAGCC
>NZ_VIFM01000930.1 GCF_006636215.1 Myxococcus llanfairpwllgwyngyllgogerychwyrndrobwllllantysiliogogogochensis | reverse complement strand
CAGTAAAGATCTACAAGCTTTACATCAGCAACTTATTGCCTTGTACCGCGCCAATCGCTTATTCGACTTTGAAAAAGTTGTAGAAGATAATAAAGCGATCTTGCTCGAGGGTAAATTGACTCAACCAGCGGCTTTGTTCGAGCTGATAGTTAAGACAAACTTACAGTTGCGCAATATTAGTCAAGCAAAATCCTGGCTGTTGCAACGAAAGCAAGTTGAAGCAGAAAACGCGACTACCATGTATTTAGAATCATCTATCCTTGGCCTTGAAGCAAAATATCCTGAAGCAAGAGCACTATTGGAGAAAGTAAACCAAACAACTCCAATGAAGTTCCATGTGTTAAGCCAACTCATTTTAGTTTGCGAGCAAATGCGTGATTACTCTGGTGCTGCAGCATATTTG
>NZ_VIFM01000929.1 GCF_006636215.1 Myxococcus llanfairpwllgwyngyllgogerychwyrndrobwllllantysiliogogogochensis | reverse complement strand
GCCTGATTCTGTTCTGCGATATTGAACGGCCGATGCGCTACCGCTGGGCGCAGAAAGTTAACCACTGGCTGGGACGTCATCTGATGAGCGCCGCTTCGGCGCCCAACGATATCGGCGATCGCACCGGCGGGATTAACCGGGCGTTTCGCTATATTTACCAGATCCGTATTGTTGGTAAACGGTTGAAAAAATGGAATAAGACGGTCTATTACATCGTCAAATGGCTGCTCTTCGGCGGCATTGCCTGGCTTATCTGGAGCGCGTTTTAACCCCCTGGCGCCGGTTCCACGGCATGGTCGCCAGCAGACGCGCCATGCCGCAAAAGCCGGTTACGCCGGCGAAGGTGAGCCCGGCGCCGACCGCGCCGCTGAGCAGGAAAAAGCCGCCGTTAACGGTATAGCCC
>NZ_VIFM01000928.1 GCF_006636215.1 Myxococcus llanfairpwllgwyngyllgogerychwyrndrobwllllantysiliogogogochensis | reverse complement strand
TTCCTGCAGCGCCGCTTTTTCACTCTCAGCCAGCCAGGACACCTGCGACGGCTTATCTTTCACCAGCACCCACCAGCAGAAGGCCCAGATCACCGCCGGCACCCCTTCGATGATGAACATTTCCCGCCAGCCGAAGGCCTGAATCAGGTAGCCGGAGACTACCGACATCCACAGGACCGTCACCGGGTTACCGAGGATCAGGAAGGTGTTGGCGCGAGAGCGCTCTGATTTGGTGAACCAGTTGCTGATATAGATAAGCATCGCCGGCATCACCGCGGCTTCGACGACGCCGAGGATAAAGCGGATCGCCGCCAGCGCTGGGATATTATGCACAATACCGGTCAGGGAGGCGCAACCGCCCCACAGGATCAGGCAGATAAAGATCAGTTTGCGAACGCTGCGG
>NZ_VIFM01000927.1 GCF_006636215.1 Myxococcus llanfairpwllgwyngyllgogerychwyrndrobwllllantysiliogogogochensis | reverse complement strand
ACATCCACCACTGCAACGTGTTTATTCCTCTGCGACCTTTGAGCAACTTCTGACGCAGGTTTGCCAGACATGGCCGCAACATACCCGCAATCTCCGCCAGCCGAAGACATGGCCGGAGTCTTTCTGTCTTGGAGAAGACCGCCAGCCAGCCATGCCATCACCGGTGGCAAGGAGGGTGGATTTTACGCAGGGACGTCTGCCACCGACGCTGATGCCGGTAATGAGTTCTGTCGACCGGGAAAACCGACAACTTCAGCTTTTGCTGGTCATGGGCGTGGATGACTCTCTGGGCGGTGTTGTCCGGCTTAATGGTTCGCTGTATCCCGCGTTTGCTGTCCCCTCCGCCGATAACAGGCATCTGGTCATCAGTGCGCTGACCGATAAGGGGTTACGATATGCAGGAT
>NZ_VIFM01000092.1 GCF_006636215.1 Myxococcus llanfairpwllgwyngyllgogerychwyrndrobwllllantysiliogogogochensis | reverse complement strand
TCTTCGCTTCCTGGTGGGTCGGCGCCCACGTCGTCCTGCCCACCGGGGGACTCCGCCAGGACATCCCCGCCCTGCTCGACTTCATGCACCGCCAGCAGGTGGAGCGACTCTTCCTCCCCTTCGTCGCTCTCCAGGCCATGGCGGACTCCGTCTCTCACGGCGCCACGCTTCCTTCCGCCCTTCGCGAAGTCGTCACCGCCGGCGAGCAACTCCAGGTCAACGCCACCCTCGCTTCCTTCTTCGAGAAGCTCCCGGGCAGCGTCCTTGAGAATCAATACGGCCCCTCCGAGGCGCACGTCGTCTCTGCCTTCCGCCTCCAGGGCGCACCCTCCTCCTGGCCTCGACTGCCCTCCATCGGCTCGCCTGTCGGCCACACTCAGCTCTACGTCCTCGACTCGCTCGGCCAGCCCGTCCCCATTGGCGTCTCGGGTGAGGTGTACGTCGGCGGCACCCACCTCGCTCACGGCTACCTCGCCCGCCCCGACATCACCGCTCAGGCCTTCGTCCCGAATCCCTTCTCCGGTGTGCCCGGCTCGCGCCTCTACCGCACCGGCGACGCCGCTCGCTGGCGCGCCGACGGCACCTTGGAGTTCCTCGGCCGCCTCGACTTCCAGGTGAAGGTCCGTGGCTTCCGCGTCGAGTTGGGCGAAGTCGAGTCCGTCCTTCGCACCGCGCCAAGAATGCGCGACGCCGCTGCTGTCGTCCGTGAGGACGTGCCGGGCGACAAGCGCCTCATCGGCTACGTCGTCCTCGCTCCCGACACCGCCCTCGACTCCGAGGCCCTGCGCACCTTCCTCCTCAAGCGACTGCCTGAGTACATGGTGCCCTCCGCCTTCCTCTCCCTGGCGGCGCTCCCCCTGACTCCCAGCGGAAAGCTTGCTCGCAAGCTGCTTCCCGCTCCTGACGCCGACTCCCTGCGGGGCGACTCCTCCTTCGTCGCTCCTCGCAACCCCGACGAAGAGAAGCTCGCTTCCCTCTTCGCCACCGTCCTCCGCCTGGAGCGCGTCGGCGTCACCGACAACTTCTTCGCACTCGGTGGCCACTCCCTCCTCGCCACCCAGGTCATCTCTCGCGTCCGCTCCTCCTTCGGCGTCGAGCTTCCCCTCCGCGCCCTCTTCGAGGCCCCCACCGTCGCCTCCCTTGCCGCGCGCATCCTCGCGGCCTCGCAGGAGAGCCTCACCTCTCAGCCTCCCCCCATCCTCCCGGTGCCGCGCTCCGGCCCGCTGCCTCTCTCCTTCGCTCAGCAGCGCCTCTGGTTCATCGACCAGCTCCAGCCCGGCAGCTCCATCTACAACATGCCCTCCTTCGTCCGGCTGGACGGGCATCTCGACATCCACGCGCTCCAGCTCAGCTTCGATGAACTCGTCCGCCGTCATGAAGCGCTCCGCACCACGTTCTTCGAGCTGGATGGGCAACCCTTCCAGCGCATCTCTCCCGTGGGCGAACTCCCGATGGTGCGCGTGGACCTCCGAGGCCTCGACGCGGAGACGTCTCACAGCGAGGTCCAGCGCAGACTGAAAGAGGAGTACCAGCGGCCCTTCGACCTCTCCACGGGTCCGCTCATCCGCGCTCAGGTCCTCGAGTTGAGCGACACCGAGCACGTACTCGCGCTCAACATGCACCACGTCGTCTCCGACGGTTGGTCCATGGGCGTGCTCACCCAGGAGGTCGCCGCGCTGTACGACGCCTTCGCCCACGGCAGGCCGTCGCCCCTCGCGCCGCTCTCCATCCAGTACGCCGACTACGCCGTCTGGCAGCGTGACTGGCTCCAGGGTGCGGTGCTGGACCAGCAACTCTCCTACTGGCGCAACCAGCTCACCGGGACTCCCTCGTTGGAGCTGCCCATCGACAAGGCGCGACCTCCGCTCCAGACGTTCCGAGGGTCCACGCTTCCGGTCTTCCTCTCGAAGGCCGTCTCGGAGCAGCTCAAGGCCCTTGGCCAGAGTGAAGGCGCTACACCGTTCATGCTGCTGCTCGCGGCGTGGCAGCTCCTGCTCTCCCGCTACTCGGGACAGGATGATATCGCCGTCGGCTCGCCCATCGCCGGCCGCCACCGCTCGGAAGTCGAAGGGCTCATCGGCTTCTTCATCAACACGCTCGTGCTTCGCGCCCGCATCGACTCACGGGCGTCCTTCCTCCAGCTGTTGAGGCAGGTGAAGGAGTCCGCGCTGGGTGCCTACGCCCATCAGGACATTCCGTTCGAGCGACTCGTCGAGGAGCTTCAGCCCGCGCGTGACATGAGCCGCAGCCCGCTATTCCAGGCGCTCTTCGTCCTCCAGAACACGCCCGAGTCCGCCGTCCAGAAGTCGGAGCTGACGCTCAGTCCGGTGGACCTGGGCAGCGTGGCGGTCACCGCCAAGTTCGAGCTTCAGTTGAACCTGACGGAGACGTCTGAAGGCGTCTTCGGTGGTCTGGGCTACAACTCCGACCTCTTCGAGCGCTCCACCATCGAGCGGATGGCTCGACACTTCGAGTTGCTCGTCGAAGCTCTCGTGGCGCGCCCCGACGTCCCGGTCCGCGCTCACGGAATGCTGACCATCGAGGAGCGGCACAACCTCCTCGTGGATTGGGCCACCGCTCCCGCGCACGTCTCGCCCGAGTCCACCCTGCCCGCCGTCTTCGCCGACGTCGTCGCACGTGCGCCCGACTCCGTCGCGCTCCTCTTCGGTGACACCTCCCTCACCTACCGTCAGCTCGACGAGCGCTCCAACCAGCTCGCCTGGCACCTGCGTTCGCTCGGCGTCCGCACCGACTCCCGCGTCGCAATCGCCATCGAGCGCTCCGCGGAGCTCATCATCGCCCTCGTCGCCATCCTCAAGGCTGGCGCCGCCTACGTCCCCCTCGACACGAAGTATCCGCGCGAGCGCATTGCATTCATGCTCGAGGACGCTCAGCCCCAGGTCCTCATCTCCACGCGGGCCGTCCTCGACAAGGTGCCCGCCGATGGCCTGACGTGCGTCCTCCTGGATGAGGTGTCGCTGACCAACAGCCCCACCGCAGCCCTGCCGTCGTCCGCGCTTCCCGAGTCGCTCGCCTATATCGACTTCACCTCCGGCTCCACCGGCAAGCCCAAGGGCGTTGGCTGCACCCACAGCGGCGTCATCCACACCCTCATCGGCGTCGACTTCACCCACCTCGGGCCCGAGCAGACCCACCTCCTCCTCGCGCCCATCTCCTTCGACGCCACCACGTTCGAAATCTGGGGCGCCCTGCTCCACGGCGCGCGCCTCGTCGTCCTCCCTCCTCAGGCCCCCTCGCTCGAAGAGCTCTTCCAGACCGTCGCCCGCCATGGCGTCACCACGCTCTGGGCCACCAGTGGTCTGTTCTCCCAGCTCGTCGAGAGTCGCCTCCCCGCGCCTCCTTCACTCCAGCGCGTCCTCACGGGTGGCGACATCGTCTCGCCCCTTCATGTCCGACGCGCGTTGCAGGACTGGGGCATCTCCGTCACCAACTGCTACGGCCCGACCGAATCCACCGTCTTCGCCACGACCTTCCTTGCAGCTCGACCCGAGGACGTTGGCGCAACGATGCCCATCGGCAGGCCCACCAACGGCACCCGCCTTCTCGTCCTCGACGCCTCGCTTCAGCCCGTCCCCATTGGCATCACCGGTGAGCTCTTCATCGGTGGTGACGGCCTGGCTCGCGGCTACGTCGGCCAGCCTTCACTCACCGCGGAGCGCTTCATCCCGGACCCGTTCTCCTCCGTCCCTGGGGCGCGCCTCTATCGCTCCGGCGACCTTGTCCGCTGGAGCCACGACGGGACGCTCGCCTTCATCGGTCGCGCCGACGCGCAGGTGAAGGTGCGCGGCTTCCGCATCGAGTTGCCCGAAGTCGAAGCCGCGATGCTCGCGCATCCCTCCATCCGCGAGGCCATCGCCATCGCTCGCGAGGACGTCCCCGGCGACAAGCGCCTCGTCGGCTACTTCGTCGGCGACGACCTGGACGCCGTCTCCCTCCGAGCCTTCCTCAAGTCTCGGCTCCCTGAGTACATGGTGCCGTCGTCGCTCCTTCGCCTGGACGCGCTCCCGCTCACCTCCAACGCGAAGATTGACCGCAAGGCACTGCCTCCTCCCGAGGCCGTCCTCTCGGCTCCCTCCTCCACCTACGTCGCGCCGCGCACGCCCACCGAGGAGCTGCTCGCCTCCATCTGGGCGCAGGTCCTTCGCGTCCCCCAGGTCGGCATCGAGGACGACTTCTTCGAACTCGGCGGCCACTCACTCCTCGCCATCAAGCTGATGGCGCGGATTCGCGAGCGCACGGGAGTCTCGCTCCCTGTCACCGCGCTCTTCCAGGGCTCCAGCATCGAGCGTCTGGCGCCATTCCTGGAGCAGCAGCAGGACGGCACGCGCGCCACGCCGAACCTCGTGCGCCTCGACTCGGGCACCTCCACCGAGCGCCCGTTGTTCCTGGTCCACGGAGGCGGCGGCAGCGCGCTGGGCTACACGGAGCTCGTTCGGCAGCTCGCGCCGAGCCGGCCCATTCACGGCCTCTCCGCGAGCGGCATCGATGGAGGCGAGTTGCCTCCCGCGTCCGTCGCGATCCTCGCGCGTGACTACCTCTCGCAGCTTCGCGCCGTACAGCCTCATGGCCCCTACCTGCTCGCGGGCTGGTCCTTCGGCGGGCTCGTCGCCTACGAGATGGCGCGTCGGCTCCAGGCATCAGGCGAGCAGGTGGAGCTGCTGGCGATGATCGACAGCCATGCCCCCAAGCCGGAGCCGCGTCCGACACCGGATGCACTGTCGCAGCTCGCGGCCTTCGGACAGGTGCTCGGTCTGCCGTGGCGAGACCTCCCGGTGGACCCGGAGCGACTGACCCGCCTCGAAGGCCGGGAGCGGCTCGCCTATCTGCTGGAGCTGACCCGCCGCGCCTCCACGCACGCCTTCGACCTGGACGTCGACGCGGCGGAGCGTCTCTTCGCGCTCTACCAGCGACTGAGCGAAGCCCAGCGTGGCTATGTGCCCACGGGCGCGCCGTATGAGGGGACCACCGTGCTCATCAAGGCCGCAACGCCGCTCCCCGGGCTCACCGTGACGGCGGACCTGGGCTGGGGCCCGTGGCTTGCCACCGCGCCGACGGTGTACGAGTCACCGGGAGACCACTACACGATGCTGCGCGCGCCCCACGTCACCACGCTGGCCGAGCTGTTCTCGCGACTGCTCGCCGCGCTGAAGCGAGACGCAGCTTGATGCACGCCCGATGCGCGGTCCCCCACGTCGGGGCTGCTAACGTCAGCAGGCCCGCTCCCGGAGTGGATGCTCTGGGGTGTCGGGCCCCGAGGGAGCACGCATCGTGATTGTCAGCATCGATGACCTGCGCCAGCGAGCACGACGCCGGTTGCCCCGAACCGTCTTCGACTACGTGGAGGGCGCCGCCGACGACGGCTTCACCTCCGGCGCCAACCGACGCGGCTTCGACCGCTATCTCTTCCGAGCGCGGGCCCTGGTGGACGTGAGCGCGGTGGACCACTCCACCACGCTGCTCGGAGAGAAGCTGGCCACCCCCATCATCCTGGGCCCCACGGGGCTCGCGGGGCTGCTCGCGCCTCGGGGTGAAGAGCTGGCCGCGAAGGCCGCGGCGAGCCGAGGCACCGTCTTCACCCTCAGCACCATGTCCATCGGAACCCTGGAGGAAGTGGCCGCCGCGGCGCCCTCCCCACTCTGGTTCCAGCTCTACGTCTGGAAGGACCGGAGCGTCACGCGTGCGCTGGTGGAGCGCGCGAAGGCGGCGGGTTATCGCGCGCTGTGCCTCACGGTGGACGTGCCCGTCATGGGCAACCGGGAGCAGGACCGGCGCAATGGCTTCACCCTGCCTCCTCGCGTCCAGTTCTCCAATGTGATGGACGTGCTGCGCCACCTGGGCTGGGTGCTGCGCATGTCAAAGAGCCCCCGAGCCACCTTCGGCAACTTCGTGGACCATCCCTCGCTGACCCGCACCGACGCGGTGGGTGTCGCGCGCTTCACCAACAGCCAGTTCGACCCTTCGGTGACGTGGAAGGACGTGGAGTGGCTTCGCTCCATCTGGACCGGCCCGCTCGTGCTCAAGGGCATCACCTGCGCGGAGGATGCGCGACAGGCCGTCTCGCTGGGTGTCGAGGCCGTCATCGTCTCGAACCACGGAGGCAGGCAGCTCGACTTCCTCCCGGGCGCCATCGACGTGCTGCCGGAGGTGGTGGATGCAGTCGAGGGCCGAGCGGAGGTCATCCTCGACGGGGGCATCCGCCGAGGCTCCGACGTGGTGAAGGCCGTCGCCATGGGCGCACGCGCCTGCATGGTGGGTCGCCCGTTCCTCTACGGGCTGGCGGCCGACGGACAGGCGGGCGTGGAGCTGTCGCTGGACATCCTCACCTCGGAGATTGACCGGACGCTCGCGCTGCTGGGTCGTCCCCGGCTCCGTGAGCTGGACCGCTCCGCGCTGCGGGTCGATACGCCCGCGACCCTGGAACCCACCGCGTCCCCGCACCGACTGGAGACTTCCACCGTCACGAGGCGGGCGGGTGGGACAAGCGACACCTGAGTACCCCTCGGGACAGGGAGGTCAGGTTGACGGCGCGAGGTGACAGCCGTTAGCTTGCCGTTCCGTGTTGACGCCTTCCACTCCGATGGCCGCGCTGTTCCGCCGCTGCTGTCGGTCGTGTGCCTGTTGTGCCCTCTCGGGCCTGGGCTGTTGAAGCGCGCGCCGGAAGCCTCCTGATTCCCTCCGCGCCTCGCCTGGCCCCACCTCCGTCCCGAGGTCTGGGTCTGTTCCGTTGTTTCCCGCACACCGCTTCCCGACGCTCCCTCATGCACCTTCTCTCCACCCAGCCAGTCGCGACGCAGCAGGCGCCCCACGGGGCCCGCTGTGCGTGCTGTCTGGCGTGTGCGTGTGAGGTGTGTCCGCCGACAGGCGGGCCCCGAGCCTCGAGGAGCGGATAGCGGTTCCATCCCTTCTCCCCTGCTCGCGCGGCCCGCCCTCGAAAGAGGCGCGGGCCGTCTGCTTTTCAGCCCCTGGAGTCCACCGTGTCCGTCGTGTCGTCGTCCCCCGCCCTTGGAATCGCTCGCGAGCCCTCGGCCCTGCTCGCGGAAGCCGCGTCGCTCGAAGCCGCCACCACCGAGGAGATTCTCGCCTGGGTCGAGCAGCGGCTCGGCGCGCGCGCGGCCATCGCCTCGAGCTTCGGAGTGGAGGACATGGTCCTCATCGACCTGGCGCGCAAGCACGCGCCCAGCCTGCGCGTCTTCACCCTCGACACCGGTCGCCTGCCGTCGGAGACCTACGAGCTCATCGAGGTCGTCCGCAATCGCTACGGCATTCCCGTGGAGACCTACTTCCCGGAGCGAGCCCGCGTCGAGGCGCTGGAGTCGACCCAGGGCTACTTCTCGTTTCGCCGGAGCCTCGACGCGCGCAAGGAATGCTGCGCCATCCGCAAGGTGGAGCCCTTGCGTCGCGCGCTTCAGGGACTGGACGGTTGGGTGACGGGGCTGCGGCGCGAGCAGTCCGCCAACCGCACCGAGGTCGCCGTCGTCGAGCACGACCGCGACCACGGCGGACTGCTCAAGCTCAACCCCCTGGCGGCCTGGAGCCGGCAACAGGTGTGGAGCTACATCCAGGCGAACGCCGTCCCGTACAACGCCCTGCATGACCGGGGCTACCCGTCCATCGGCTGCGCGCCGTGCACGCGCGCGGTGAAGCCGTACGAGGACGAGCGCGCGGGCCGGTGGTGGTGGGAGTCACGAGAGCACAGCGAGTGCGGACTGCACCCCGTTCGGTGACGCGGACTCTCGCCATGGCGACCTCTACCCCTATCGACTATCCCGTCTGCCTCCGGCTCGAAGGCCGCCGCGTCCTGCTGGTGGGCGGAGGCGCCGTGGCCGAAGGCCGGGCCCTGGCCCTGCTCGAAGCGGGCGCGCGGCTCCACCTGATAGCCCCTGACGTCACCGACACCCTCCAACGCCTGGCCGCCGAGGGACGTCTGGACTGGGAGCGCAGGGCCTACGCCTCCGGCGATGTACGCGGCCACGCGCTGGTGCTGGCCGCGACGGATGAGCCCGCCGTGAATCAACACCTGACGGCCGAGGCGCGTGAGCTGGGCTTGTGGGTGAACACGGCGGACGAGCCGGAGCTGTGCGACTTCACCCTGCCCTCGGTGGAGCGACGAGGCCCCATCACCGTGGCGGTCTCCACCGCCGGTCAGGCCCCCGCGCTGGCGCGCCACCTGCGCAGGGAGCTGGGGGCCCAGGTCGCGCCCCACCACGTCTGGCTGGCGAGGCTGAGTGGATGGCTGCGCCGACGGCTGCCTCGTGGTCCCCGGCGTCAGCGCCTGCTGAAGCAATTGGTGGAGGGAGAGCCTGGCGCGCTGCTCGCGCGCGGTGAGCGAGGGGCCGCGGTGGCTCGGCTTCGCTCGGAACTGAAGACCTTCAAGTCGTCTGGAGAGTTCACATGAAGGAGTCGTCGAGAGGGCGCGTGTACCTGGTGGGTGCGGGCCCTGGAGATCCAGAGCTGCTCACGCTGCGCGCGGCGCGCTTGCTGCGAGAGGCGGACACGGTGGTGCATGACCGGCTCATCCACCCCGGAGTGCTGGAGCACGCGCGTCCGCACGCCCGGCTCATCTACGTGGGCAAGGAAGGTGGGGGCGAGTCGGTACAACAGGAGGCCATCCACGCGGTGCTCATCGCCCAGGCACGGCTCGGCCGCACCGTGGTGCGCCTCAAGGGCGGAGACCCGTTCGTCTTCGGTCGCGGCGGGGAGGAGGCCCTGGCGCTGGAGGCCGCGCGCATCCCCTACGAGGTGGTGCCCGGCATCTCCTCGGGCATCGCGGTGCCCGCCTCCGCGGGCATTCCCGTCACCCATCGGGACATGTCTGGTGAGGTGACCTTCGCCACGGCGTTCCGCGCGGGGGGAGCGCCTGACTGGGGCTTCCTCGCACGCGCCCAGACGCTGGTGCTGTTCATGGCGGGAAACCGCCTGGAGGAGACGACGGCGGCCCTGGTCACCGCGGGTCGCGCGGCCTCCACGCCCGCCGCCCTGGTGGAAGCAGGCACCTGGGAACACCAGCGCGTGGTGGAGGCCACCCTGGGCACCGTCGCCCAGGAGGCGCGCAAGGCCGGACTGGGCTCTCCCTCGCTGCTGGTGGTGGGCGAAGTCGTCGCGCTGCGCGCTCGGCTCCCTTCGCTCGCGGCGAGGAATCACACGGCGACGGGAGACTCCGTCCCCCGGTTCGCGGAGGCGGGACATGACTGACACGACCCATGCACGCTCCACGCACCTGGAGGAGCTGGAATCGGAGAGCATCCACATCCTCCGCGAAACGGTGGCGGAGTTCGCCAACCCGGTGATGCTCTACAGCATCGGCAAGGACTCGCAGGTGCTGCTGCACCTGGCGCGCAAGGCCTTCCACCCGGCGCCCCTGCCCTTCCCGCTGCTCCATGTCGACACGACGTGGAAGTTCCGGGACATGTACGCGTTTCGCGACGCCTTCATCGCGCGACACGGCCTGCGGCTGCTCGTCCATCAGAACCACAAGGCGCTCGCCGAGGGCATCAACCCCTTCGACCACGGCAGCCAGAAGTACACGCACGCGATGAAGACGCAGGCGCTGCTCGAAGCGCTCGCGCTGCACGGCTTCGACGCGGCCTTCGGTGGAGCCCGCCGCGACGAGGAGAAGTCCCGCGCCAAGGAGCGCGTGTTCTCCTTCCGGGACAAGCATGGTCAGTGGGACCCGCGCCGGCAGCGGCCGGAGCTGTGGAACCTCTTCAACGGCCGCGTGGACGCGGGCGAGAGCATGCGCGTCTTCCCCCTGTCCAACTGGACGGAGCTGGATGTGTGGCACTACGTCCTGCGCGAGAAAATCCCGGTGGTGCCGCTCTACTTCGCCGCCGAGCGCCCCGTCATCGACCGGGGTGGCACGCTGCTGATGGTGGATGACGAACGCATGCGCCTGCGCGCCGGGGAGCGGCCCACGCTCCGGAGGGTGCGCTTCCGGACGCTCGGCTGCTACCCGCTCAGCGGAGCCATCGAGTCATCCGCCACCACGGTGGAGGCCGTCATCCACGAGATGGTCCACGCACGTCAGTCCGAGCGCCAGGGCCGACTCATCGACCACGACGAAGAAGGCTCCATGGAGCTGAAGAAGCGCGAGGGGTACTTCTGATGGACACCGCACTCCAGGCCGTTGCGCAACCCGACATCCAACGACTCCTCGACGAGCACTCCAACCGGGCGCTGCTGCGGCTCGCGGTGGTGGGCTCGGTGGACGATGGCAAGTCCACGCTCATCGGCCGACTCCTCTTCGAGTGCGACGGACTCTTCGAGGACCAGATCTCCGCGGTGCGACGTGCCAGCGCGAAGCGGGCCGCCGCCCGGACGGAGCTTCCTCCAGAGCTGCTGGCGCAGGGGCTCAAGGCCGCGGCGGGCGCGGGTGACGAGGAGGAGCTGGACTTCTCCCTCTTCACCGACGGCCTGCGTGCCGAGCGAGAGCAGGGCATCACCATCGACGTGGCGTACCGGTACCTGTCCACGACGCTGCGGAAGATCATCATCGCCGACACGCCAGGACATCTTCAGTACACGCGCAACATGGCCACGGGTGCCTCCACGGCGGACGCGGGCGTCATCCTGGTGGACGCACGACTCGGCGTCCTGCCGCAAACGCGGCGCCACGCGTACATCGCCTCGCTGCTGGGCATCCCCTACCTCGCGGTGGTGGTGAACAAGATGGACCTGGTGGGCTACGAGCGCGCGACGTTCGAGCGCATCGGCTCCGAGCTGGTGGACTTCGCGCGCACGCTGGGCTTCGAGGGCGTGCGCCTGTTCCCCGTCAGCGCCAGCCGGGGCGACAACATCACCCGCCTCAGTCCCCGCACACCCTGGCACGAGGGCGGCACGCTGCTGGGCTGGCTGGAGTCGCTTCCTCACCAGCGAAGGCTCGACGGCGCGCCCTTCCGCTTCCCCGTCCAGTACGTGCTGCGGCCCCATCAGGACTACCGGGGACTCGCGGGCCAGGTGGCCTCCGGTACGGTGCGCGTGGGAGACGAGGTGCAGGTGCTGCCCTCGGGTCGCAGGACGCGCGTGGAGGCCATCGACACCTTCGACGGCGCCAAGGAGGAAGCCTCCGCGACGGACTCCGTCACACTGCTGCTCACGGACGACGTGGACGCCAGCCGAGGCGACCTGCTCGCCCACGTGGACCAGCCGCCCCTGGCGCTACAACACCTGGACGCGATGCTGGTGTGGTTCGGTGAGCAGCCGCTGGACGTGACTCGCCGCTACCTGGTGAAGCAGACCACGCGCACTGCACCCGCGCAGTTCGAGCGTGTGCTCTGGCGCAAGGAGCTGGAGACCCTCTCGGAGGTGCCCTCGGAGTCGCTGGCGCTCAACGACATCGGCCGCGTCCGGCTGGTGTGCCGCCGGCCCCTGTTGTGCGACCCGTACCAGGAGAACCGGCGCACGGGGGCCTTCATCGTCATCGACGCGCTCACCCACGACACCGTGGGCGCGGGCATGGTGCTCGGCCCCGCGGAGTCCACTTCGCGCGCCGGTGCGTCGCTCGTCACGAGCGCCGAGCGACACGGACGGCTGGGCCAGGTCGGCGCCGTCGTCCTGCTTCCCGCCACACCCGAGGCGGCCAGTCGCGCGTTCGCGCTGGAGCGTGAGCTGTTCAACCTGGGCCGCCATGTCGCCACCGTGCCCGGGGATGTGGAAGTGGCCCTGGCCCTGGCGCGCGCGGGCTTGTTCGCCCTGGTCTACGCGGAGGCGCCCCAGGTCCGGCGTGCGCTGCGAGAGGAAGCCCATGACGCGGGCACGGGCTGGTGGGAGCTGGACGACGCGGAGGCCCCGGAGCAGTGGGCACGACGCCTCACCGCCCCACGGGAGGACGCGACATGAGCGCCTCCTCCCCAGGCAATCTCACCCTGTCCCCGCCTCCTTTCATCGGCGCATTGCTGGGCGCGGAGAAGGGCACGTTGCTGCTGGAGCTGGTGGCGGGGCTGGACCCGACGGCGCTTCATTGGCTGAGTGGCTACGCCGCGGGCCTCGCGGCACGCCCCGGTGCGGTCTCCACGGCGGCGTCCGTCGCCATGGCTCCCACGGCGACACCCGCCGCGCCCCTCACCATCGTCTACGGCACGCAGACGGGAAACAGCCGGCTGATCGCCGAGCGACTCAAGCACCAGACGGAGAGCGCGGGCCTTCCCGTGCGCATCATCCGGGCCAGTGAGTACCCGGTGCGAGAGCTGGCACGCGAGAAGCTGCTGGCCGTGGTCATCAGCACGCAAGGAGACGGAGACCCTCCCGACGACGCGCGTGGGTTCTGCGAGCACCTGCTGGGCAAGCGCGCTCCCCGACTGGAGGGCCTGAGCTACGCAGTGCTCGGACTCGGGGACACCAGCTATCCGAAGTTCTGCGAGGTGGGGCGGGCACTCGACGCGCGACTGGCGGAGCTGGGTGCCACGCGGCTGGTGGAGCGCGCCGACTGCGACCTGGACTTCGAGCCCATCGCCACGGGCTGGTTGGACCAGACGCTTGGTCGCGCTCGCGAGGCGCTCGAACCGCGCACGCCCTCCGTCGCCACCATCGTCCCGCTGAGAGGCGCCACGGCGACACCCACCGTGGGCAAGGAGGCCCCCTTCTCCGCGACCGTGCTGGTCAACCAGCGCATCACCGGACGAGGCGCGCTCAAGGACGTCCGCCACGTTGAAATCTCCCTCGAAGGCTCCGGTCTGGAATACGCGCCGGGCGACGCGTTGGGGGTGTGGGCACCCAATCCACCGGAGCTGGTGGACGCCGTCTTGAGGCAGCAGCGACTGGATGGCGCGGAGCCGGTGACGCGCGACGGGAAGACGCTCCCGCTGGCGGTGTGGCTCTCGGAGGGACTGGAGCTGACGCGCCTGAGCCGGCCCTTCCTGGAGCGACACGCCACGCTCGGCGCGAGCACCGCGCTCCAGTCCGTGCTGACGCCCACGGGCGCGGAGGCCTTCCGCGCGCTGCTGAAGAGTCATCAGGTCATCGACGTGCTTCGCCAGCACCCCGCGCCGTGGAGCGCGAAGGAACTGGTCCTCGCGCTGCGCAAGCAGACGCCCCGGCTGTACTCGATTGCCTCCAGTCCCAAGCGCGTGGGTGAGGAGGCACACCTCACGGTGGCGGTGGTCGACTACACGGCCTTCGGCGAGCGCCACCTTGGCGCCGCGTCATCCCACCTGTCCACGCGAGGGGCGGACGCGGACTCGGTGCGGGTCTTCGTGGAGCGCAACGAGCGCTTCCGGCTGCCGGAGGACACGGACCGGGACGTGGTGATGATTGGCCCCGGCACGGGCGTGGCGCCCTTCCGGGCCTTCGTGCAGGAGCGCGCGGAGGTCGGCGCGCGCGGACGCAACTGGCTGTTCTTCGGAGAGCAGCACTTCCGCAGCCAGTTCCTCTACCAGTCGGAGTGGCAGGAGGCGTTGAAGAAGAAGACGCTCCACAAGCTCTCGCTCGCCTTCTCCCGCGACACGGCGGCGAAGGTCTACGTCCAGCACCGGCTGCGCGAGGCGGGCAAGGAGCTCTACACCTGGCTGGAAGGCGGCGCCCACCTCTACGTGTGCGGCGATGCCCAGCGCATGGCACCGGATGTCCACGCGGCCCTGGTGGACGTCATCGCCGAGCACGGTGGCCGCGGCCGAGAGGACGCCGAGGACTGGCTCAAGACGCTGCGTGACGAGCGGCGCTACCTGCGTGACGTCTACTGAATCCTTCTGACTGTGAGCAATGACATGAGCACCCAGCCCAAGCCCCTCTCCGAAGTGGAGCACATCAAGGCGAACAGCCGCCTTCTGCGCGGAACGCTGGCGGAGAGCCTGGCGGACCCGGTGACGGGCGCCATCTCCACGCCGGACACCAGCCTCATCAAGTTCCACGGCAGCTACCAGCAGGATGACCGGGACCTCCGCGAGGAGCGTCGCCAGCAAAAGCTGGAGCCGGACTACAGCTTCATGCTGCGCACCCGGCTCCCCGGGGGCGTCTGCACCGCCGCGCAGTGGCTCGTCATGGACGGGCTGGCGCGTGAGCACGCCAACGGCACCCTGCGCATCACCACGCGGCAGGCCTTCCAACTGC
Organism: Myxococcus llanfairpwllgwyngyllgogerychwyrndrobwllllantysiliogogogochensis; assembly: GCF_006636215.1. Taxonomy (GTDB): domain Bacteria; phylum Myxococcota; class Myxococcia; order Myxococcales; family Myxococcaceae; genus Myxococcus; species Myxococcus llanfairpwllgwyngyllgogerychwyrndrobwllllantysiliogogogochensis. Next base: position 23,567 of record NZ_VIFM01000092.1, on the reverse strand, counting down.
ACGGCATCCTCAAGGGCGACCTCAAGCCGACAATCGCGCGCATCAACGCCGCCCTCATCGACACGCTGGCCGCATGCGGCGACGTCAACCGCAACGTGCTGTGCAATCCCAACCCGGTGGACACCCGCGTGCATGAAGTGGTGTACGGCTGGGCGGTGCGCCTGTCCGAGCACCTGCTGCCCAAGACTCGCGCGTACTACGAGCTCTGGTTGGACGAGGAGAAGGTGGCCGGCGGCGAGGAGGAGCCCCTGTACGGCGCAACCTACCTGCCCCGGAAGTTCAAGGCCGCGGTCGCGGTGCCGCCCGAGAACGACGTGGACCTGTTCGCGCAGGACCTGGGCTACATCGCCATCATCGAGGACGGCGTCCTCCAGGGTTTCAACGTCGCGGTGGGCGGCGGCCTGGGCGCGACCCACGGTGACGCCAACACCTTTCCCCGGCTGGCGGATGTGCTGGGCTTCGTGCCTCCCGAACAGATGCTCGCGGTGGCCGAGGAGGTGCTGAAGATTCATCGTGACCACGGAGACCGGGGCAACCGCAAGCGCGCGCGCCTGAAGTACGTCCTGGAGGACCGGGGCGTCGCCTGGTTCACCGAGGAACTGGAGCGCCGCCTTGGCTTCAAGCTGGAGCCCACGCGGCCCTTCACCTTCGAGCACAACGGAGACCGCTTCGGCTGGAGGGAGGGCCACGACGGGCGCTGGCACCTGACGTTGCATCTGGACAGTGGCCGCGTGGCGGACCGGCCCGGCGCGCTCCACCTCACGGGGCTTCGCGAGATTGCCCAGGTGCATGCCGGCGACTTCCGGCTGACCCCCAATCAGAACCTCGTCATCGCGGGAGTGCCCCCGGAGTCCAAGGAGCACATCGACGCGCTCGTCCGGGCCCATGGACTGGAGAGCTTCCGGACCGCCAGTCCGCTGCGGCGCAACGCGCTCGCCTGCGTGGCCCTGCCCACGTGCGCCCTCGCCATGGCCGAGGCGGAGCGCTACCTGCCGACCTTCGTGGGGCGCGTGGAGGGCCGACTCCAGGCGCATGGCCTCCAGGACGCCAACATCCTGCTGCGCATCACCGGCTGCCCCAACGGCTGCGCGCGCCCCTACCTCGCGGAGATTGGCCTCGTGGGCAAGGCCCCCGGTCGCTACAACCTCCACCTGGGCGGGGATGCCCGGGGCCAGCGCCTCAACCGACTGGTCCGGGAGAACATCGACGAGGCGACCATCCTCTCGGTGCTGGAGCCACTGTTCGCGGCGTATGCGAGCGAGCGACAGCAGGGTGAGGGCTTCGGCGACTATCTGGTGCGGGCGGGGCACGTCCCCGCGCCTCCGTCCCGCACACCTCAGGCCGCCTGAGCGACGCGCTCACTCACGCGCCGAACCAGCCACGCTGGCGGGCCTCTTCCAGACGGCCCTCCAGGTACTCCCACAGGGCGGGGCACCCCGCCTGGATGGGGGGCGCGATGCGTGCCACCACCCGCGCGTGACTGACGCCGTTCTCCCGCCAGCTCTGTCCCTCGTTGGAGAGGTTCAGCAACACCGGCATCGCACGGTCCACCGCGTTCGCGTACCGGGACTCGGGAGTCTCCGCCTGCTCGAACTCCTTCCAGAGCGCGAGGAACGCAGGGCCCTGGGGCGCGGGCAACAAACCGAAGATGCGCTCCACCGCGGCCAGCTCCGCGGCCTTGCGCTCCTTCCACCCGCCCTCCACGAACGCCAGCGTGTCTCCGGTGTCGATTTCTCCCACGTCATGCACCAGCAGCATCCGGACCACGCGGTCCTGGTCAATCCCAGGCGGAGCATGGTGGGACAGGGAGAGGGCCAGCATGGCCAACTGCCAGCTGTGCTCCGCGGAGTTCTCGTAGCGAGCAAGGCCCAACGGCTTGACCTTGCGCGTGACACCCTTGAGCTTGTCCAGCTCCAGGATGAAGCCGATGACCTGTTGCATTCCGTCGCCGTGAGCCATCCCCGGATTGTTCCCCACCCCCCAGGCCCGCTCAACTCCAGAAGCGCCACCCCGAGGAATCAGGGAATGACCTTCGCGCGGCGGAAGTCATCGAAGAGGCGCAGGAACATCGCCTCGGTGTCGACGAACTCGTGGAAGCCGAAGCGCCGCGCCTTGGTGCCGTCGGCGAACATGTCGTAGTCCCACGAGAAGACGAAGTCACCGAAGCGCCAGGAGGACACGTCCTGGTAGGAGTGGCCCGCCAGCCCGTGCTTCTCCGTCATCGCCTTCCAGAGCGGCGCCTTGTCCGCCATGACGACGTCGAGCGACATCTGCAGCGGAGGCGCGACTTCCAGCCCGAAGTAGCGGGCAATCTTCGGCCACAGCTCGCTCCAGCGGAACAGGTCGCCGTTGTTGATGTTGAACGCCTGGTTCGCGCAGCGCGCATCCGTCGCCGCCCACACCGTCGCCTTCGCGAGCAGCCCCGCGTCGGTCATCTCCAGCAGCGAGTGATACGCACCGGGCTTGCCAGGGAAGCGCAGCGGCAGCCCCAGCTCCTTGGAGATGGACGCATAGACGGCAATCACCAGGGCCAGGTTCATCGGGTTGCCGAGCGCTACGCCGCCCACCACCGACGGACGCAACGCGGTCCACGTCCACGCCTTGCCCTTCTGCCGCTGCTCCAGGAAGCGCTGCTGGTCCACGTTGAACTCGGGCGGCATGTGGTCCGGGTCCGTCTCCCGAGCCGGCGTCTTGAAGGGCCCCAGGTGCGCGCCGTAGACCTTGTAGCCCTGCATGAGACTGACGTGGCGCAGGCCCGCGGCCACCGGCTCGATGGCGTCCACGACGTTGACGAGCATCGCCAGGTTGGGCGCGACAAGCTCCGCCCACGTCGGCCGCTCCTGGTACGCGGCGTAGAAGATGTGCGTCACATGGCCCAGGTTCGCCAGCTTCACGCGGCAGTCTTCCGCGTCGAGCAGGTCCACCTGCACGTGCCGCACGCGCTCGGAGGAAGGGCCGCCTCGCCGGGACAGGCCGATGACCTCCCAGTCACCCAGCGACTCGAGGTGCTCGATGAGGTTGCGACCGATGACACCCTGCGCGCCCACCACGAGGGCGACCTTGTTGACCGTGCTCATGACACTCCTCCTTGCAGCATTCGTTCGTTGGGAGCGCCGAGGCGGCGCTCGCGGGACTCCAGGCGCAGCGCCAGGAGGACGATGAAGATGGCGGACACCGGCACCAGCGCCGACACCCACGTGACGGCGCCCAGGCCCGGGCCGCGGTCGATGATGACGCCACCGAACCAGGCGCCCAGCGCGTTGCCCAGGTTGAAGGCTCCGATGTTGAGGCTCGACGCGAGGCTCTGACCGGCCCCTTCGGCCTTCTCCAGCACCCACATCTGAAGCGGCGGCACCGTGGCGAACGCCGCCGCGCCGAAGAGGCCGATGGCGATGACCGTGAGGACGCGGTCATGCAGGACGAACGTCATCCCGAACAGCACCAGCGCCAGCACCGCGAGGCTGCCGAGGATGGACGGCACCAGCCGCCGGTCCGCGAGCTTGCCGCCCACGAGGTTGCCCACCACCAGCCCACCGCCGAAGACGAGTAGGATGGGAGACACCGCCGTCGGCGAGAAGCCGCTGAGCCGCGTCAGGATGGGCGCGATGAAGGTGAACACGGTGAACACCCCGGCGAAGCCGAGCACCGTCGTCAACAGCCCCAACAACACCGGCCGCCGGCCCAGGGCCCGCAAATCAGCGCGCCAGTCGTTCGCCTCTTGCGACGCCTCGTCACGCGGCACGAACAGCGCAATCACCGCCACGGCGAGCAGGCCAATCAGCGCCACGGCCCAGAACGTCGAGCGCCATCCGAGCGACTGCCCCAGCCACGTGCCCAGCGGTACACCGAGGATGTTCGCCACCGTCAGGCCGGTGAACATGATGGCGATGGCCGACGCGCGCTTGTCCACCGGCACTAGGCCCGTGGCCACCACGGAGCCCACGCCGAAGAACGTGCCGTGGGAGCGCGCGGTCAACACCCGCGCGGCCATCAGCGTGCCGTAGGTGGGCGCCAGCGCGCAGCCGATGTTGCCCAGCGTGAAGATGACCATCAACCCCAGCAGCACGTGCTTGCGGGACCAGCGTCCCGTCAACACGGTCAGCACCGGGGCGCCGGCCACGACGCCCAGTGCGTAGCCGGAGATGAGCAGGCCCGCCGTGGAGATGGAGACCCCCAGGTCCGTGCCCACCTCCAGCAGCAAGCCCATGATGACGAACTCCGTGACGCCGATTCCAAAGGCGCCCGCGGTCAATGCGAACAAGGCCAGCGGCATGATTCGCGGCCCTCCCGTGAAGAAGTTGGATGGGGCCTTGTATGGACGGGGCGAATTCGCTGCGGTAGAGCGACGTGCGGAATAGGACTTGTGAGTTCGGCTCACCATGGCTCGCCTGGACGTCAATCGCTTCGGAGAGATGGAAGTCTTCGTGAAGGTGGTGGAGCTGGGAGGCTTCTCCGCCGCGGCGCGAGCCTTCCGGATGACCCCCTCCGCGGTGAGCAAGCTGGTGGCCCGGCTGGAGCAGCGGTTGGGGGCTCGGCTGGTCAATCGCTCCACGCGCGCGCTCCAGCTCACGCCGGAAGGCTGCGGCTTCTATGAACGCAGCGTGCGAATCCTGGGTGAGCTCGACGAGGCGGAGCGCGGTGCCGCCGCGAGCGACGAGCCCAGTGGGCGACTGCGCATCAACACCAACCCAGCCTTCGGGCGCTGCATCCTCATCCCCCTGCTCCCCGGCTTCTTCGCCCGATATCCGTCGGTGACGGTGGACCTCACGCTGACGGACAAGCTCATCGACCTGCTCGATGACCGCACGGATGTGGCCATTCGCCACGGGCAGCTCAAGGACTCCCAGCTCACCGCGCGCAGGCTCGGTGAGACGCGGATGGTCATCGTCGGCTCGCCGGACTACCTGAAGCGCCAGGGCGTGCCGAAGACTCCGGGCGAGTTGGCGTCACACAACCGGCTGGGCTTCAGCTACGCGCGCGCCATCGAGGGCTGGCCCCTGACGGAGTCCTCCTCGCAGCTCTCGCTGTCCCCGGTCGGCAACATCCAGGCGAGCGACGGCGAAGCGCTGCGACAACTGGTGCTGGCCGGAGTGGGCCTGGCACGGCTGGCGCGCTTCCAGGTGAAGGACGACCTGGACGAAGGCCGCCTCGTGGCCGTGCTGGAGGAGCACAACCCCGGCGACACGGAGGTCATCCATGCCCTCTTCCTCAGCCAGGGCGGACACCTGCCCGCGCGCGTGCGCGCCTTCGTGGACCACCTCACCACGCACGTGCGCCTGCCCTGACGGGCGACGACGCGCTCAGCTTCGCGCCAGCGCCTCGGCGAGCCTGGGCAGCACGTCTCCAGCGCTCGCTTCCACGCGGAGGTCCGCCAGCTCCACGCCACGACACTCGCCCAGGTTGAGGATGGCGATGGGCACGTGGCGCTCTGCGGCGCGGACGAGAAAGCGATAGCCGGAGTAGATGGCGAGCGACGAGCCCACCACCAGCAGCGCGTCCCCTTCTTCCAGCAAGGCGAACGCCTCCGTCACCGTGGGCGCGGGCACGTTATCGCCAAAGAACACCACGTCCGGCTTCAGCGTCCCGCCACAGCGCACGCAAGCGGGCACCTGAAAGGACTGGAGCGCCTCCGACGACAGCTCCGCGTCACCGTCCGGCCGAAGCTCCAGCACCTGGTGGGAGAAGTCCGGGTTGAGCGCCAGCAGTCGCGCCTGCAGGTCGACACGCGCCTCCTGCGCTCCACAGTCCAGACAGCGCACGCGAGCAAGCGCGCCGTGCAGCTCGATGACGCGCGAGCTGCCCGCGGCGTGGTGCAACCGGTCCACGTTCTGGGTGATGAGGCCGGGGACATGTCCACCCTGCTCCAGCGCGGCCAGCGCCCGGTGCGCGGGGTTCGGGTGGGCGGAAGCGAAGCGGGGCCAGCCGAGCAGACTCCGGGCCCAGTAGCGGGCCCGCACCTCGGGGCGCTGGAGGAACTCCCGGTGCTGGATGGGATTGCGCGCCCGGGCCCGCGTGCCCGGCCCGCGATAGTCCGGGATGCCTGACTCGGTGCTGCAACCCGCGCCGGTGAGCACCACGGTGCGCCGTCCGCGCAGCAACGAAACCAGGGCGTCCACATCCTGGGCGGCCCCGGGAACGGGCGACGTCTGCGACAGAGGGGTCATGGCGGCCTAGGTATAATGGCCTCCCCGGCGGCTTGCCCAGACTCCCTGTCGGGCCCCCACCGCGACGCCCACCTCGCGGGCCAGGCCGGCGGTCGGGCCTCTGCTCGGAGCCCGTGTTAGAGTGGGCATCAGGGGCCAGTTCCGAGGAAGTACATGTACGCGTTGGTTCTTGTCCTGTTCTTCGCCTCCCAGGCTCCGGCCTCGGCGACCGAGCAGCCCCCTTTCCACGGCGCCCCCGGGCTTCAGGCCGCGTATGAGCAGGCTGACGCGGCCTTGCGGAACGACCAGCCGGAAGAGGCGTTGCGCAACTTCCACCGCTTGCTCGCGGATGCCCCCGAGCATCCCGCGACGCACTGGCTCCACGGGCGGCTGCGCCTCAAGCGGGGCCATTTCGCCGAGGCCGAGACGGCGCTGAGTCAGGCCCTCGCGCGCGGCATCGACCCGAGGCATCGCGAGGAGGTCGAAGGTCAGCTCGACGCCGTCCGACGGCACCTGTCGGCCATGGAGGAAGCGCGCCTGGGGATATCGTCGGAGCACGGCGTGAACGCTCACGACCCGGAGTCGCTCTTTGACGCGGGGATTCGCTCCCTCGAGGCGGGCGAGGTCGAGGGTGCGCTGGCCCATGCACGGCGACTGACGGCGCTCGCGCCCTGGAATGGCGAGGGCCATGCGCTGCTCGCCGTGATTCTGGAGACCCGGGGAGACGACGAGGCCGCGCGGGAAGCGGTCCGGCGAGCCCGAGAGCTGGGCGCCACCCAGGGACTGCTGCGGGTCGTCGAGGAGCGGTTCGAGGACCGGCGAAGGGGGTGGCTGCTGGTGGGGATTCCCCTCGGGATGGCGCTGTTCCTGGGGTTGGGGCTGCTGCTCTCCTGGCTCGCGGGCCGAGCGTTGTCCTCGGCGCAGTTGGGCCGGCTCCAGGCGAGCGACCTGCACCTGCTGCGTGAGGAACAGACCGCGAGCGAGCGACTGGTGGACCGGCTCTACATCGCGGTGCTCTGGTTCTCGTCCCTGCTGTTCTACGTCGCCGTGCCGATGATGGTGGTGCTGACCCTGGCCGTGTTCGGAGGACTGCTCCTCGCCATGGCCATGATGCCCGTCATCCCGGTGAAGCTCCTGTTCATCGTGGTGATTGCCTGCCTCGGTGGCATCATCGGCATCTTCCGGGGCTTGTTCTTCCGCGACGCCCAGCCAGACGAAGGCCGCGCGCTGAAACGCGAGGAGGCCCCGCGCCTCTTCGCCGCGCTGGAGGAAGTGGCGGACGTCGCGAAGTCGCGCAAGGTGGACCGCGTCCTCATCGACGCGGGCACGGGAATCGGCGTGAGCGAGCGAGGAGGACGGTTGAGGGGGCTGCTGGGACGTGGTGAGCGGGTCCTCCAACTGGGGCTGGGCGTCGTGCGACTGCTCACGGTCTCCGAACTCAAGTCCATCCTCGCGCACGAGTATGGCCACTTCTCCCATGGCGAGACGCGGCTGACTCCCATCATCGGTCGCATCCAGATCCAGATGGTCCGCATGCTCCACGCCATCCAGGCGGCGGGCTGGGCCTCCATCAATCCGGTGTGGTGGTTCCTGCGCACGTACTTCTTCGTCCACCTGCGCATCACCGCCGGGCACGGACGCCGCAGGGAGCTGCTCGCGGACCGGGTGTCCGCGCTCGCCTATGGCGGCGACACCTTCGCTCGCGCGCTGACGAAGACGGTGGAGGGCAGTGACGCGTTCAAGCGCGGAATGAGCGTGACGGTGGGGCTGCGCGCCACGGGAAGGCCCACGAAGGACCTGTTCCACACCATCGACGTGGTGGCCCGGGACACGCCGCTCGAGTTCCAGGCGTTCATGCATGCGCAGCTCTTCGCGTGCCCCGTGGACGCGTACGACACCCACCCGCCTCCTTCCGAGCGCATCGAACGCGTGGCGGGCCTCCCTGGTCACCGCCCTGTCGAAGACACGTCCGCGCTGACGCTGTTCGCCGATGGCGAAGCGCTCACGGCCGAGCTGGGCGGAGAGCTGCTTTCGAACCTGGAGAACACACTGGAGGGTCAGGGCCACGAGGCCGCCCCGCCCGTGGACGTGACGGACGAGGAGCGGGACCGCCTGGCCGCCGCCCTCGCCCTGCACCATGCGGCAGTCGTCCTGGGAGAACACCAGCACCCGGTCGCCTATCCCCTGCTTCAGGAGTCGGTGGGTCGACTCGAGCAGACCGCCGGTGAAAAACACCCGTATCTGGTGCCCCTGCTCACGGACCTGTCGAGGCTCCACGTCGAGCACCAGGCGCTCGACGCCGCGAGGCACGCGCTCCAGCGCGCCATCGACATCGTCCAGTCCCGGCCGGACCACGTGCGGCAAGAGGTGGATGCACTCAACGTGTTGCTGTCGGAGATTCCCCACGACACCAGAGCTGAGTCCCGCACCGACTGAACCTCCGCAAGGAGCGAGCATCCGTGGTAGACGCCTTCCGCATGCCGAACTGGCAATGGAAGGCGTTCTCGGAGCTGACGTTGGACGAGCTGTATGACGTGCTCGCCCTGCGCCAGGAGGTGTTCATCGTGGAGCAGAAGTCGCTCTACCTGGACGTGGACGGGCTGGACCGGAGCGCCCTCCACCTCCTCGCCTTCGAGGACGCAGGCCCTCAGTCCTTCCTCTCAGCCTATCTGCGCATCCTCCCACCCGACGTGAAGTTCCCCGGCGCCTCCAGCCTGGGCCGCGTGGTGACGTCACCCAGGGCGCGAGGGCGTGGACTGGGACGAGAGCTGACGGCGCGAGGCATCACCCGGCTCGAAGCCCTCTACCCCGACGCGGACATCCGCATCTCCGCGCAGGACTACCTGCGGGCCTTCTACACAAGCCTCGGCTTCGTCGCCGAGGGTGACATCTACGACGAGGACGGCATCCCGCACATCGAGATGGTCCGCCGCCCCCGACGCTGAGCAACGCCGCGTACACGCGCGACTGGAGCGCCTCACGCTACGTGTGACAGGCGCCGTGGTTTTCGCGCCCCCTGAAGCTCAAGGGGATGCCGTTGCTGGAGGCTCCGCGTCAGCGACCCGAAGGAGGTGTTCGGTGCCGTCCACTCGCACGGGACACTCGAAGCCCACCGGACACCCGTCGGAGCCCGCGTCCGCCGCGAGACTCGGGCCGGACAGAAGGGCCAGCGCAAGCACCATCACTGAGCGGACCGTACGGTGAATCGAAGGGAGGGGCATGCGGTGACTCCCACTGTGTCGCTGAAATGTCCCAGACATACACCCCGGGCACAACCGCTCGCCAACCGCGGTCCCTCCACCGCGCGCTGACACGGGCGGACTACAGCTTGCGCAACCGCACGCGCTTCACCTTGTGGTCCGGTCCCTTGAGCAGGATGAGCCGGGCGCGCGAGCGAGTGGGCGCGATGTTCTGCGCCAGGTTGGGGCCGTTGATGTCGCCCCACACGGACTCGGCCATCGTCACCGCTTCGTCCTTCGTCAGGTCGGAGAAGCGGCGGAAGTAGCTGCGCTCGTCGCGAAACGCCGTCTGCTGGAGCCGCAGGAAGCGGTCCACATACCAGCGGCGGATGTCCTGCTCGCTCGCATCCACGTAGATGGAGAAGTCGAAGAAGTCCGACAGGAAGGTGTGCGGCACCCGCTGTCCGGTGGCGCCGGACTGGAGCACGTTGAGCCCTTCCAGGATGAGGATGTCGGGTTGGCGGATGACCTTCGCCTCGTCGGGAACCACGTCGTAGACGAGGTGCGAGTAGACCGGCGCCGACACCTCTGGACGTCCCGCCTTCAGCTCCGCGAGCAGGCGCACCAGCGCGCGCCGGTCATAGCTCTCCGGAAAGCCCTTGCGCTTCATCAGCCCGCGCTCGGTGAGGACGCGGTTGGGAAAGAGGAAGCCGTCCGTGGTGACCAGCTCCACGCGAGGATGGTCCGGCCACCGGCCAAGCAGGGCCTGGAGGATGCGGGCCGTGGTGCTCTTGCCCACCGCCACGCTGCCGGCGATGGCAATGATGAACGGCACCTTGCTGGTGGAGCCCCCCAGGAACGCCTGCTGCTCCATCCACAGCCGCTGGGCCGCGGCCACCTGGAGATTGAGCAGCCGGGACAGGGGCAGGTAGACGTCGGAGACCTCCTCCAGGTCCAGGTGCTCACCCAGCCCCCGCAGACCGTCCAGGTCCTCCGTCGTGAGCGTCAGCGGCGTGGACGCGCGCAGCGCCCGCCAGGCTTCGCGCTCCAGCTCGACGAACATGGACACCGAGGGCGCAGCGGGTGCGGACATTGCGAGTCTCTCCTGCGGGTGCTGGATATCGCGCCTACCACAGCGGGGCGGGCCGCGCGCGGGCTCAGGTGCCCGAGGCCGGGTCCCAGCCATAGAAACGCTTCAGCTCTTCATACAAATCCGGCGTCTTCTCGCGCATCCGCGTGGGGCGCTCGAAGAAGTTCTCGGTCGCCACCGCGAAGAACTCCGCCTCGTTGACGGCGCCGTAGTCATCCAACACCTGGCGCTCCCGGGGGCGGCCCTCCTGGAGCCCATGGTAGTGCTCGCTCATCACCGAGGCCCAGGTCCGGTAGTGCGAATAGCTGCGCAGCTTCGGCGTCCCGTCGAAGGCTCCGTCCGCCCGATCCAGGACGTGGGCGAACTCGTGCGTGGCGGTGTCGTGGCCGTCGTCCGGATTGCGCAGGCCCCCGAGCACCGCGGCCCAGGAGAGGATGACGGAGCCCCAGTTCTTGGCCTCGCCCAGCACCACACCGGTGCGGTCTGGCAGCAGGAACGCATCGGGGTAGACGATGACTTCACGCAGCCGATCGTAATAGGCCAGGTCCAGGTGCACCACGAGCTGCACGGCGGTGGCGGACACGACGACGCGAATCTCGTCGGTGATTTCCAGTCCCCCGGCCCCGATGAACTCCTTCTCCCAGGCGAAGACCTTCAGCTTGGCGAGGAAGTCGTCGCGCAGCGCGGGAGACAGCGTGGCGAAGAAGGGCACTCGCGCGTCGAGGTAGCCGAGCCAGTCGGGAGGAAAGGGCCGACGCATGAGACGTCGGCGCCGCAGCTGACGAAAAATACCGGTCATCGGGTCGGCGCCCCGGGGGTCCCAGGGCTTCCTGGGGTCAGGCATAGCAAATGTTTCGCGGAAGTTCCTTGCCCACAGTCCGTGGCCCCACGAGGCACGGGGGGCGGTAGGGTGGGCTTCCATGGGTCCAGGCCGGCGGCCCCGCTGCAGTCACGGGACGTGCGACGAGTCATGAGCAGACGTGTGGTGAAGTGGTGCGCGGCGCTGGGAATCGCCCTGTTGTCGGGGCAGGCGGACGCGCAAGGTCCGGGGCAGGTGGTGGACGAGGTGGTGGTGCGCGGCCCCGAGAAGACGCTGCCGGAGACGGTGCGCTCCTTTTCGCGCATCGACACCGGCGACGAAATCACCTTCGAGGAGCTGGACAAGGTGGAGCGACGGCTGGTCGCCACCGGCCTGTTCCAGGAGGTGAAGGTGAGCCTGGAGCCCACGGCCCCCAACCGTGTGCGCCTCATCCTGGAGGTGGAGGACAAGGCGTCCTGGGTGGTGGCGCCCACGTTCGCGCTGTCCTCGGACAACATCGGCGGCGGCCTGCTGTACGCGGAGAACAACCTCTGGGGCCGGGCCAAGAAGTTCGCGACGGCCGCGCAGGTGAGTACGGCGGAGAGCGGCATCTTCGCCGGCTACCTGGACCCGAACCTCTTTGGGTTGCCGCAGCTGCGGTTCAGCCTGGAGGGCCAGCTTCGCAGCGACCGCATGGACGAGTACCAGCCAGGAGCGGGCCAGGAGGACCCGGTCGTCGTTCGGCGCACGCGGCTCAACTCGGCGTCCATCTCGAGCGAGCTGGGGGTGATGCTCTTCGAGCGCGTGCGCGCCGCCGTGAAGTACCGGCTGATGAGCATCGACGCGAAGTCCCCGGACCCGGAGAAGGAGGTCACCACGCCCGCGTTCTCCATCGGCCCCTCGCAGCGAGATACCTCCCTGCGCCTGATGGTGGGGATCGACACCCGGCAGAACCTCCACGCGGTGATGGAGGGCCTCAACCTGGAGGCCTCCTACGAGGTGTCCAACCCCGGCGTGTGGAGCGACTTCCGCTACCGGCGCTTCGGGTTGTTGTACCGCCATGGCCTGCGCCTGTTCGAAGAGCACAACCTGGTGCTGCGCGGTGAAGCCGCCGCGGGCGTGGACCTGCCCTTCCACCAGGAACTGGTGATGGGAGGCAACGGACTGCGGGGCTTCGTCCACCGTCAGTTCCGAGGCGACACCCGGCTGTCCTTCACCGCCGAGTATCACTTCCCCCTCTTCACCATCCGCTCCCTGTCCTTCCGGGGCGTGGGCTTCTCCGACACGGGGCTGATGGCGTGGAGGGAGCTGCCCTCGGACGGCGAGCTGCGGGACGTGAATGGGCGAGTGGTGCGCGGCTACCTGCCCGACAGCCAGAGCGGACTGAAGGGCGCCACCCTGGCGCAGGGCCTGGGCGCGGGGTTGCGGCTCTATCTGCGCAACCTCGTGCTGCCCCTGGTGGGAGTGGACGCAGCCTACGGAGTCAACTCCGGGGAGTTCCGCTTCTATCTGGTGGCGGGAGTGAGTCCGACCTGAAGCAGACTGTCAGCCGGGCCGGCGGCGTGGCGTCAGGTGCGACGCGTCCGCTGGCCTCTCTCCAAAGCCTCAGATGTAGTCGGCGGAAGTCTCCCCTTCTCTTGTGAGTGCTCGCCATGTCCCAGGAACGCTTCACGACGAGCCGCGAGGTGTATCACCGCATCCGGTGGGACCCTCGCCTGGAGGCTCGCGAGTTCGTCATCGGCTACGACGCGCACGGCGAGACCCTGGAGGAGATGCCCTTCGAGGCCTTCGTCCCAGACGGTGAAATTCCGTGGCACCGCGTCTGGTACTTCAAGCGTGGACGCGAGGTGATGTGGGACCGCAAGGAACGCATCGACCGGCTGAGCCACACCGCGTCCCCCACTGAGGAGCCCGCGCCCGCACCGCGTCGCGCGAGCGCGGCTCCTGGCTTCACACCCCTCCCCTCCTATCGCTACGACACGCGCGCGGAGGAATGGAGGAAGGTGTCGCCCTCCCCGAACGAGGTGGCAGCGACACCGGCCGTGCTCACCGTCGTCACGTTCAACGTCCTCTTCGACTTGTATGACGCGGAGAAGCTGGAGACCGAACGCAGGACTCCGGCGACGATGAACCTGTTGCGCGAGACGGATGCGGACGTCATCGCCCTCCAGGAAGTCACCACCTCCTTCCTGCAAACCCTGCTCGATGAGTCGTGGGTGCGTGAGCACTACTGGGTGTCGGACGGCCCGGAGGCGAACACGGTGGAGACCTATGGCCAGGTGCTCCTGTCGCGCGTGCCTTTCGCCTCGGTGTGGCAGCGCGTCTTCTCCCGGGACAAGCGCATCATCGCTGGCGAGCTGCGGGTGGCGGGCACTTCGCTGTGGGTCGCCACGCCTCACCTCACGAGCAACCGGGATGCGTCAGGCGCCGCCGCGCGAGGCGTGCAGGTCCAGGCGCTCGTCGACTGGGCTCGCGAGCTGACCGCATCGGCTGAAGGCGGGGCACCGGACATCGTGCTGGCCGGTGACTTCAACTTCGGAGACGGAGAGCAGGAGGCGGACACCTTCACACGGGCGGGCTTCGTGGATGCGTGGCCTACCTTGCGGCCCTCGGAGACCGGGGAGACCTACAACCCCCTGCTCAACCCGCTGGCCGCGCTCACCACCGTCTCCGGTCGACTCCAACGACCGGACCGCGTGCTGGTGAAGTCTCCATCGGGTCGACTCGTTCCGGAGGCCGTTGGCCTCTTCGGCGAGGCCCCGCTGGCCGGGCCTCCGGCGCCTTCCGGAGACGCCCTCTTCGCCTCCGACCACTTCGGAGTCCGCTGTGTCCTGGCGCGTGAGGTTTCCTCGCGGCCCAGCACCCTCCCGGGAGCGGAGCGACGGGTCCATCACACGGCCGTGGTGCTCATTCCACCCGAGGCCGCGTGGCCACCCATCCAGGCCTTGCGCAAGAAGCACGACGCGAAGTTCGAGCGGTGGATGCCACACGTCACGCTGCTCTACCCCTTCCTCCCAGAAGAGGACTTCGACACCGCCGAGGCAGTGCTCGCGGAGACGCTCCGAGACATCGAGCCCTTCGACATGACGCTTTCCTCTTTCGGCCACTTCGAGCACCGCGCCAATGCGACGGCCTGGCTTCGGCCGGACACCCAGCCCGAAGACGCGCTGGCGGCCCTGCACGCGAAGCTCGTGGCGGCCGTGCCCGAGTGCGCGCCCCCAACCCACGGATTCACACCGCACCTCTCCGTGGGACAGCTCCCACGCACGGGGGACGTGGAACTCGAACGGACGATTTCCTCGTGGGCCCGAGGCTGGCGTCCGGTGAGCTTCCGCGTGAACGAGGTCTGCATCATCCGTCGCAAGGGCGACACCCCGTTCGAAGTCGTGCGGCGAATTCCCCTGGGAGCATCCGCCCCGTCCCGGAAACCAGGGCCGGCGGAGTCGCAGGCGGCGGCCGGGCAGGAAGACACCCCGCTGCGCGCGGTGCTCGCGACCCTGTGCGCCGGAGCGACCGATGCGTCACGTGCGTCCAGACTCCAGGCGGTGAAAGGCCTCAAGGAGCTCTGCGAACGCGTGGGCACCACGCTGCATCCCTATGGCTCATCGCTGCTCGGCACGGATGGACCGGACAGCGACGTGGACGCGGTGGCCATTGGCCCCGCCACCCTCTCCCGTGAGGATTTCGCGCATGTACTGCTTCGAGAGCTGGAGAAGCAGCCGCCCTCCGCATCGGGCTCCGCGCGATTCGTGGCCGATGCCGCCATTCCCCTGGTGAAGCTGTCACTGGGCGGTGTGAGCTTCGAGGTGTCCTACGCCAGCCGTCCCGAAGGCGTGGCTCCTTGCGAGCCCTCGACGCTGCTGTCGCTCCATGGAGAGGAGTTGGATGCCGCGGGGCTCCGCTCCGTCCTGGGACTCGCGGACATGCAAGGCGTGCTGGAAACACTGGGCGAGGACGAAGGACAGCGCGAGCGCTTCCGGACCCTGCTTCGCGCGGTGAAGACGTGGGCCAAGGCCCGGGGCGTCTACTCGCATGCGCTCGGCTATCTCGGCGGGCTGTCGTGGACGGTGCTCGCGACGTGGGCCTTCACGAGGGCGGCGCCGGGCACGGTGAAGACCGACGCGGAATTGCTCGCCCACTTCTTCGGGACCTTCGCCTCCTGGCCCTGGCCACAGCCCGTGGCCCTCACGCCGGAGCTGGCGCGCTATCGTCCGGATGGCAAGCGAGACCTATTGCCCGTCATCGCCCCGGCCGCACCCGCGCGGAATACGGCGCGCAATGTGTCGCGCTCCACGTTCCGCGTCCTCCGCGATGAGTGGATGCGCGCTCGAGCGCTCGTGGCGGAGGCCCGCGCGGCGGGTACGACTCTCGCGTGGGAGGCGTTGTTCCAGCCTGTCGACACCGCCCGGGACCTGCCCACGCGGCTGCGCCTGTCCGTCGAAGCACGCTCCGTGGAGGACCACGAAGTCGCCGTGGGCTGGGTCCTCGGCCATCTCACGGCCCTGGTGTACCGGCTGGAAGGGGACCGGCGGCTCTCCGTACGCCCGCTTCAGGCCACACCCGCGAAGGGCTCTTTCGTCATCGGCCTGAGCACCCGGGATGCGCAAGATGCGGGCGCGCTGGCCTGGAAGGCGGGCAGCCCGCTGGTCGAGGCCGTGGAGTCCTTCCGCGCATCCTTCCTGGAGTGGGCGCACCGTCCCGAAGGCACCGTGCTCCAGGTGGAGTTTCTACGGGGAAACAACAGGGGCGGATTGGACTCACAGGCCTCGTAACGCGTTGCACCAGCCGCGACCTCATGTCACGAATTGGAAAGGCCAGACCTTTCCATGAGAGCAACGACCAGGCTCCGCGCCTCCTTTTCCAGGAGGATGTATGAGCAAGCGTTGGAGTGGTGTGACGGCCACCGTGGTGGCCTCACTGGTCCTGCTGGCGTGCGGCGGAATCGCGACGGAAGCCGACGACTCGGACGTCGCAAAGCTCGAGCAGCAGTCCGCCGAGGCGGGCCTTGGCCACCAGTGCGGCGATCGCGAATGCGATGGGAACGAGCGCGTCACCTGTCCTTCGGACTGCCCGGCCTCTTGCGGCAATGGCATCTGTGAAGTGGGCGAGAATCAATCGACGTGTCCCACCGACTGTGGATATTCGCCGTACTGTGGCGATGGTGTCTGCGGCGCGGGCGAGAACTGCCCGGTGGACTGCGGCCCCATGTGTCTCACGCCCAAGGCAATCACCCCTCCGCCCCAGGATGAAAACTTCATCCATGTGTGCGGCGACGGCTATTGCGAAGTGAATGAGTACAGCAACTGCCCCAGGGACTGCTGCGCCTAGCGCGGACCAGTCGGGGCACCCGCCTGGCACCTCCCCCGCCACGTCCTGCGAACAACTCCCGGAGTGAGTTAGACTTCACACCAGGTCATCTTCTCCGGGGGGTCCTGTCTTGGCGGAAACCTATCGTGTCGCGAAGCTTCCCATCCGACTTCGCGGCTTCGTGGAGCCGGACACGAACGCGCAGTTCGAGGGCTACGTCGAGCCAGGCACCTACTTCGTCCTGGACGAGCGCCTCGGTTTTCCGACGCCCGACACGGACTACGTGCGCCTGGAAGTCCCGACGTTGGGCGCGCTGGACACCTGGATTTGCGTGCGCTGGCGGACCCAGCGCTACGCGACCGTCGTCCAGCAGGAGAAGCCGCCTCCGGCCGTAAGGCTGCCTTTCGACGACGAGCCGCTGGCCGTGGCCGAGGACCGGCTCGTCGCGCTCCTCGGCGGGCTGCGCGACTACCGTTACGACCCGGACAAGGCCTACTACCCGTGGACGCTGCCAGGCATTCGCGTCCCCCTGGGGCCTCCCCGGTTCAACAACTGCTGCACCTTCGTGGAGGCCCTCACCGTGAAGGCCTTCGCCGATGCGCACGGCGCGGCCTTCGCATGGGACTCCCGCCGTCACCGACAGATGATGATTGCCTCCGCGGAGGATAACTTTTCCCCCGTCACCTCCGCCGTCGAGAGCGGCATGGCCATCCCGCCTCCGTCAGCGGACGTGCCACCCCACCCGTGGACACTCATCCAGGGCTGGCGAAACCAGTGGCGCTCCGGCCACACGCTCCTCGTCGTGGACCATCACCCCGCGACGGACAAGGTCCTGGTCCTCGAGTCCAACTGCGCCTTCGGGCTCGACGGCGTCGGCTACCGGGGCATCGGCAACCTGCGGGACAAGGGCATCCAGCCGCCCGCGGCGTGGTGGAAGCTGCCGGACGTGTGGACGTGGCGCCAGCTCTGCTCGACCTACCTGTTCAGGCAACAGGCCTGGCTCAAGGTCAAGAACCGCTCCCTGTCGCGGCTGTCACCCACGGACCCCTGAGGCCCACGGCGCGGTGCGTGGCCCGTGCCTCACGACACGGCCACGAACCGCCTGCGTCGCAGGTCCAGCATCCACGCCTCCAGCGCGTCCACCGCCGCCTGGGAGGGCTCCTCCGGCAACACGGAAGCCTCCAGGGCGGCATCGAGCACTTCGAAGGAGCGGGCCACCTCGGCGCGCCACTTCGCGCTGAGCGATTCGGGCAGTTCGGACTTCTCCCCGCGTCGCTTCTGCTCCACCAGTTCGTGCGCCTCCGCGAAGCCGTGGGAATCCAGCAGCTCGGTGACATCCGTCTCCACCTCGCCGGTGCGCAGCGCGTGCGTCCCGGTGAGCGTGGTGCGCAACACGTAGAGGAGCTTCTTCGCGGAGCGGAAGCCGCTCTTCTCCCACTCCCGGAGCTGACCGTGGGCGAAGCCCCGGTAGTGCCGGTGCACCCGACGCGACAACACGCCGCGCACCAGCGGCTGAAGGGCCTCCAGCTCCGGGGAGACCCGCACGGGAATGGCCCCCAGCAGGCGCTCCAGGTAGTTGCCATTGCCCTGCAAGAGTCCCTGGAGCACGGGCTGGAGTTCGTTGGACGAGTAGTCCACCTCCACTCCGTCCACCACCTGGAGCCGCTCGGCGTTGAGCTGCCGGGGTTGCAGGCCCAGCAGCAGGGCCGTGGGCGCGATGTGGATGGACTTCAGGTCCAAATCACTGTCCGGCGAGGGAAAGCCATACGCATGCGCACCCGACAAGGACACCACCAGGTGCTCTCGCTTCGCGGACTCCTCGTCGAGCACGCCGTCCGCCACCTTCCGCTCGTGCTCCGTCATGGCGCCCTTCATTCCGAATCCCTCCACTCCGTCTCCGGGGCCTCGGGCGCCTCGCGCCCCAGCGGTCCCGGTGTCTTCAACACCCAGCGTCGCGCCACCTCGGCCCCCACGCGTCGCAACAGTCGGTCCGCGCGCGCGTAGTCGGGATGCTCCGGCAGTCGACTCTCCCGTCGCGCCGCCTCCAGCTCCGGCGCCATCGCCTCCGCGTCCCGCAGCACGTCATCGAGCGGCACGCTCCCCGCCTTGATGTCCAGCAGCCGTGCCTTCAGTGCGCCCGTCGCCTCGAAGACGGGCTCGCCATGGCGCAGCCAGCCCGTGGCCGTGGAAATCAACCGCAGCAGGTTGTACGCGTTCTTCGGCCGCAGCTCCCGCGCGGAGGGAGGACGCTGCCCCCCACCTCGGGCATAGGCCGTGAGCGCCGCGAAGTCGTTCGCCGTCAACAACCCCTGGTCCCACAGCGAGCGGTAGAGCTGCTTCACGTACGTCTTCGCCGCCAGCAGCGCGTCCTGCTGCGTGGGCGCTTCACGCGGAGACACCTCGGACAGGCGCCGCGCCACCTCGTCCAGGTTCGGAGCGGGCTCCTCGCACAGCCACTCCAGCAACAGGTCCCGGTGCTCGGCCAGCCGCTGGCTGCGCGTGAGCTTGTCCAGCTGACTCATGGCGTAGCGCCCGAAGCTGCCGAAGATGGCCTGCGAGGCGAACGCCTCGCGCTCCGCGAGGAACCACTCGCCCAGTTCGTCCAGCGCCCGGGCTCCCGGCACGAACAGCGTCTCCAGCGTGTTCGGGTCCGCCCGCAGCGCCTGCTCCACCGCCTTGCGCGTCTCCCAGTAGGTGCTGCTGCCATCGGCGCTCACCAGGTCCATGGGCGCTTCGACCAGGCCGAAGGTCCAAGAGAGCGGCAGCGCGAAGACGCCACGCACGTCCACGTCGGACTGCGCGTTCGCCAGTCCCCACGCATGGCTGCCCACGCGCGTCTCCAGCACCACGCAGGGCACCAGGGACTGCCACGCCGCCTCGCGACGCCGCGCGAACTGGACCTGCCCCGGACGACGAGGCACCAGTTCCTCACGCGTGAACCAGACCTCGCCCACGCCGACAATCTGGATGTCGAGCCCGCCATCCCGGGCGCGCACCACGCGCCCCACCACGCCCTGCGGAATGCGGCGCCCGCCCGAGGCCAGGCGCTCCACGCGCGTCGTCACCTCGGTGCCGTGCGGCAAGGGCACCGACAGCCGGTCCACCTGCTCCAGCCCCCGGATGCGAGAAGTCCCCGAGCGGGGAGGGTCCGTTGGAGAGTCGCTCATCGTTCACCTCGAAGAGGAAGTCGCGGTCGGCCAGGGACGGCGCGAAGCCCGAGGGGCTGACCACCCCGTCGGCTCAGCTCCGGGGCACCGTAGTCCCGATGCTCTCACGCAGCCGGGACAGCAGCCTGCGAGCCGTCTCCAGCTCCGCCCGGCAGCGGTCCAGGCGCTCCGCCATGTCGGCGACCTCGCCCGCGTCCGCGCGCAATTCGATGTCCCGGCACTGCGCCTCCAGCCCCGAGGCGCCGAACCATGCCGCGTTGGACTTGAGGGTGTGCGCCGCGCGGCTGACATCATCCAGCAGCCCATGCCGCAACGCCGTGTACGCGTCTTCGAGCAGGGCCGGCATGCTGAGCAGCGCGGTGTCGATGAGCTCCGGGAGGATGTTCCCCGCCTGGGTGCCCAGCTCCCGCCACAACCGCGCCAGCGCGGCGGGCTGCAGGCCGGGAATGCGCGCCGCCACCGGCACGATGTCCTCGTCGAGCGGCGCCTCCACGAGCGCGCCACGCTCGGGTCTGGAGCGCGTGCCGCCCTGCGGCCGCGGCGTCTGACAGCGCACCAGCGCGGCGGTCAGCGCCTCCACGCGGATGGGCTTGGCGAGGAAGTCATCCATCCCCGCCTCGAAACACTGCTCGCGGTCGGAGTCCATCGCGTTGGCCGTCATCGCGATGACCCATGGCTGCACGTTGGGCGGCAGCTCCTGACGCAGCCGACGCGTGGCCTCCAGCCCATCCATCTCCGGCATCTGCAGGTCCATGAGCACCACGTCGAAGCGCTGACGCATGGCCCACTGGAGCGCCTCGCGACCATTGGACGCGGCCTGCACCGGATAGCCCAGTCGATCCAACATCAGGCTGGCCAGCCGCTGATTGGTGGGGTTGTCCTCCGCCAACAGGATGCGCAGGGGCACGCGGTCTCCCGGACGATCCCTGGGGATGGGCGCCCCCGTGGCGGCGGACTCCGCGCGAGCCCGGGCCACGTCCTGGGAGAAGCAGGACATCAACGTGTCATGGAGCTGGGAGGCTTTCATCGGGCGGGACAGCACCCCTGTGAAGAGGCCCGGCGGCGGCACCGCGCGACGACCGGGCGAAGTGAGCAGCAACAAAGGCAGCGCCCGCAGGTCCTCGCGCTCACGGATGCGCGCGGCGAGCGAAGGCCCGTCCAACCCCGGCATCTGATGGTCGATGAGCACGACGTCGAAGCCCGCGCCTGGCTGGAGCTTCGCGAGCGCCTCCATCCCCGAGCCCGCCTCCACCGGCACCGCGCCCCAGGTCTGGAGCTGCCGTCCGAGGAGCCGTCGGTTGATGGCGTTGTCGTCGACGATGAGCACACGCCGGCCTTGCAACAGCGGCTGGTCCGCGCGCAGGTACCCGGCGGTCGTCTGCGGCGCGGCCTGCACGGTGAGGGAGAAATGGAACGTGGCGCCCTTGCCCGGCACGCCCTCGCTCTCCACCCAGATGCGTCCACCCATCGCCTCCACCAGGCGCTTGGAGATGGCGAGCCCCAGGCCCGTGCCACCGAACTTGCGCGTCACCGAGACGTCCAGCTGATTGAAGGGCTGGAAGAGTCCCTTCTGCTTCTCCTCGGTGATGCCGGGCCCCGTGTCCTGCACGGAGAAGGTGAGTTCCCAGGGAGCGTCCGGAGCCTCCTTGCGGCGCGCGCCATCCACGGAGACGACGGCGCCGCCGGACTCGGTGAACTTGAGCGCGTTGCCCACGAGGTTGAGCAGCACCTGACGCAGCCGCGAGGCATCGCCCATCACCACCTGCGGCACCTGCGGCGAGATATCCGCGCCCAGGTCCAACCCCTTCTCGCTGGCGCGCACCGCGAGCAGGTCCAGCACCGACTCCACGCACTGCCGCAGGTCGAACGGGTGCGGGTCCGTCTCGAAGCGGCCCGCTTCAATCTTGGAGAAGTCCAGCACGTCGTTGAGCAGCGTGAGCAACGCCTCGCTGCTCTGACGGATGGTGGAGATGAACTCCCGCTGCTCCACCGTCAGGTGCGTGTCCAGCATCAGCCCCGTCATGCCGATGATGGCGTTCATCGGCGTGCGAATCTCGTGGCTCATCGTCGCCAGGAACAGGCTCTTGGCCTGGTTGGCGGACTCGGCCGCCTGGCGCGCGCGCTGGAGGTCGGTGATGTCGTGGTAGATGGCGATGAAGCCCAGTTGCCGTCCGCCCACCGACACCGGCAGCGCGAGCAGCTCCACGTCGACGATGGTGTGGTCCTTGCGCAGCCGCCGGGTGACGGAGTGCACGCGGCCTCGCTGCGTGACATCTCGCTGCGCCTTCTTCGCGTCGGGGAGGACGGTCTCCTCCGTGGCGACGAGGTCGAAGATGTGTTTGCCCAGCGCCTCCTGCGGCGTGTACCCGAAGAGGCGCTCGGCGGCGGGGTTCCACGAGAGCACGATGAACTGGCGGGTGATGGTGACGATGGCCACCGGGCTGTTGCGCACCACCGCCTCGAAGAACTCCTTCTGCTGGCGGATGGACGCTTCCACCTCCAGGCTTCCGCGCATGTCCTGGAGCTGGAGCACCCAGCCGAGCGGGGCGCCTTGCGCGTCCACCTGGGTCAGCGTCTGCACGCGCAGGTAGTACGCGGGCCCCGTGCCACCCGGACGCTGCCCGGCGAGCTCCGTCTCATGGGGCGTGTCCGGCGAGCCTCGCGTGTCCGGGGGACGCCAGCCCGACAACAGCCGCGTCACCGCCATGCCCACCAGCTCCGCGCGGGGGCCGAAGATGCGCTCCGCCGCGCGGTTGACCTCCTGGATGAGGTGCGTGGCGTCGAGCACGAGCACCGCGTCGCGCGCGTGCTCGAAGACGGTGGAATGTGCTCTGGACGCCAGGTCGGTCACCGTTCCCCCTCCCGTCGCGAGTGTAGGTCAGCTCGGCTCCCCGTCACTATTTAGGGGCGCTCGAACAGATGATGGACCCCACCATTCCCAAAAAGAGGGCTCGTTGGGAGCCGCTCCCCGTGGGCCTGGGTCCTCTCCAGGTTGAACCCGGCCGGTGACCGCGCACTCGCCAGTCACCTTCCGCCCCGGAGAGGGCCCTGCGCGGCGGACGTGCTTCGTTGCCTGCTAGCGGCTGGTCCACCACACCTTGAACTGGCTCCAGGAGATCTTCCCCGTGCGGTCCGTGTCGACGATGTCGACGGCGATCTCCAGCTCCTCGTCCGTGACGTTCTGCCCGAGCGCTTCCAGCAGCCGCGCGAACTCGGTGCGCTCAATCGAGCCGGTGCGGTTGCGGTCGTAGCGCTGGAAGATGTCGAGCAGCTCGTTGCCGGAGCTGGTCAGCTCGTCCACCGCCGCGTGGACGGGCGCCAGGGGCTGGATGCCGGCGGATGAGGTCTCCACCTCCTCGACGAAGGGCGAGCCCGTGGCGGGGCGCTCGTCCCAGGCAACCGAGGTGACCTCGACGGACGGCGACGCGGGCGCCTTCCGGGAGACCGCGCGCCGGGGCGATGGGGACGTCGAGGTCCTGCCTCCACTCGAAGGCACGGACGTCGTCGTCTTCGGGGCACTCGTGCGAGCCGTGCCCTTCTTCGCGGCGCTCTTTCGAGTCGCGCCTGTCTTCGCCGTGCTCTTGCGCGCCGCACCCTTCTTCGCGGCGCTCTTTCGTGTCGCGCTCTTCTTCGCCGCGCTCTTGCGAGCCGCGCCCTTCTTCGCGGCACTCTTTCGAGTCGCGCTCTTCTTCGCGGGGGCCTTCCGTGTCGCGCTCTTGCGAGTCGCGGCCTTCTTCGGGGTGGAGGCGCGCCGGGATGACTTCTTCGCAGCACTGGTCTTGCGTTTCTTCGTCGCCATGGGTGACTCCTCCTGGGCGGCGCGCATCGTAGCGCTCTCCCGGTGCGGGTCGGCAGCCCCCTGCGTGCAGGTAAGCCCGAGCC
>NZ_VIFM01000926.1 GCF_006636215.1 Myxococcus llanfairpwllgwyngyllgogerychwyrndrobwllllantysiliogogogochensis | reverse complement strand
TCTCCACCCACCCCAGCGGCCCGGAACGCATCCGCGAGCTGGAGCAGAACGTTCCGCGCGTGCAGGGGCTCTACCAGGCCGCGCGCCGCGGGTAGGTCCGCCGCCTCGTCCGCGGGCCCCTGGGGGCGTCAGAGCACGCCCATCCACGGCCAGAGCGTGGCCGACAGCAGCAGGATGAGCGCCAGGCCTGCCATCGTCACCACCAGCCCCACCTTGGCGAACTGCAGCGTGCCGAACGCGCCCGTGCCGTAGCACAGCATGTTCTGCGGTGCATTCGTCGGCAGGATGAAGCCGAACGACACGACGAAGCTTTGCACGAGCACGATGCCGAAGGCCGTTTCCTTCGAAACCGGCAGCGTTTGCGCGAAGGCGATGAAGATGGGTATCAGCGTGCTGGCCAGGCC
>NZ_VIFM01000925.1 GCF_006636215.1 Myxococcus llanfairpwllgwyngyllgogerychwyrndrobwllllantysiliogogogochensis | reverse complement strand
TGATGATCTCCAGCACGTTGCCCAGGCCGTCGCGGTCGGTCACGTAGGAGGTCAGCGGATACAGCTTAGGCTTGCCCTCGTCGGGGTCGTAGAGCAGGAAATTGCCGAGGACGATGGCGTGCTTGGCCGCCTCGCTGAGGACCGGGCGGACGCCGCTGGTCTCCAGGTCGTTGACGATGACCCGCTCCACGTCCACCAGCGCGGCCTCCAGTTCGGAGGTCTCCACGCCAGCCTGCTCGGCGATGTTCTCGGCGACTGCCTGGTCAGGCGCGAGCTTGAACACCGAGGCGTTCGGCGGGAGCCAGGCCAGCACGATCTTCGAGGCCAGGGCGTTGACGCACTTCGGGCCGGTGTCGATGTAGGCGGAACCGGGGGTACGCGATTTCGCGCCCTCGTCCACCCAC
>NZ_VIFM01000924.1 GCF_006636215.1 Myxococcus llanfairpwllgwyngyllgogerychwyrndrobwllllantysiliogogogochensis | reverse complement strand
GTTGCCCGCCGCGTCGTAGGCCATGCTCTCGCGGCGGTCCACGCCCGCCGTGAACCCCGGGTTGGGCATGAGCGCATAGTCCACCTCCGAGCGGGTGAGGCCGTGGAAGTGCCGGTTCGTGCCGTTGGCATACAGCTGGTAGAGCGCCGCGTTGTCCTTGGCCGGCGCCACGTCGATGTAGCCGATGACACCCTCTTCGATCCAGCCGAGCACGTCCCTCGCGGAGGCACGCAGTTCTTCGCTGGCCGTGTAGTAGTGGCTCGTGCTCGCGCCCGGAGGCCGCAGGCGGTAGAGAGGCGCCGCACCGCTCGCCGGCTGGCTCCGCACGTAGCCGACGTTGCCCTGGTCCTTCCAGCCATTGGCAATCAGCTGCGCCCGCTCTTCGTCGCTCGTGGTGTAGAGGTG
>NZ_VIFM01000923.1 GCF_006636215.1 Myxococcus llanfairpwllgwyngyllgogerychwyrndrobwllllantysiliogogogochensis | reverse complement strand
CTGATCCTCACCTTGAGCAGCTTGACCGAGTTGAGGAACACCAGGATGTCAGGCCCGAGATGGATGATTGCTGCCTGTATCGGGCCGATCCAGCCCAACAGGGCTGCCGAAATACCCAGCACATGCACCACGCCCACCCCCACGAGCAGGTTCTCCTGCACTGTGCGGTACGCCTTGCGCGCAATGGCACGGGCTGCGGCAATCTTGACCAGGTCGTCGGTCATGAGCGCACTGTCCGCAGCTTCCAGGGCTGCCTGCGTACCCCCGCCCCCCATGGCGATGCCTACGTCGGCTCGTGCCAATGCGGGCGCATCGTTGACGCCATCGCCCACCATGGCAACCCGGTAGCCCCGGCTTTGAAACTCCGCAATCGCTTTGACCTTGTCCTGCGGCATGAGATCGGATC
>NZ_VIFM01000922.1 GCF_006636215.1 Myxococcus llanfairpwllgwyngyllgogerychwyrndrobwllllantysiliogogogochensis | reverse complement strand
GGCTTGGCACTGCATGACTCCGAACGACCAGGTCGGTATCTTCGCCTAACTCATATTTTTGAGGATGGGGCATATGCGATGTGGGTGGGCACACCCGAAGAAGCCAGGTATGCCAAACGACCGATTTTCTATTCTTGGAATCAACTTAGCGCGCTCACCTCACCTACATCGAAATGGGGTCGCATAGTACTTCCACAACAGCTCTCCGTGCCAGCCGAAAGCGGTAGTTCTCAGGCAGTAAAAATTCAATCAGCATGGGACCAGATCGCGCCTGTAATACAGGCATTTGAAAATAGGACAACCCTATCGAGACATCACTTTACCGCTTTAATTCGAGAGAGAGCTTTAAGCATAGACGTTGCGGAAAAGACGCTGCACCGTCTCATCCTTCGTTACTACTACTTCG
>NZ_VIFM01000921.1 GCF_006636215.1 Myxococcus llanfairpwllgwyngyllgogerychwyrndrobwllllantysiliogogogochensis | reverse complement strand
GAGCACCCGGCGGGCCCGGCGCACGATCGGCAGGTACGCCGGATCGCAGGAGCGCGGCATCGTCCGGGAGACCGAGCGCAGCACGTTGATCGCCGGATAGCGCCCGCGCTCGGCGATGGCCCGTTCCATGACGATGTGCCCGTCCAGGATGCCGCGGACCGCATCCGCCACCGGCTCGTTGTGGTCGTCGCCCTCGACCAGCACGGTGAACAGCGCCGAGATCGTGCCGAGGCCGACGCCGGGTCCCGCGCGCTCCAGCAGGCGCGGCAGCTCGGAGAAGACCGTCGGGGTGTAGCCCTTGGCGGTGGGCGGCTCGCCCGCCGCGAGGCCGATATCGCGCTGGGCCATGGCGAAGCGGGTGATCGAATCGATCATGCACAGGACTTTCGCGCCCTGATCGCGGAAG
>NZ_VIFM01000920.1 GCF_006636215.1 Myxococcus llanfairpwllgwyngyllgogerychwyrndrobwllllantysiliogogogochensis | reverse complement strand
GTAGTGCTGTGGGGAGAGGGGCTCCCGGTAGAGCGCATCGCCGAGATAACGAAAGTGAGTGCTTACGAACTTATTACGCGACTGACCTCCCGCGTCGCCATGAAATACTTCGACTAAGCCTCTGGCGTACCGGATAGCACAGAGGCTGATCCGGTACGCACCAGGCCTGCGGCGCTCAAAAAAGCGGTTTATACCGCTGCGCGGTCACTTTCCCCTCAACATCCTCTCGACCTGCCGTCATATCCGGTTTATTGTGTAAGAACCTGCCCCATGTAAACCTGGAGATACATCGCGTGTTTCAAAAAGTTGACGCCTACGCCGGCGACCCTATTCTTTCTCTGATGGAACGCTTCAAAGAAGACCCGCGAAGCGACAAAGTCAACCTGAGTATCGGGCTGTACTACAA
>NZ_VIFM01000919.1 GCF_006636215.1 Myxococcus llanfairpwllgwyngyllgogerychwyrndrobwllllantysiliogogogochensis | reverse complement strand
CAAGTATTTCTGCGGAGAGATTAAACCGGGCAGCCGCTTCACGCATCGTCAGGCGGTCACTGATAACCGCCCGGACGACCACGAGTTTAAATTCATCGGAATAATGATTATTTTTTGCAGTCAGGCCTTCTGCACCGTGGAACTGCCATGCCCTGACCCAGCGACGGACAGATGTTCTTTCAATACCAAAAAGGTCGGCTGTACTCTGTTCTCCGTCTTTACCGGACAAATAATGATTAACCACAGCCAGTTTTGTTTCAGGGGAATACTTTGGTTTAGCCATAAAATTGCACCTTACTCAGTTGGGTGTCCAACTTTTGGGGTGCAGTCCACATTTGCGGGCTTTGTTTTTTCTGCGCGGGGCATATCCCGACACCGACGCGGTTCTTGGCTTAGCCAATCGCCCC
>NZ_VIFM01000918.1 GCF_006636215.1 Myxococcus llanfairpwllgwyngyllgogerychwyrndrobwllllantysiliogogogochensis | reverse complement strand
GCTCCATCCACCCGGGAATGCGGAACCCCAGCAGGTTGGCCGCGAGGCCCGTGGCCGTCGCCACGATCAGCGGATTGCGCGCCAGCTCCTTCAGGAACCCGTGCTGCCCCGCGCGCGCCATCGGCCACACCGCGGCGATGTTGAAGAGCGGCACGCACACGCCGATCAGCACCGCGATCATCTGCAGCCCCTGCGCCCCCGCCAGCCGCTCGGCCAGCGCCAGGCCGATGAAGGAGTTGAAGCGGAAGGCGACCTGCGCACTGGCGGCGTGGTCGCGCGTGTCGATGCGGCCCGCCAGTCCGGGCAGGCGCGGCAGCAGGTAGGCCAGCCCGATGCCGCACAGACCCGTGAGCACGCCCGCGCCGATCAGGCCCGACGCCTCGCCCACGCGGATCGGGCTGCGCACG
>NZ_VIFM01000917.1 GCF_006636215.1 Myxococcus llanfairpwllgwyngyllgogerychwyrndrobwllllantysiliogogogochensis | reverse complement strand
CCATTTTGTCGCTAACTACGCGACCTTGCAGAGTACGGATTTTATCGGTCATTACGCACCCGCCTTCTGAGTCAGTAAAGTCTTAACGCGTGCAACATCACGACGCACTTGCTTCAGCAGATGAGTCTGTTGCAGCTGGCCACTTGCAGCCTGCATGCGCAGGTTGAACTGCTCACGCAGCAGGTTCAGCAGCTCAGCGTTCAGCTCTTCAACGCTTTTTTCACGCAGCTCTTTTGCTTTCATTACATCACCGTCTTAGTTACAAAGGTGGTTTTGATCGGCAGTTTCGCTGCTGCCAGGCCGAATGCTTCACGGGCCAGCTCTTCCGGTACACCGTCCATTTCATACAGGACTTTACCCGGCTGAATCAAGGCAACCCAGTACTCCACGTTACCTTTACCTTTACC
>NZ_VIFM01000091.1 GCF_006636215.1 Myxococcus llanfairpwllgwyngyllgogerychwyrndrobwllllantysiliogogogochensis | reverse complement strand
GGCAGGAGCCCCTCCGCCATGCTGCCATCCTCCTGCACGTAGCGGATGCCCACGAAGGGCGAGCACTCCGCGCGGTCCAGGTGCGCCAGCGCCCCCAGGCGCTCCAGCGCCGCGAGCCCCGAGGGCATCAGCCCCTCGCCGCACGCCTTGTCCGCGGGCAGCGTCGCGCGCTCCAGGACGACGGTGTTCAGCCCGCGCACCGTGGTGTGGATGGCCACCGCCAGTCCCGCCGGCCCTCCTCCCACCACGGCCACGTCATACCGTCTCACGTCTCGTGCTCCGCCCGCGCCATGGCCAGCGCGCTGCGCGCCATCTCCACCGCCATGCCCACCATGCCCACCTTCTTCGGCGGTGACAGCTCTCCGGACAGATAGCGGCGCAGCGCCTCGCCCCGGCGCAGCTTCCCGCTCGACGTCCGGGGCAGCGTCCCCGCCTCCAAGAGCTTCACCGTGTGCGGCCGCACCCCCGTCGCCTCCACCACCGCCGCGCGGATGCGCTCCTCCACGTCTGCTTCCGCCGCGTCGCCACCGCGTTCCGCGAGGATGAGCAGCGCCTCGTCCTGGCCTCCCTCGGGCGTGAAGCCCAGGGCCACCGCGCACCCCGTGCGCACGCCCTCCACGGACTGGAGCGGCTCCTCGAACGCCTGCGGCGCGTGGTTGGCGCCCCGGATGATGACCACGTCCTTCGCGCGGCCCGTCAGGTACAGCTCGCCGTCCGCGATGAAGCCCAGGTCCCCGGTGTCCAGCCAGCCATCCAGCGTCAGCGCGCGCCGCGTGGCGAGCGCGTCACCGAAGTAGCTCGTCATCAGCGACGGGCCTCGCGTGAAGACCCGGCCCACGCGCCGGTCCGGCTGCACCGCGCCCTGCTCGTCGCGCACCTCCACCTCGAAGCCCGCCACCGGCGCGCCCACGCTCACCAGCAGCCGCGCGCCCGCCTCCGCCCGCCCCTCGCTCGCCAGCACCGTCGGGTCCACGCCCAGCGAGCGAGGCCCCCGGCCCTCCGGAGGGAAGGTCACCGCGAGCGACGCCTCGGACAGCCCATACACCGGACGCAGCGCCCGCGCGGAGAAGCCCCAGCGCTCGAAGCGCTCGACGAACCGCTGCAGCGTCTCCGCCGACACCGGCTCCGCGCCGTTGAGCGCGTGCTTCCATGACGACAGGTCCACGCCCTCCATCTCCGCGTCCTTCACCCGCTTCAAGCACAGGCCATAGGCGAAGTTCGGCGCGGGCGAGATGAAGCCCCGGTGCCGCGACAGCGCGCGCAGCCACAGCGCGGGCCTCGCCAGGAAGACCTCCGGAGGAATCAGCACCAGGTGCCCGGGATAGTGCAGCGCGGACAGCAGACAGCCGATGAGTCCCATGTCGTGGTACAGCGGCAGCCAGCTGACGCCCACGCGCGGCGTCTCGGGTGACGACAGGGGCATCGCCACCTCCAGCGCCATCACCTGCGACAGCAGCGCCCCGTGCGTCAGCGCCACCGGCTTCGGGTCCACCGTGGAGCCGGAGGAGAACTGGATGAGGCCCAGCGCCTCCGACGCCACCGCCACCTCGCGCACCTCGTCCCCTCGCGACACGTCGTCCACCGTGTGACAGCCCAGGCGCGGGCGGGACTTCTCCACGCTCGGCCCCAGGAGCAGCCGCACGCGAGAGTCCGTGAGGACGAGGCTCGCCTCCGTCACCTGGAGCATCCGCGCCGTGGCCCGGTGGTACTCATCCAGACGCCCCAGCCGGACGGGCGGATACAGCGGCACCGGCACCGCGCCCGCGAGCAGCGTGCCGAAGAAGGCATCCATGAAGCCCGGCGAGGTGGGCAGGAGCAACGCCACCCGCTCCCCCTCGCGCACCCCCAGCCGCGCCAGGCCCGCCGCCGTGCGCCGCGCGCGGCGGTACACCTCCGCCCAGGACAGCGACTCCTCGCGCTCGGCCGCGTCGACGAACGTCAACTGGAAGGGCGTCCGGCTGGCCGCCGAGAGCATCGCGTTCACCGTGGGGAACCGCACCTTCGGCAACGTCGGACCTCTCACGAGCGGACCTCCGTCGGCGTGCGCGCCGTCGTGGCGACGCGGCGCTCCACCAGCTTCGCCAGGTCCGCCACCGTGCGCACCCCCTGCGCGTCCTCCTCCGACAAGCGGATGCGGAAGCGGTTCTCCAATCCCACCGCCAGTACCGTCAGCCCCAGGCTGTCGAGTTGCAGGTCCCGGACGAGGTCGTGCTGGGGCTCCACCACGCCCTTCCACTCCAGCTCATCGGCGGCGATGCGACGAATCTCCGCCAGGACTTCCAGTTCGAGCTCAGCCACGGGGCACCTCGGGAAGGAAACGGGGGCGGTGGGAGAAGGCGCGCGCGTACGCGTCCCCCAGCGCCGCTTCCTCCGCGCGGATGCGCACGGAGAGCAGCACCAGGTTTCCCACCGAAAAGAACACGGCCGTCCACCACGCGCCGTGGATGAGCGGCACACACGCCAGCTCCAGCACCACCGCGACGTAGTTGGGGTGACGCAGGAAGCGATACGGCCCGCCCACCACCGGCGGCAGGTCCGACACGACGATGATGCGAGAGTTCCAGCGCGGGCCCAGCGTGGAGATGGCCCAGTAGCGCAGCCCCTGCGCCACCACCGCGCCGCCCAGCGCCGCCCCGCTCCAGCCCCCCAGGAAGGGCCGGTGCAGAAGGAACACCTCCGCCACGCACGCCGCGAGGAAGAGCGAGTGGAACACCACCATGAAGCGGTAGTGGCGCTGTCCCGTCTCCACCCCACCCCGCGCGAAGGCCCACGCGGCGTTGCGCTTGGAGAGCACCAGCTCCACCAGCCGCTCCACCCCGAGCAGGCCCATGTACCCCAGGAAGACGGCCTGTGTGGCGGTCACCATCGCAAGAGCACCATCTCCGCGCAGAAGCCCGGGCCCATGGCCATCATCAGTCCGTACTCTCCGGGCTTCGCCGTCACCTTCTCCAGCGTCTCCCCCAGCACGAACAACACCGACGCCGAGGACAGATTCCCCACTTCGCGCAAAGACGCCCACGAGCGCGCCAGCGCGTCCTTGTCCAGCTCCAGCGCCTCCTCGAAGGACTCCAGCACCTTGGGCCCGCCGGTGTGCGCCACCCAGTGACGGATGTCACCGCGCTTCAAACCCTGGGACGCGAGGAAGCCGTCCACGTTGCCCTGGATGTGGTCCTTCACCAGTTGGGGCACCTTCGCGGACAGGACCACCTTGAAGCCGGAGTCGACGACGTCCCAGCCCATGATGCGCTCGGAGTCCGGATAGAACACCGAGCGCGACGCCACCACCCGGGGTCCCTTCGCGCCCGGTGCCTGGGCGCCCCTCAGCACCGCGCACGCCGCGCCGTCACCGAAGAGGCCGGAGGCGATGATGTTGGGGATGGACAGGTCCTCGCGCTGCAGCGTCAGCGAGCACAGCTCCGCGGAGACGACGAGCGCGGTGTGCGTGGGGAAGGCGCGCAGGTAGTCCGCCGCCCGCGCCATGCCCGCCGCGCCCGCGACACAGCCGAGCCCGAAGATGGGCGTGCGCTTGAAGTCCTCGCGGAAGCGCAGCCGGTTGGCCAGCCGGGCCTCGATGCTGGGCGTGGCGATGCCCGTCACCGTGACGAAGAAGACGTGGTCCACGTCGGCCGGCGTCAACCCCGCGTCGTCCAGCGCCTGTCGCACCACGACTTCGCTGAGCGCCGTGGCCTCGCGAATCCAGGCGTCATTGCGCTGCTGGAACGTCACGAGCGCCGGATACGCGTCGATGGGCAACGCCAGGTAGCGGCCTCCCACCTGCACGGCGCGGTGCAGGTCCTCCAGCCGCTCCAGGTTGAAGTGCCGTTTGGCCCA
Organism: Myxococcus llanfairpwllgwyngyllgogerychwyrndrobwllllantysiliogogogochensis; assembly: GCF_006636215.1. Classification (GTDB taxonomy): domain Bacteria; phylum Myxococcota; class Myxococcia; order Myxococcales; family Myxococcaceae; genus Myxococcus; species Myxococcus llanfairpwllgwyngyllgogerychwyrndrobwllllantysiliogogogochensis. The sequence goes on along the minus strand of NZ_VIFM01000091.1, from coordinate 34,099 downwards.
CAGCTCCCGGAAGGCCGCGATGAGCTGCTCCTGCGAGGCGTAATGAGGCGGGAGTGCGCGCCCCACCGAGCGGATGAAGGGCGCGCTGCTGTCCTGGCCGGATGCGCTGTACATGAAGGTCTCGGGTCCGTGCGGCGGTCAGGAGGACACGCTTAGCTGGAACTCGGGACAGACGCGATATGCCTCGCACCCACTTGAACGAGTCCTGACGCCTCGCGCGCCTCGTAATGTCGCGCGGTCGACGGCGAATTCCTCCCCGGGGAAGGGGAGGCTGGACTCCCTGTCACACCCCGGACAGCACCTCCCCGCCCGCAACCTTGGACATGCCTTGGGCAAGGGCTAGCGTGGGCGAGGATGCGTCCACTGCATGTCGTTCTCTGTTCGCTGCTGCTCGGAGCCACCGCGTGTGGCCACTCCGCCCGCATTCCCTCGCTGCCCGCGAGCCATGGGCACCTGTCGCGCGCCATGGCGCACTACCTGGACCCGATGGTCGAGCCGGAAGAGGCTTTCAGGGGCGGGGCCGGCCCGCTCTATGACCCCGCGCCGACCGTCGTCGTGGAGCCGGCGCAGGCTCGGGCCATCTTCGCCGAAGCGGTCCAGGTGCTCTCGGGCACGGCGACCGAGGAGCAGGTGAAGCAGGCCGCCCAGGACCTCAGCGCGGCCTGTGACGCGGAGCTGGAAGAGGCGTGCACGTACCAGCGCGAGCAGTACCAGCGCCCGATGAAGCTCGAAGGCAAGTCGCCCGAGATGCCCCGGGAGGCCATGCTCAGGGGAGCCATGGCCGTGGCGGTCGTCTCCGGTCGCCTCGGGACGGACGGCATCGTCAGGGACATCCGGGTGCTGGAGGTCGCGCCCTACGGGCTCACGGAGGCCCTGCTCACCACGATACGTGGGTCGAAGTACCAGCCGGTGATGCTGGCGGGACACCCCATCGAGATTCCGTATACCTTCCAGCTCAACGCGACGTTCAGCCGCGCGGACCTCACTTCCCAGCAGGAGCTGGAATGGGCTCGGACCCGGGCGCAGAGATTTCCGACCAGCCCCTCCGCCTGGGCGCACCTGGCGCGGGTGCTCGCGCGGGATTTGCCCGAGGACCCTTGGTATGCAAACGCGCTGCGCTACCTGAACCTCACGTCGCCCACGTACTGGTGGGCCGCGACGGAGCTGGCGTGGCTGCATGCCAAGGCTGGCCGTTACGCGGAGGCAGAGCCGCTGGTGCGTACGGCCCGGAAGACCGGCTCCCAGAACCCCTACGTGCTGGAGACGGCGGCCCTCGTGGCGTTCCACCGGGGACAGTGCAAGCGGGCCGTGATGGACCAGCACCGCGCCATCGCGAAGCTCCCCGCCGAGTGGCCCCAGGAGGAACAGGCGCGCTTCAAGAGCGCGCTGGCGGAGTACCAGCGCCAGTGCCCGTCGGACGCGCCCGCTCCGGCACCCGCGCCCGCTCCGGCACCCGCGCCCGCTCCGGCCGTGCACTGAGCGCAAGCAACGCCAGCACCAGTGCAGCCCATCCCAGGCCGCTCGGCGCCGCGCTACAGCCCCCTTCGTCCTCGGGGTCCTCGGGCTCGGGCGTCACGTCGACACACGGCGCACCCGCGGGGTCCGCCGTGAGGCAGAGCGTCCCGTAGCGGCCCACGCCCTCGTGGCGACCATCCACCACCGCGATGATGACCTCGCTCGCATCCGACGCGTCCACCTTCGCGGACAGCGCGCCAGTCCCCTCCGCGCGTGACACGCGGAGCACCGCTGTATCCGTCACTGCCGCCACCAACAGATGCAGCTTCGCGGGGTCCTCGCCGGCCTTGAGCACATACGTGGCCAGCACCTCCGCGGAGCCACCTGGCACCGTGAAGTAGCGCGTCGACGCGGTCGTCACCCGGACATCCGCCTCCTCGGTGGGCAGCGTCCTGGCCGACGGCGCGAGCCCGTCATACCCGCCCCCTCGCGCATAGCCCTGCTCGACGCGCGCCCGCGCACCCGTGGCGAGGTTCCACTGCGAGAACTCGGCGAAGGCCGTGTCGAAGTCCGCGCCCCACTCGCGACGCAGCACCGTGTCCAACAAGATGGCCCAGGGCGCCGTCGGCGCGACGAGGCTCTCCTGCCACATCGCCAGGATGACCCTGTCACCGAAGCGCTCACCCAGGTACTGGAAGAACACCCCCGCGCCATAGCTGAACGACGCGGCCGGCCCCGTCGGGTCCAACACGAGGCTGCGGTCCGTCCGGGACAGATACGACGACGTGAACTGCTCCAGGTCATCGAGCGTCGCGTCGAAGCGCTCGCTGGCCCACACCGCCGTGCCCTCCGACGCCACGCTGCCCAGCCCCGGCCGATAGGCCGCCTGCACCGCGTGGAAGAACTCGTGGCTGGCCAGGATGCTCACCGCCTCCTCGAAGGAGGGGTAGTCGTACCCCGCGAAGTCGTTCTCCTGGAGCATGTGCCCCGCGCACTTCTGGTCCACGCTCTCGCAGCCATCCAGCCGGAACGCGCCATCCGCCCGGCCCGCGAAGTCCACGAGGTACACGTCGAACAGCCCATCACCGCCGTTGTCCGCCCCCACCGACGCATCGTCGCGCGGCAGGAGGAACCCCAGCCCGACATAGAAATCCGCGACGCGCTCATAGGCCCGCCCGACGACGTCCACCGCGTCGGGCACGCCATTGCCATCCGCGTCCCCCGGCGGCACCGCGTTGAGCCCGACGCGCGAGAAGTGGACCCGGAAGCGCCCCCCCGGGGACACCGCCGACTCCACCTGCTCGTCCACGCCGAAGCTCGGCGGTACCGCCTGGGGTGAGGTGGGGCGCGCTCCAGCCTGCTGCCCCGCTCGCGACCCGGCGAACGTCTCCGGAAGCTCATGCGGCTCCCGCGATGCCTGCACGGGGCCACAACCCAGGGGAAGAAGCAGGAGCCACGCCCCGAGCCTCATGGCAGGAACGCCCACTTGATGCGGATGGAGCCAGAGCCGCTCGGCTGCGGCACCGAGTGCGTCTCGTTGCAGACCTGCTGCGCCGCGGGCTCGTAGTACCCCGTCACCTCCAGCTTCACGTGACGGCCGTCCGCCAGCCGGACGATGAAGATGCGACCCGTCATCTCCACGCAGCTCTGGTACGTCCAGAAGCCACCCAGGAGCGTCGCGGGCCCGCCCAGACCGGAGTCGTCGGGGATGAGCGTGCAGGTGGAATCAAACCACGCCTCCGTCTTGAACTCCCCGGCAGCGCTCTTCGACGTCACCGAGGCGAACGTCGTGCCCTCGGGCGTGTTCGCCACCGAGACGCAGGACGGCCCGGACGTGCCGCTGTTGACGCGCATCGTGTAGCGACGCACCGCCAGGTCCCACTCCGTCGACGCGAGCGCCGCCTGGTCACTCACCTGCACCTGCGTCAGCCCCGTCGGCGTGAAGCGCAGGTACGTATAGGACATCGTCGGCGTCAGGCCACCCGCGCGCGAGTCCACGAAGGTGTGGAACTCACCAGCCGTCGTCCCCTCCTCGCGAACTTCACCCGTGGAGACCGCCGTCAGTAGCGTCAGCCGGTCGATGGTCTGCTCGGTGCAGGTCACCTGGCTCGCTTCACAGACCTCCGGCTCGGGCTCCACCTTCGGGTCGTCCTCGCCGCAGCCCGCAAGCAACGCCAGCGACATCCCCACGGCCACGAGGACCCACAACCCCTGCTGTCCGGCGCGCCTCGGCAGCGCCTGCTCGTTATCGCTCATCATTCCCTGATTCCTCTCCCTGTGCGGACTGCGTGACGTGACTCCCAGAGCACGCGACTCCAGGTTTTCTTGTCGAGGGCCCCGCCGCGCTCTCCGACGCTCAGGCACCACTTCCACGCTTCCGCGAAGCACTGCCCACTCGACAGGACGACAGTCTACTTGATAACGATTCTCATTTTCAATATTAAAGATTGAACACCGAAACCCCGACGGAGAGAGCCATGCCGGAGATGCCCGCGGTCCTCGCGAACACGTTGATGCCCTGGTTCGCGAAGCCCTCGCACATCACCCGGGTGGAGACGCTGGCGCCCCGGTTGCGTCGGGTGCGCTTCGAGGGAGAGTCCCTGCGCGGCGTCGTCCACGAGCCCGGGCAGGAGGTGGAGTTCCGCGTCAGCGAGACGGCGTTCCGCCACTACACGCCGTCGATGATGGACCCGGTGACGGGGGCGATGGAGGTCGTCTTCTTCCTGCATGGGCAGGGGCCCGGCAGCGCGTGGGCCTCAGCGCTCCAGCCGGGAGACACGGCGGACATCCTCGGGCCTGGAGGCCGGCTCGGCGTGGACGAGGAGGCCCCCGCGCACGTGTTCCTGGGCGACGAGACGTGTCTGGGGTTGTTCCAGGCGATGATTCGCGCCCTGCCCTCACCGCTGCGGCTGCTGGGCGCCATCGAGGTGGAGCCGGGAGCGGAGGACTGGCTGGAGCGGGTGGGCGTGCCCCTGACGGCCGTCACGCGCGAGCACGGACAGCCGCGAGGCGAGGCGCTGCGAGCGTGGCTTGGGCGCAACGTGCTTCCGGGCGCGACGTGTTACCTGGCCGGGCACGCGGGCTCCATCGTCACGCTGCGCCAGGAGCTGCTGGAGCGGCACGGCGTCTCGCGCCGCTCGGTGCGCAGCAAGGCCTACTGGGCGGACGGCAAGCGCGGGCTGTGAGGCACGCGGCTCACTCGAAGCGGTAGCCCTTGGGCACCACGACGATGCCGCTCTCGGTGACGGTGAAGCCGCGCGCCCTGTCGGCCTCCAGGTCGTAGCCCACCTTCGCGTTGGGAGGCACGCGCACGCCCTTGTCGATGATGGCGTTCTTCACCTGCGCGTGCCGGCCGATGTCCACCTCGTCGAAGATGACCGAGCGCTGCACGCTCGCGTAGCTGTTCACCCGCGCGCGGCGGAAGAGGATGCTCTCGCGCACCACGCCGCCGGAGATGATGCAGCCACCGGCCACCATGGAGTTGAGCGCGCGCCCCACCCTGTCCCCGGCCTCGTGGACGAACTTGGCGGGCGGGCTGTACTCGCTGGCGGAGCGCAGCGGCCACTCGGCGTTGAAGATGTCGAACTCCGGGTTCACCGACACCAGGTCCATGGACGCCTCGTGGTACGCGTCCAGCGTTCCCACGTCGCGCCAGTAGGTGTTGGGCGCCGTCTGGCCGGGGATGGGGTTCTTGGCGAAGTCGTAGGCCTGGATGTGATAGCCGTCACGCAGCGCGCGCGGCAGCACGTCCTTGCCGAAGTCGTGCTGTGAGCCCTCCGTCTTCGCGTCCACTTCCAGCAGCTCCGCGAGCACCTTGCTGCGGAAGATGTAGTTGCCCATGCTGGCCAGCGCGGTGTCCGGCCGGCCGGGGATGGCCTTGGGGTCCTTGGGCTTCTCCTGGAACTCCGTCACCCGGCCCCGCTCGTCCACCTGCATGACGCCGAAGCGGTGCGCGTCCGCCAGGGGCGTGGGGTACGCGGCGATGGTGATGTCCGCGCGCTGGGACTCGTGCTGCTCCAGCATGTGCGCCACGTTCATCTTGTAGATGTGGTCCCCGGAGAAGATGGCCATGTGCTCGGGGCGGTGGTTCTCCACCAGATGCATGTTCTGGTAGATGGCGTCCGCGGTGCCCCGGTACCAGACGGGCCCCAGCTCCTCGTACAGGTACATCTGCGCGGGCACGAGGGTGATGAAGTAGTCCGACAGCAGCACCGAGCCGAAGCGCCAGCCGCGCTGGATGTGCTCCGTCAGCGACTGCGCCTTGAACTGCGTCAGGACGTAGATGGAGTAGATGCCGGAGTTGATGAAGTTGTTGAGCGCGAAATCGATGATGCGGTACTTCGAACCGAAGGGCACCGCTGGCTTCGAGCGCCTCAGCGTGAGCGGCGACAACCGAGTTCCCTGGCCTCCGGCCAGCACCATGCCGAGGATGCGCGTACCCATGCTGAGATGTCTCCCTGAGTGGCCCCCAGTATAGGGCTCCACGAAGGGTTGTCCGTTTTCACGGCGCGCGCCCCACCAGAAGTCCTCGTGCGTCAACGCGCGGGGCCGCGAGGGCAGGTCCGACTCAGGTGGCGTCCTTCGAGGGACGGACGGAGAAGCCGTTCAGCAGCGAGCCGCCGGCCATCAGCGCGATGCCGAGGAACGACAGCCAGGGTCGCACCGGGAGTTGTTGCCGCGCACCCAGGATGACGGCGAGGCCCACGAGGCTGAGCATGAAGGGGACATAGCCCTTGCGCGGCGCCCGCCGCAGCAGGAGCCCCAGGTGGACGCCCGAGAGCCCCAGCAGCACGGGGAAGAGCCACTCCACGGCGGGCGCGCTCGCCAGCCCGACGCTTCCGAACAGGCTAAGGTACGCGGCCCAGCACATGGCGCACTTGGGGAAGAACGCCATCAGGACACTCAAGAACACGGTGAGGACCGAGCGCGCCGTCGCACCGGACAGCGGGTGCTCCGCCTCCTCATGCGGCCTGGACATGCGTCACCTCCAGCCCGTGAGACGTTGCGGGAAAGACTGTCGAAGCAAGCGCTGGAGCCCCTGCGTTCGACAGGGGTTGTCCTCCCTGTCTAGCCTGCGCCCCTGGCGGCGCGTGCCGAGGCACGGCGGACACATTCGCACTCACGGAGCATGACCATGCGGGGACAGTGGCTCAAGCAGCTGTGCGGAGGGCTGACCGTGATTGTCGGACTGGCGACGCAATCCCTTGCGGCAACTCCTTCCCAGACAACACCCACGCGCGTGGGGCCCGTGCTGGTCAACGTGGAGGCGCGCGCCGGACAGGACTTGTCGGGTGCATGGCACTGGTCCGTGGACCCGTACCGAGACGGCCTCGCGGGCTTCCATGGCGCGGAGGCCGGTCCCGGCCACCGTCGCCATGACGACGTCGATGTCGATGCCGTCACGCGCGCGAATCCCCAGGCGCTCTACGAATACGACATGCGCCGCTCGCCCGTCGTCCACCTGCCCGCCTCGTGGATCTCCCACGACGAGACGATGCGCTACTACGACGGCCTCGTCTGGTACCAGCGGACCTTCACCGCGACCAAGACCCCGGGCCAGCGAGCGTTCCTGCGCTTCGGCGCCGCGGACTACGTGGCGCGTGTGTATTTGAATGGCAAGCCCGTGGGGATTCACGAGGGCGGCTTCACGCCCTTCGCGTTCGAGGTGACCTCCTTGCTGCGCACGGGGGAGAACCAGGTGACGGTCGGCGTCGACTCCGTGCGCTCCGCCGATACCGTGCCGCCCACCGTCACCGACTGGGAGACCTATGGCGGCCTCACCCGGCCCGTGCGCCTGGTGCTGACGCCGGCCACGTACATCGACGATGCGTGGGTGCGCCTGGGCGACGACGGCCGCCTCCGCGCGACGGTGCGGCTCCAGGGCACGCGGCCCGGGGACACCGAGGTGCGGGTGCGCATCCCCGCGCTGTCCCTGACGTTGAAGGGACGCACCGGCGCGGATGGGAGCTGGACGGGCGATGCGGCGGAGCCCTCCGCCCTGAAGCGCTGGAGCCCAGAACAGCCTGCGCTCTACGAGGTGACGGTGGAGGCCGGCGAGGACCGGTTGGTGGACCGCATCGGCTTCCGGACGCTGGAAGTGAAGGGCCACGACATCCTGCTCAACGGCAAGCCTGTCTTCCTGCGCGGCATCAGCCTGCATGAAGAGGAGCTGGGCAAGAACCCCACCCGCGCCATGACTCCCGGGGCGGCGCGCGCGCTGCTCGGAGAGGTGAAGCACGGCCTCCACGGCAACTTCGTGCGGCTGGCCCACTACCCCCACTCGGAGGTCATGACGCGCATGGCGGACGAACTGGGGCTGCTCGTCTGGAGCGAGATTCCCGTCTACTGGCGCGTCAACTTCGCCCGGGGCGAGACGCTGGAGACCGCGCGGCGGATGCTCGCGGAGAACATCCTGAGGGACCGCAACCGCGCCTCCATCGCGTTCTGGAGCGTGGCCAACGAGACGCCCGTGAGCGATGCGCGCAATGCCTTCCTCGCGCGACTGGCGGCAGATGCGCGAGCGCTCGACGACACGAGGCTGGTGACGGCGGCGCTGCTCATCGACCGTGTCCAGGAGAAGGGCCAGTCGGTGATGGTGGTGAAGGACCCGCTGGTGAGCCACCTCGACGTGGCGGCGGTGAACACCTACAACGGCTGGTATTCCGACGACGCGCTGGCGGACCTGCCAGGCATCGGCTGGCGCAACGACACGGGCAAGCCGCTCGTCTTCTCCGAGTTCGGCGCCGACGCCCAGGCGGGATTCCACGAGCCTGGGCTGAAGCGGAAGTTCTCCGAGGAGTTCCAGGCCGAGTACCACCGGCAGACGCTCGCGATGAGCGAGAAGGTGCCCTCGCTGCGCGGCCTGTCGCCCTGGGTGCTGAAGGATTTCCGCTCGCCCCGGCGCCAGCATCCCGTCTACCAGCAGGGGTGGAATCGCAAGGGACTGCTCTCGGAGACGGGACAGCGCAAACAGGCCTTCGACGTCCTCGCCGAGCACTACCGCAAGCTGGAGGCACGACAGGCCCAGCCCGAGCAGGCCCGCGCGCCCTGACAGCGTGCACTCCACTTGCGACGCGCGTCCACGAGGAATCCCAGGGGCCTTACTCCTCCCCTGGGCCTCGCCCCCACGCTGGCCAGCGTCCAGCGGAGAGACCCGGACCGGACGCGCGCTCCGTTCAGCGGGCGTGGTTCTGCTTCAGGCCATACGTCTTCCCGCCAAAGGCCAACGTGTAGTTGGAGGGACTGGCGATGGGGAGCTGATACGTGAGCTTCACGGTGGCGGTGCTTCCGTTGGGGATGCCCTGCCAGGTGGGGACGGTGAGCTGCACCCGGTGGAAGTCTCCCTTCAGCCCACCCAGGTTGGAGCCCGAGTGGTCACTGCGCACCAGGCTGAGCGTCCAGCCGGACTGCTGGGCCAGCGTCGCGGGCGTCGAGGTGCCGTAGTCGAACTGGAGCAGCGCGCCACCGGGGATGGCCTGACCGGAGTTGTTGGTGAGCCGCAGCGTGGGAGAGATGGGGTAGTTCGAATCCCCCAGCGCGTAGTCCACGAGCTCCACGGTGACATCCAGCGTGTCGGTGGGCATGCCCTGATTCGCGCGGACGTTGCGGTACGGCGTCGCCGTCTTGAACTTCTCGTACAGCAGCCGCGTCAGCGTGTGGCCCATGAAGTACTCGCCCTGCCCGTTGGCGCGACTGGGGTCGAAGGCGTAGTCACCCGCCAGCTCCCAGAACATGAGTCCGCCGATGCCCCGGTCCACCACATACTGGGCCTTCACTCCGAGCGACTCCTCGTCCTCGGTGGACAGGAACACCTTCTTCGTCGCGTTCCACAGCCAGGGCGACGCGAGCGCCGCGCTGTAGTTGCGTGCATACGTTCCCGTGATTCGGTCCGTGGGGTCATTCACCGGGTCCAGGCCGTACGCCATCAGGTACGAGCCCTGGCGCCCCTCCTGGAGATTCCTGGCGTGCCACAGCGGGTTGCTGCCAGAGGCGACCTCCGCGCCCAGGGAGTTCTTGTCGTGCCAGAGGTTGTCGATGCCCAACGCGCCGTTGCCGCAAGGCACCGTGGAGCCGACGCTGGAGCCGGTGCCCGGCGGGCACTTCGTCTGGTCCGGCAGCGGCGCCTTGCCCCACAGGCCGTTGGTGCCACCGGTGACGTTCTGCCAGCCGCGCGTGTAGTAGGGCACGCCCAGGTTGATGCGGCCCGCCTGCAGGGCGCCCCGGAAGTAGTGATAGGCCCAATCGGTGTTCAGGTAGCCGATGCCGCCGTACGTGCCGTACACGTTCCAGTGCAGCAGCTCTCCGTCCTTGCCGTCGTCGTACAGCGCGGCGTTCGGTCCGACGAACTCGTTCCAGGCCCCGTGCAGGTCGTAGGTCATCAAGTTGGCGAAATCCAGGTACGGCGTCACCTGGTAGGTGTCCGTGCCGCGCAGAATCCAGCCCGAAGCCGTGGTGGCCGCCGTCAGCAGGTAGTACTTCCCGTCCGCCGCGCTGGCCGCGTCCAGCTTCTCGCGCAGCGTCTTCATCAGCGCGACATAGCCACGCACCAGCCCGGCGCGCCGAGGCGTGGCGATGGCGAAGTCATCCGGGTTGCCCGCGTTGGGCATCGACGTGGCGTACTCGAAGTCGATGTCCGCGCCGTCGAAGCCATAGGTGCGCAGGAAGGCGACCACCGAGTCCGCGAAGGTGTTGATGGCCGCGGTGTTCACCGTGTTGTTGGCCGTCGTCGTCAGCGTGTAGAAGCCACCGCTGGCCACCCGGTTGCCGTTGTCATCCAGGTAACCACCCGACTCCGCCCAGCCGCCGATGGACACCAGCGTCTTCACGTTCGGGTACTGCTTCTTGTACTTGTTGAGCAGGTTGAAGTGGCCCTTGTAGGAGTACGCGGGGTCCATCTCCGCGCCGGGCACACCGGGCCACTGCATCCCCGTGGAGGGATTGTTGGCGGTGTTCGCGCCCACGGACACGCGGTTCTGCGCATCGACGTGCGCGAAGGCGTAGTTGATGTGCGTGAGGTTGCCCCACGGAATCTGGGAGACCAGGTACGCGGGCTGGCCATTCTTTCCGTGTCGCCAGCCCGTGAAGTAGCCGATGAGTCGGCGCGGATGGTCCGCGCCCATCTTCTCGCGGCCCGCCGAGTCGTAGACCTGGCAATACGGCACGCTCACACCGGGCGTCGGATACAAGCCGTCCGGTCGGCAGCCTCCGGGCTCACCCCCTCCGTTGGAGGTCGTCACCGGGAGGGCCGCGCTCACCCCGGAGAGATTCCCGGCGGCGTCTTTCGCCTTCACGGTGAAGGTGTACGCGGTGCTGGCGCTCAAGCCCCCCACCACCACCGAGGTCTCCGTCGCGGCGACAGTCGCCCCTCCCGCGACGAACACGTCGTAGCCGGTGACCCCCACGTTGTCCGTGGAGGCATCCCAGGCCAGCGACACCGTGGAAGCGGTGACGGCCGTGGAGCGCAGTCCCGCGGGGCTGGACGGAGGCTGCGTGTCCACCTCGCCCGTACCGCACGCACCCACCAGTTTGTACCAACCGCTGGCCGTGCCGAAGACAGGGTCCGCCGTCCAGATGCTGACCAGCGCCTCATAAAGGCTGTTCTGGTACACGACGCGGTCGCCGGCCTTGTAGATGGTGCTCGCGTTCCAGGCGGGATACCCGGCGCAGTCCACCGCCAGCTCTGCTTTGGCGGCCCCCTCGGGTGGCTCGGCGGGTGGCTCCGAGGACAGGCAGGCCATGGATGTGGCGACCAGGAGCATCCCGTGAAGGAATCTCATTCCGTTCTCCTTGCTTGATTGTGCACGACGGCGCGCCAGGACAGCGCGCCGGACATCGGGGCGGTCCGCCCCGGACTTGAGAGCGCGAGCACCGCGGGTTCGGGTCACCGCTCTTCGCGCTTCGCGGGCGGCGTCGGTCCTGAATCCGACAGGTGCCGGGGTGGCTCAGGCTTGAAGCGAAGCGCCACGCCGGGCGACGAGCACGCGCAGGTGGGCCCGCCCCAACCGGAGTCGACTCCTCACCGTCTCGAAGGGAATCGCCAGCGCATCCGCCAGCTCGGGCACGCTCATTCCCTGAAGGTGGTGAAGCACGAAGGCGCGGCGCTGCTCGTCGGGGAGCTGCGCGAGGAGCCCCTCCACCTGTCGGCGCAGCAGGCAGTCCTCCCTCGCCAGCTCGTCGCTGGACTCGGAGTCCCGGGCACACGCCTCATCGCGCTGACGTCGCTCGACGCGGGCCCTGCGTGAGGCCGCGAAGCTCACCCGTCGCACCACCTGGTCCGCCCAGGACGCGAAGGCACCGTCGCCCCGGTAGCCGCGCAGGCCGCGCAGGATGGCGACGAGCGCCTCCTGCGTCACGTCGTCCACCTCCGTGTCGCGGCGGACCAGGTACCGCACCCGCGTCCGGACCCGGGGCAACAGCTCCGTCAGGAGCGCGCCGACCGCGTCACGATTCCCCCGGCTCGCGTCCCGGACGCGAGGTTCATCCACACCGAGCTTGGCAGTCGCCATGGCCTCTCCCAGCCTCATCCGCGCAGGGGCGTCGGGCCCGGCGCTGCCCGGCCCACCCGGCGCTCCCGGTGGGCGGTGTCACCTGTCGAGGACGCGGCACCCTCACCCCGCGAAGCGGAGAAGCAGCAGGGTGCCGCCCCCGTCAGTTCAGCTCGACCTCTCGACTGCTCCGGCCATCACTCGCCCGAGCGCGCAGCAGCACCCGGCCCGGGGCACTCACGGGCTCCGAGTAGACGGCCCAGCTCCGGCCGCCATCCACCGAGTACTCGATGACGAGGCCCGGGAAGCGCACGTTGGCGTGCACCTTCCCGCCCGTGCGCCGAGCCCCAGGCAAGGGGATGCGGTAGTTCACCCCCACGCTGTCGGGCAGCTCGCCGCGCACGTCCACCGGGCGATAGGCGCCCAGCCGAGGCAGCACGGACTGTCCCAGGCTGTTGGCGAAGCGAGCCCACAGCGCGGGCATCTGGTCAGGCGCGGGCAGCTCCGGGTTCCAAGCGCGCTCCGCCACGCCCAGTATCTTGGGGAACGCCAGATACTCCATCACCTGCGGCGTCTTGACGTTCTCCCCGAAGAGCAGCCCGTGCATGCCGAGGATGTTCTTGCGCCCCGCCTCGGTGAGCCGCTCCTTCGTCGCCCAGGCGCTCGGATCGATGGGGTTGCCCATCCGGTCCGCCGTGCCATTCACATACACATCGAACGGCCGATACTCGAAGGTCTTCTTCTCGTCGACGAAGTTGGCCCAGTAATAGCCGGGCTCGTCCGGGTCCTTGTTGTACGCCAGGTCCATGTAGAGGTTCGTCGCGTGCGACAGAATCACGCGGTAGCCCTGGTTCGCATACCGGTACGCGTCGTCCTCGCGCCCCCAGCCCCACACGTTGCTCCACGGCATGGGGATGAAGCCCGGCAGGTCCAACCCGTGGTGGATGATGTCGTCCCAACCCGTGGCCGCCGCGCCCGTCGCGGTGATGAGCCCGCCCCAACGCGTGAAGAACCGGTTGAAGAGCTGCACGTCCGTGAGGCCACGCGTCTCCGGGTTCTGCTGGCACACCGGCGAGCCCTGCCACCACACATTCGCCGCGAGCGACGGCAGCTCGTCGCCCCCCGCGTGGATGGCCAAGAGCCGCGCCCCGGGCACCGCGTCGTGGCGAGCCTTCAGCTCCTGGGCCACCTTGGCCAGGAAGGCATAGGTCGACTCCAGGCAGGGATTGACGAAGTTGTCCGTGTAGCCCTGCACGCTGGTGTGCACCGAGGTGTCGGCCGGGTCCACCAGGCGGTACTCCGCCGCGCGCACCGGGTCCGTGCCCTGGTACTTCCGGAAGCGGTACTCCATCGCCTTCACCGCCGCCCGCGCGTGCCCCGGCATGTCGATTTCCGGAATCACGTCGATGTGCCGCTCGGCCGCGTACGCCAGCAGCTCCTCGTAGTCCTTCACGGTGTAGTAGCCATGGCCCGCGCCCACGAAGTTGAGCGTCGCCCGCTCGAAGCCCTGGTAGCGCGGCGCGACTCCGCCGTTGGCCTCGGTGGGCGACTCCGGCTTGAAGGCCACACCGTCTCCCTGCGCCAGGTCGCCGCCACTGCCCAGACCGATTTGCAGCATCTGGGCTTCCTGGAGGTCATAGCCGCGCCGCGCGCCGTAGGCGGTCAGCTCGGGGATGCCGGGCACCTCGATGCGCCAGCCCTCGTCATCCGCGAGGCGCAGGTGAAGCGCGTTCACCTTGTAGTGCGCCAGCACGTCGAGCAGCTTCTTCACCGTCTCCTTCGTCTGGAAGTGTCGTGCCACGTCCAGGCTCATGCCCCGGTAGGCGAAGCCCGGCACGTCGGTGATGCGCACGCGGGGCAGCGACAGCGCGGCGGGCCTGCTCGTGGGATTCACCGAGGCCGCGTACGCCTCCACCGGCACCAACTGGCGCAGCGTCTGGATGCCGTAGAACACCCCCGCCGCGTCCGAGCCCACCACCGACACGCCCTCTGCCTCGACCTCCAGCACGTACCCTTCCGCGTCCGTGTCGCCATCGCCGTCGACATCGAGCGCCGAATCGATGCTCAAGCGGATGCGCTCCGAACCCGCGTCTCCCCGGGCCTCGCGCGTGGTGATGGACGCAGAGAGCACATCTCCGAGCGACGCGGCGAGATAGGCCGCCTCGCCTCCGAGCCCCGGCGCGTGGAGAATGCCCACCGCGCCACGCAGCACCACCTCGCCCTCCCGGACGTCCACCTGACGCGGGGTCGGCAGCAGTCGCGCCTTCAAGTCCAACGACTGGAAGGAGGGGTTCTCCTCGTAGCGCAGCGCCGGCGTCTGAACGGGCAGCACGTCTCCCTCGAAGCGCGTCGTCTGCTTCGGGTCCGCCGCATCCAGACGCACCGTGGCGGGCACCGCGAGCGAGAGGTCCGCCCCGAACGGGCCGCCCTCGAAGACGATGTGGAACCCGGCGGGCGCGTCGGACTTCAGGACGGCCCAGTCGGAGGCCAGCACCGACAGCTTCCGCTTCCCGCCAGGGCGAAGGGGTACGAAGCCCGGCAGCGGCTCCAGCACATAGTAGTCGCCGCTCTTCGCCACTCCGGCCCTGGAGAGTCGGATGCCCTGCGCCGCGAGCGCCTGGATTCCCGTCTCGTCACCCTCCCCTTCGTCGAGGATGCGGCGCACGAAGCTGAAGTAGAGCTTCCAGCCCCGCGAGCCCAGCTCCCGCTCACCCCGGTTCTCCAAGGTGAATTCGGAGCGGAAGAACTTCCAACTGCCCACCGAGTTGTCCACCGGCTGCCACTCGACGGTCAGCTCCGTCGGGCGACGGCACGCGGACAGCAACAACGTCACCATCGTGAGGCACAACACGAGCCGCTTCATCGGGTCTCCCTTCGCCACGTCGAGCGTGGTCCTGAAACGAAACTGTGGATGGGGTGTCGCGCGGGAGGTCAGAGCCACCACTCCACGCGCGCGCCCAGGTAGTGGCCCACGGTGGAGCCGCCCACCGTCTGGAGGTACGGCGAGATGAGCCGGTCGACGGACGCCTGGTTGTAGACAGCCAGCGTGTAGAACAGCCGCAGGTGCGGCCGGGCCCAGACGTCGCGCTTGCCGGTGGGCACCAGCGTGGGCACCAGCGACAGCTTCAGCGCCGTCCCGTACCGCTGATGTCCCTCGCGGAAGCCCTGGAAGCTCGCCTCGTTGACCAGGTGGAACTGGTCATGGAGGTACAGCGTGCTCTGCGCGCCCAGCGCGTACTCGACATAGCGGTCCGTCACCGCGCCGCTCGCGCCCCGGCCCGCGTGCAGGGTGCCGTAGGCGTTGACGCTCAAGAGCGGGTTCACGTTGTAGAGCAGGTGGTTCACCACCTCCACGCCATACGCGCCCGAGTACCGGCCATTCGCCGCGGGCAGCCCATACGTGTTCCACGTCGGAAGCCCCGCGAGGCTGCCATTGGCGATGCGGCTGCCGATGCGCACCGAGGTGTCATTGAAGCTGCCGTTGCCAAGCTCCACGTGCCCCTTGACGCCTCCCACCACGCCCACGTCCGGCGGTAGGATTCGCGCGTCGGCGGGAGCGAGCGAGGCCGCCTCGGGCAGCGCGTGAATCTCCGTCAGCAGATGGATGGCGTGCTTGCTCTGGAAGGTGTGCGTGTACTGGCCCACGATGACGGTGCGCTGACGGCGGCGGTCCGGCTCGCCATCGCCATCCGTGTCCACCGCGTACTCCGCGAGCGTGGCGGAGGTCTGGAGCAGCACCGCCACGTCGATGGGCCCGTACTGAACTCCCAGCCCCTGCGCGGACAGGTTGTTGAAGTACCAGTAGTCCGCCAGATACACGTTCGTGCCGCGATAGAAGCGCACGCCGCCCCAGAACTTCAGGCCGGGGACCAGGATGTTTCCCGCCGCGACGTAGGCCTCTCCCAACTCCAGCGCCAGCGTGGAGCTGAAGCGATTGCTCGTCAGGCCGATGAACAGGCCGTTGTTGGCCCACATCGCGGGCGTCAGCACCGCGTAGGCGTAGGGCGCATCCACGCTGCCCTCGGCCGGCTTGAGCAGGTGCAGCTTGAGGGAAGGCTCCAGATAGTCGCCCTCCTCCAGCCGTCCTCCCACGGAGCGGCCCGTGAGGTTGAACGTCTTGCCCTGGATGAACTCGCCGCTGGTGGGCGCCCAGCCCACGCCGACGCGGCCGTACATGGAGAAGTCGAGCCGGTCCGCCAGGGATTGCGCGCTCGAGGGAAGTGCGAACAGCAGGCAGAGCGCGGCCAACAGCGGACGCGAGGAACGACCGAGGAACAACGGGACTGAGGGGCCACCGGGAATCATGTGTGAACCTCCGGGCAAGGCACGGCCAGCACCCCTCCCGAGAGAGGGGTTCATTCGGTTGGAAGAGAGAATGGGGAGTCGGGTGCTAGAGCATCGCGCGCAGCTCGTCCGCGACACGCTCCGCGGTGGGACCGAGGATGACCTGCACGCTGCCGCTGACGGGCTTCACCACGCCTCGCGTCCCCAGCCCCTGAAGCTTCGCGTCATTCACCAGCAACGCGTCCGCGACGCTCAGCCGCAGCCGCGTGGTGCAGCTGTCCACGACGCGCACGTTGGCGGCGCCACCCAGGGCGTCGAGCATGGCCCTCGCCAGGGTGCGGTGCTCGGCCCCGGGCGCCGCGGCGCCCTGGAGCGCCTGCTTCACCTCGGCGGCGAGCTGGTCCGCCTCGGGACCGATGATGACCTGCACACTTCCTCGCGCGGGACGCAGCACACCGCGCGCCCCGAGCTGCTTGAGCGTGGCCTCGTCCACACGCTCCGAGTCCACCACCTGGAGCCTCAGGCGCGTGGTGCAGGCGTCCACTTCCTTCAGGTTGGCCACGCCTCCGAGCGCCTTCAGGTACGCCTCGCCTCGGGCCAGGGCCGGAGCGGGAAGGCTCCGGCCCTCACTCGGGGCACTCACGGCGGCGAGCTCATCCTCGCGACCGAGTGTCTTGAGGTTGAAGCGGACGATGATGAAGCGGAACACGCCGTAGTAGACGCCGAAGTAGGCGAGTCCCACGGGCAGCAACATGAGCGGCTGGGTGGACTTGCCGTAGTTCAACACGTAGTCGAACAGCCCCGCGGAGAAGCCGAACCCGAGCTTCACGCCGAGCACGTTCATGATGACGTGCGACATACCCGTCAGCACCGCGTGGAGCAGGTACAGCGGCGGGGCCAGGAACATGAAGGCGAACTCCACCGGCTCGGTGACGCCCGTCAGCGCGGAGGTGAGCGCCATGGACAGCAGCACGCCGCCTACCCTGGCGCGATTGCGCTGGGGTGCCGCGTGATACATGGCAAGGCACGCCGCCGGCAGACCGAACATCATCACCGGGAAGAAGCCCGCCATCATCGCGCCGGCCGACGGGTCCCCGGCGAAGAAGCGCTTCAGGTCTCCCGTCACGCCGTTGAAGTCGCCGAGCACGAACCAGGCGAGGTTGTTGATGATGTGGTGCAGCCCGGTGACGATGAGCAGTCGATTGAAGAAGCCATAGAGGAACAGCCCCAGTCCTCCGGCGGAGACCACCGAGCGGCTGGCCCCATCCAGCCCCAGCTCCACCACCGGCCAGGCGAAGCCGAACGCCAGGGCAAACAGCAGACAGGCGAAGCCGGTGACGATGGGAACGAACCTGCGCCCTCCGAAGAACGCCAGGTACTCCGGCAGCTTCGTGTCCTTGAAGCGGTTGTAGAGCAGGCCCGCGCTCAGGCCCGCGAGGATGCCGGCCGGCGTGCTGATTTTCGCCGCCAGCCGCGTCTTGAAGGTGGACAGCGCCAGGTCTCTCGCCGCGCCCTCCAGGCCCGCCGTCACCTCGGGCGGAATGGTCACCAGCGCCTGCGTGCCCTGGATGATGATGAAGTAGCCCACCGCGCCCGCAAGCCCCGCCGCGCCATGGTTCTCCTTGGCGAAGCCGACGGCCACGCCCACGGCGAACAGCAGGCCGAGGTTCGAGAAGATGGCGTCTCCGGCCGCCGCGACGAAGGCGATGTCCAGCAGGTCCGGCTGCCCCAACCGCAGCAGCAGGCCCGCGATGGGCAGCACGGCAATGGGCAACATCAACGCACGCCCGAGTTGCTGCACTCCAGCAAACGAGTTGCTCACCACGACGTACCTCCAGGGTTGGGAGCCGGGCTACAGCCCGGGCCAGGTGCTCGACACCAGAGCGCGCACCGCCTCCGCGCTCTCCAGTTCCAGGGCCTCGCGCGCGACCTGCTCGCAGCGCGCGAGGGACAGCGTGCGGATGAATGCCTTCAAGTCGGGAATCACCGAGGGCGTGGCGGACAGCTCCGTGACGCCCAACCCCAACAGCAGCGGCGCGGCCCGAGGCTCCGACGCCACGCCACCACACACCGCCACCGGGCGCCCATGGACGCGCGCGCCCTCCACCGTCTTCGCCACCAGTCGCAGCACTCCCGGATGCAGGCCATCCAGCCGCGCCGCGAGGTGCGGGTTGCCCCGGTCCACGGCCAGCACGTACTGCGTGAGGTCATTGGTCCCGATGGACAGGAAGTCCGCCTCCGCGGCGAGTTGGTCCGCGAGCACCGCGGCGGCGGGGACCTCCACCATGGCGCCCAGGAGAATCGGCGCGGTGAGGCCGAGCGCGCGCTGCTCTGATTCGAGAAGGGCGCGCACGGCGCGCAGCTCCGCCCGCGAGGAAATCATCGGAACGAGGATGCGGCAGACCCCCACGGGACGGACCCGGAGGATGGCGCGCAGTTGGGTGCGCAGCAGCTCGGGCTCTCGCAGCGACACCCGCACGCCCCTCAGGCCCAGCACCGGATTGTCCTCGTGTGGCAGTGGCAGGTAGGCCAGCGGCTTGTCACCGCCGACGTCGAGCGTGCGGATGACCACGGGCCGCCCGCCCAGCGCGTCCGCGATTTCCTGGTAGCGCGCCAACTGCTCGTCCTCACCGGGCGCGCGGACCCGCTCCAGGAACAGGAACTCGGTGCGCAAGAGGCCACAGCCCTCCGCGCCCTTGTCACGAGCCGTCACGGCCTCACCCGGGCGACCGAGGTTCGCGAGCACCTCGATGCGGACTCCATCCGCGGTGCGGCAGTCCTCGTGCGCGGTCAACAGGTGGACACGGCGGTGGGCCGCGCGCGACGTCATCGCTCGACGGGTGGCCTCACGCGTCTCCTCGGAGGGGAAGACCCGCACCTCGCCCCGGTCTCCGTCGAGGACGAGCGGCGCGCCCTCCGGAATGCCCAGGGCCTGATTCCCCAGGGCCACGACGGCGGGCAGGCCCATGCCCGACGCGAGGATGGCGACATGCGAGGTGGGCCCACCCCGCGCGGTGCAGATGCCGGCGATGCGATGGGGCTCGAGCGCGGCCAGCTCCGAAGGCAGCAGCTCATCCGCGACGAGAATGGCCTCCGGCGGCAACGTCGAGGGAATCCGCGAGCTGGCCTCCCCCGTCAACGCGGCGACGACGCGGCGCGCGAGGTCATGCAGGTCCCCCGCGCGCTCCGCCAGTCGCGCGTCCTCCAGGCCGAGCAGCACGGCGGCCTGTCGCTCGACGACCGCGCGCCACGCCCAGGCCGCGCCACGTCCGGCGGCGAGCTCGCGATTCGCGGCCTCGATGAGCTCCGGGTCATCCAGCAGCGCCAGGTGCGCCCGGAAGATATCCGCGCGGGCGCCTCCATTCCCGGGCGTCGCGGACATCGCCTCTTCGAGTTCTCTCCGGACGCGGGCGAGGGCCTCCGACAGGCGCTGTTCTTCCAGCGTCACGCCGAGTCCCTGCTCGGGCAGGTCGACGGGGAGGTCGATGACCCGGACGGCCCGCCCCACGGCGGAGCCCGGCGACGCGACGATGCCCTCGAGCAGCAGCTCCTTTCCGGGCAGGAAGCTCGGAGCCGCGACGGGCACGGGCGTGATACCGCGCGCGGTCATCACCGGCTCCGCGACGGGCGTCGTCGGGTCACCCAGTCCACTGGCCACCCACTCCGCCAGCTCCTGCGCCACGCGTTCGGCCGCCTCTCCCTCCACGTGAAGCGTCAGCAGGTCTCCGTGCGTGGCCCCCAGGCCCATGAGCGCGGACACGCTCTTGCCGTTGACCACGCGCCCATGACAGGCGACGCGCACCGTGCCCGCGTGCTGCCGCGCCCGCTGGGCGAGCGCCGCCGCGGGACGGGCGTGCAACCCATGCGCGATGAGCAGCCGGACCTGCCTCGTCGCACCCCCTTCACCCGCTCCCTCCGGCGCCACCGGCGCGCTCCCCGTGACGGCGAGCAACGGCTCCCCGACGGACACCGAGCGACCCTCCACCCGCTCCGTCACGGTGTAGCCCTCGGCGTTGACCACCAGCATGAGCGTCTGGAGGCTGCGCGCCTTGCGTGCGAGCAGCTCCAGGTCAAAGCCAATCAGCACGTCTCCGGTGCGCACCTTCTGGCCCGTCTGGACATGGACGGTGAAGCCCTCGCCGCGCAACTCCACCGTGTCGATGCCGATGTGGAGGAGAATCTCCGCCCCCGTCTCGGCGCGCAGGGTGCACGCGTGGCGCGAGGCGTGGATGGAGATGACGACACCGTCGCAGGGCGCGCGCAGCTCGGCGGAGGTCGGGTCCACCACGATGCCGTCACCCGCCAGGCGCTGGGCGAAGGCCGGGTCGGGCACCTCCTCCAGCCGCGCCGCCCAGCCCGACAGCGGCGAGGAGAGCAGCAGCGTGGCCGAGGAAGGACGAGCGGTGACGAGCTTCAGCGGGAGTCCGGTCATGAGGGGTCTACCTCCTCCGAGGAGAGCGCCGACAGCGCGAGCCGCAGGTTGCCCCCGGCGCGCTCCAGGGCCGCGTCCGCTCGCGCGACATCCAGCCCCGCGAGTCCCAGCACCGCGCGTTTGACGGTGCCGTGTGCCGTGAGCGCTTCGGCGGCGCGGGGCTCATCCACCTGGGCAAGCCGCGCCACCATGGCCACGCAGCGCTGACGCAGCTTCGCGTTCTCCGGCCGCACATCGACCATCAGGTTGTCGAAGACGCGCCCCAGCCCCGCCATGACGGAGGTGGAGAAGAGGTTCAACATCACCTTCTGCGCCGTCCCCGCGCCCAGCCGCGTGGAGCCCGCGATGACCTCCGCGCCCGAGGCGACGACCACCTCGTGTGCCGCAACACGTGCCAGCGGCGACTTCGCGCGACACGCCAGCGCCACCGTGAGCGCGTCGCGACCGCGCGCCACGTCCAACACGCCCACCGTGAAGGCGCTGTGCCCGCTGGCGGAGACCCCCAGCACCACGTCCTCGGGTCCCAGCCGCGCCCGCAGCGCACGCTCCCGACCCGCGCCCTCGTCATCCTCCGCGACAGCGTCGAGCCCGTGAGAGAGGTCCAACCCTCCCGCCATCACCACCGCCACCCGCGACGCCGGCCAGTCGAACGTCGGCCCCAACTCCACCGCGTCCAGCGCCGCCAGCACGCCCGACGAACCCGCCCCCGCGTACACCAGCCGCCCGTCGCCCCTCGCCAGCCGGTCGACCGTGGCCTCCACCGCCGCGCCCAACGCCGGCAACGCGGACAGGCAGGCCGCCACCGCCCGGGACTGACCGCCCCAGAGCGCCTCCAGCGTCTCGGCCGTCCCCCAGGTGTCCAACCCCTGGAAACGACGAGCCATGTGCTCCGTCTCCTCCGCCATGACTGTGCCCCCCGGCAACAACTGGTATCAAACTGGACTCAATGACAATACCAGCAAAAATCCGGATTTCAAGGAGTAGTCGGCTTTTTCCAGAGACGCAGTGCGACATGCGACTTCGTCCATGCCGATATTCCCCAGGACATTCAGCCACTTGGGATAGCTGACTGACCGAGCTTTCTGGTTGGTCGGGAATACTGGCTGGTGCTATAGTGGTATCCGACTGGTTCGACACCTGAGAGGAGCGATGTCGGTGGACCCACGTAGAGCCGACCCTTTCGACAAGGGCGCGATTTCAAACGCGCTGCCGATGCCGCTCTATCTCCAGCTCGCGCGGCACCTGCGAGGACTCATCGTCGGTGGGCAGCTCGGACACCTGGATGCGCTCCCCGGGGAGCGGGAGTTGGTGGAGCGGTTCGGCGTCTCGCGCGTCACGGTGCGCAAGGCGCTGCGCGAGCTCCAGACGGAAGGACTGCTCCAGCAGCGCCAAGGCGCGGGCACATTCGTCAATCGCGTGCCGTACGTGGAGCAGCGGCTGTCCTCGTTGACGAGCTTCTCCGACGACATGGCCTCGCGCGGACTGTCAGCGGGCTCGGTGTGGCTCCAGCGCGTGGTGACGGTGGCGACGCCGGAAGAGACGATGTCGCTCGGGCTGAGTCCGGGAGCGACGGTGAGCCGGCTGCACCGGCTGCGCACGGCCAATGAGACGCCCATGGCCCTGGAGCTCGCCGTCATCCCCACGCGTTTCCTGCCGGACCCGCGCACGGTGGAGGGCTCGCTGTACGGAGTGCTGCGGAGCCGGGGCTTCACGCCGTTTCGCGCGCTCCAGCGGTTGACCGCGGTGCGGCTCACCGCGGAGCAGGCGGAACACCTGCGCGTGCCGGAAGGCGCGGCGGCGCTCTACATCGAACGCCGCACGCTGATGGAAGACGGCACGCCGCTGGAGCTGGTGCGCTCGCAGTACCGGGGCGACGCCTATGACTTCGTCGTGGAGCTGAACATGAGCGGGGGCGCCGGGCCCCAGGAGCCGAACCGATGACCCCGTCAGCGCACCTTCCCATCATGGCGCGCGAGGCCGCGCAGGCCGCGGACGTCGCTCGGCTCCAGTTGTCCCACGGAGAAGATGCCTTCGCGGAGCTGGGTGAGCGCCTGCGCCGCCATCCTCCGCGCTTCGTCGTCACCTGCGCACGGGGCAGCTCGGACCACGCGGCCGTCTACGGCAAGTATCTCATCGAGACGACGCTCGGACGCGCTGTCGCCTCGGTGGGCCCCAGCGTGGCGTCCATCTACGGCGCGCACGCGCTGGACTTGCGCGACGCGCTCTTCATCGCCGTCTCCCAGTCCGGGCGCAGTCCCGACCTGCTGCGGATGACGGAGGCGGCGCGCGCGGGAGGTGCGCTCGTCGTCGGCTTCGTCAACGAGCCCGCCGCACCCTTGAGCGCGCTGTGCGACGTGAGCCTCCCGCTGGGCGCGGGCCCTGAGCGGAGCGTCGCCGCCACCAAGTCCTATCTGCTCTCCGGCCTCGCCTTCCTGCGACTGGTGGCGCACTGGTCCTCGGATGGGAGGCTGCGCGAAGCGGTGGCCGCCTTCCCGGAGGCACTGGACGCGGCGCGCGCGCACGACTGGTGGCCCGGGCTGGAGACCCTGGCCCCGGCCCAGAGTCTCTACGTCGTCGGTCGGGGCAGCGGGCTCGGCGCCGCGCTCGAGCTGGCGTTGAAGCTCAAGGAGACGTGCCGACTGCACGCCGAGGCGTTCAGCGCGGCGGAGGTGCTTCACGGACCGCTCGGCCTCGTGCGGCCGGGCTTCCCCGTGCTCGCGCTGGGACAGGAGGACGGTTCGGCGGAGGGGACACGCGGCTTGGTGCGCCGCATGGTGGAGCTGGGCGCCGACGTGCGCTCCGTGCTCGCCGTCCCCGGCGCCGTGACACTTCCCACCGTGCCCGGAGTGCCGGTGGCGCTGGCCCCGCTGTGCCAGGTGCAGAGCTTCTACCTGGCGGTCCACCGGCTGGCCACCGCGCGCGGGTTGGACCCCGATGCCCCCGCCCATCTGCGCAAGGTGACGGAGACCGTGTGATGAGACAGGTCCTGCTGGGTGCCCGCGTGTTCACCGGGGAGCACATTCTCGACGGGCACGCGGTGGTGCTCGAAGCCGAGCGCATCGTCGCCGTGGTTCCACGACATGAAGCCCCCGTGGGCGTCACCGCGCGCACCCTGCCCTCCGAGTCCCTGCTCGTCCCGGGCTTCATCGACCTCCAGGTCAACGGCGCGGGCGGCGTGCTGTTCAACGAGTCGCCCACCGTCGACGCGGCGCTCGCCATCGCCACGACGATGCGTCGCACGGGGACCACGGGCCTGCTCCCCACGTTCATCACCGACGCGCCCGACCTCACCGCGCGCGCCTGCGAGGCGGCCTCCGAGGCGATGGCCCGTCCCGGCGGTGGGGTGCTCGGAATCCACCTGGAAGGCCCCTTCATCAGCCCCGGGCGCGCTGGCGTCCACGCGCCGCGCTACATCCGTCAGCCCGAGGCGAGCGACCTCGAGTCCCTCACCGCGCTCGCCGAGCG
Organism: Myxococcus llanfairpwllgwyngyllgogerychwyrndrobwllllantysiliogogogochensis; assembly: GCF_006636215.1. Lineage (GTDB taxonomy): Bacteria > Myxococcota > Myxococcia > Myxococcales > Myxococcaceae > Myxococcus > Myxococcus llanfairpwllgwyngyllgogerychwyrndrobwllllantysiliogogogochensis. Next base: position 9,979 of record NZ_VIFM01000091.1, on the reverse strand, counting down.
CCTGTCCCGCGCGGGCGGACGGCTCCTGATGACCCTGGCACCAGAGCGCGTGGAGGACACCTTCCTCCGACGCCTCAGCGACGCCGGAGCCGTGTTGTTCGCGGGCCACACGGCGGCGAGCTTCGAGCGGACCCTGGAGTCCATCGCGGCCGGCGTGCGCGGCTTCACGCACCTGTTCAACGCGATGCCCCCAGTGCTCAATCGCCAGCCCGGCCCGGTGATGGCGGGATTCAGCGCCGACGAGGCGTGGTGCGGCGTCATCGTCGACGGCCACCACGTCCACCCCGCGAACCTGCGCCAGCTCTTGAAGGCCAAGCCCCGCGGCAAGGTCCTGCTCGTCACGGACGCGATGCCTCCCGTGGGAACCCACGAGACCACCTTCACGCTGTACGGCCACACCATCCTGCGCCGGGACGGGCGGCTCGTGACGGAGGATGGGACGCTGGCGGGCGCGGACATCGACATGTCAGCGGCGGTACGCAACTGCATCCACCTGCTCGGTGTCCCGCTGGAGGAAGCGCTGCGCATGGCGTCTCTCTATCCCGCGCAGGTGCTCGGGTTGGAGGGGCGACTGGGAATGCTCGCCGCCGGACATCGCGCGGACCTCACCTTGCTGCGCGAGGACCTCTCCGTGCAGGCCACGTGGGTGGGTGGAATCGAACAGTGGCATTGAGGCCGCTTCCGGCGGGCGCGTGTTCTTCCATCCACACCGTCCACCGCAAAGCCTCACATTCCTTTCGCATCCTGATGCTGCAAGGCATTAACCCGGAAAAATAGGTCCAAGCCTCCCTCCTGGAAACGAGTTCCCGAGTCGACCCCGCGTGAACGACGCGCGGTGCGCGTGGGGCTCGCACCGAGGAGAGCACGCATGCGTCGCAGCAAGTGGTTCATTGGACTGATGGTGACAGCCCTGTCCGCGAGCGGTTGTGGACAGGACGTTTCCTCCTCACAGGGTGAGGGCCCGGGCAGCGTGATGAAGGCCCCGCTCCTCGCGGAGTGGGCGGTGGGCGTCGCCTATGCGGTGGGTGCGCAGGTCACCTACGGCGGCCGGCTCTACCAGTGCCGTCAGCCGCACACGTCACAGGCGGACTGGACGCCTCCGGCCGTCGCGGCCCTGTGGCTGGACCTGGGGCCCTCGGGAGGCGGTGACACCACCGCGCCCACCGTCTCGTTGAATGCCAGCGCGACGAACATCACCGCGCCGGGCTCGCTCACGCTGACGGCCACCGCCACGGACAACGTGGGTGTGTCGCGGGTGGAGCTGCTGGAGAACGGCACCGTCGTCTCCACGGGCAACAGCTACACGCGCAGCTTCTCCGGCTCCGCGCAGAACGGCACCTATACGTACGTCTTCAGGGCCTTCGACGCGGCCGGCAACGTGGGCACGCAGCAGGTCAGCGTCACGGTGGCCATCACCATTCCCGGTGACACCACCGCGCCCACCGTCACGCTGAATGCCAGCACCACGAACATCACCGCCCCGGGCTCCGTCACGCTGACGGCCACGGCCACGGACAACGTGGGCGTGACGCGGGTGGAGCTGCTGGAGAACGGCACCGTGGTGGCCACGGGCAACAGCTTCACGCGCAGCTTCTCCAGCTCCGGGCAGAACGGCTCCTACAACTACGTCTTCAGGGCCTTCGACGCGGCCGGCAACGTGGGGACCCGCGAGGTCCCCGTCACGGTGGCGATTCCCGGCGGCAACCCGAGCAAGCGCATCGTGGGGTACTTCACCCAGTGGGGCATCTACGGCCGCAACTACCAGGTCGCCCACATCCCCGCGGCCAAGCTGACGCACATCAACTACGCGTTCTCCAACATCTCCGCGGATGGCAGGTGCGTGCTCGGTGATGTGTTCGCGGACATCGACAAGGGCGGCGGTTGGGCGGGCGAGTGGGACCCGGGGCAGCTGCGCGGCAACTTCCGCGCCTTCAAGGAGCTGAAGCGGACGCAGACGCACCTCAAGGTGCTCATCTCCGTCGGTGGCTGGACGTGGTCGAAGTACTTCTCACAGGTGGCGGCCTCGGCGGCGTCCCGCACGGCGTTCGTGAAGTCCTGCGTCGACCTGTTCATCAAGGGCCAGTACCCCGGCGTGGACCCGGTGAATGGCGCGGGCGTCTTCGACGGCATCGACATCGACTGGGAGTACCCGGTGGGCGGCGGCCTGCCCGGCAACACCAACAACCCGGCGGACAAGCAGAACTACACGCTGTTGATGGCGGAGTTCCGCAGCCAGCTCAACGCTGTGACGACGCAGACGGGCAAGCCGTACCTGCTCACCATCGCCACGGGTGCGTCGCCGGACCTGCTCGCGAACAAGCAGGAGACGAAGAACCTGTCCAACATCCTCGATTGGATCAACGTGATGAGCTACGACTATCACGGCGCCTTCGAGAGCACGGTGAACTTCCACTCGGCGCTCAACCGGGTGACGGGGGACCCGATGGCGAACACGGGTTTCTACACGGACGGCTCGGTGGCGAAGATGCTCGAGCTGGGCGTCGCGCCGAACAAGATTGTCGTCGGTGTTCCGTTCTACGGCCGTGGCTGGGGCGGCGTGCCGAACGTGAACAACGGCCTGTTCCAGAGCGGCGTGCCGACGCGCGGCACCTGGGATGATGGTCAGTCCGGCCTGACGGGCGTGTTCGACTACAAGGACGTGAAGGCCAACTACGAGCGCGCCGGCTCCGGGTACACCAAGTTCACCCACCCCGAGGCGAAGCAGGCCTACGTCTACAGCCCGTCCACCGGGGTGTGGATTGCGTATGACGACCCGCAGACGCTCCACGCGAAGTCGGACTACATCCTGAACAAGAACCTGGGCGGCGCGATGTTCTGGGAACTGAGCGGCGACGACGGCACCCTCGTCGACGTCCTCTACCAGCGCCTGCACTGAGCCTGTTCGTCTGTTGTGACAGCCCGCTTCCAGGGGACGGGACACCCGGTCCGGTGTCTCGTCTCCCGGGGGTGAGCAGGCCGTGGATAGCGAGGCGGGCCGGAATCCGGCGAACGCACCTCGGCATGTCTCCCGCGAGCAGCCGAGCGCCAGCGCTCACCGCAACCGGCGACACGCGGCGGTCTTCACCGCCAGATGCACACGGACTCCCGAGGCCACGCCCAGCTCACGCACCGAGGCCTCGGTGAGTCGCACCACCCATCGCGTGCCCGCGATGTCCACCGTGGCCGCGGCCTCCCCTGCCCCCGCGCCCTCCACGCCCACCACGGTGCCCGCCAGCACGTTGCGCGCGGACACGCCCGACAGCGGCCCCATGGACAACAGGATGTCCTCGGCCGGCACCGCGTAGGCCGCTCTCGTGCCTGGCGGCAGCTCCGGTGCATCGGGAACCCAGAGCGACAGGCCCTCCGTCACCCGCAACCGGGTGCCACCCTCGGACGGTCGCTCCAGCATGCCTTCGAGGATGTTCTCCTCACCCTCGGACTCCGAGGCCAGCAGCCCGCGCGCGGAGGCACCCAGCACCTCGGACGCGGGCCCCGCGGCGCGCACGCGCCCGTCCTCCAGCAGCAGGGCTTCCTTCGCCAGCACCCGCGCCTCGCCAAGCTGATGCGTCACGTACAGCATCGGCACGCGCGCCTCGTCCCGCACGCGCAAGAGGTACGGCAGCACGCGCTCCTTCAGCGTCACGTCCAGCGCGGCCAGCGGCTCGTCGAGCAACAGCAGCGCCGGGTCCGTGGCCAGCGCTCGCGCCAGCGCCACGCGCTGCTTCTCACCTCCCGACAACGTGGCCGGATAGCGATGCAGCAGCGGCCCCAGCTCGAGCAGCGCCACGGCTTCCTCGACACGCGACGGTCGGCCCGCGCGCGCGCCATAGCGCACGTTCTGCTCCGCCGTGAGGTGCGGGAACAGCAGCGCGTCCTGCGGCACGTACCCCATGCGCCGTGCCTCCGGCGCCATGTCCACGCCCGCCGCGCTGTCCAGGAGCACGCGCCCGCCCACGACGACCCGCCCGCGCGCGCCGCGTCGAAGCCCCGCGAGGATCTCCAGCAGCGACGTCTTCCCGGAGCCCGAGCGGCCCAGCACCGCCACCGACGCGCCCTCCAACCGCACGTCCACCTCCAGCGCGAAGCGCGCCAGCGGCAAGCGCACGGACAGCTCCAGGCTCACGCGCGCACCCGCCGTCCCCGCCATCGCGTCAGCCCCTCCGTGGCGTACACCGCCACGAAGGCCAGGAGCGCCGCCACTCCCGCCAACCGGAGCGCCTGCGCGTCCTGCCCCAACTGCGTGTACTGGAAGATGGCGAGCGACAACGTCTGCGTGCGCCCGGGGATGTTCCCCGCCACCAGCACCGTCGCGCCGAACTCACCCAGCGCGCGCGAGAAGGCCAGGAGCGCGCCCACCGCCACCCCGCGCCACGCCAGGGGCAGCGTCACGCGGAAGAACGCCCGTGCCCGCGAGTCCCCCAACGTGCGCGCCACCGCCACCAGTCTCGGGTCCACCTCCTCGAAGCCCGAGCGCGCCGAGCGCACCAGCAACGGGAACGCCATCACCGCGCTGGCCAGCACCACCGCCCCGGGCGTGAAGACCACCTCCACGCCCACCGCGTCCAGCAAACGTCCCAACGGGCCATTGCGGCCCAGGAGCTCCAGCAACACCAGGCCCACCGCCGTCGGCGGCAGCACCAGCGGCAACGCGAGCACCGTGTCCACCAGGCCCCGCCCCGGGCCTCGCCAGCGCGCGAGCGCGTACGCCGCCGCCACTCCGGGCGGAAGGATGATGAGCGTGGCCACCGCCGCCACCGTCACCGTGAAGAGCACCAGTCCCGTCGTGTCATCCGTCACTTCGCGGACTCTCCACCATCTGGAGCGAGCACGACGAAGCCATGTCGCCGGAAGGCCGCTTTCGCGGGCTCGGACTGGAGGAAGCGCACGAAGCTCAATCCCACCTCGGGTGCCTTGCCCTTCGTCAGCGCCGCCACCGGATAGACGATGCGGGGCGCGTCCGTCGCGGGGACCTCGAAGGCCACGCGCACCTTCTTCGACTGCGCCGCGTCTGTCGCATACACCACGCCCGCGTCCACGCGTCCCGCCTCCACCGCCGCCAGCGCGGCCCGCACGTCCAGTGCCGGCACGACCTGGGGCGCCAGGTCCTTCCACAGCCCCGCCTTCTCCAGCCACGCCTTCGCGTACACCCCCGCGGGGACGATGGCGGGGTCCGCCAGCACCAACCGCTTCAGCCCCTTCAGTGACTCCGGCCCGACGAGCTTCCGCTTCGAGTCGAGCGGGATGACGACCACCAGCCGGTTGGACAACAGGTCGACTCGCGTCCCGGGTTGCACCAGACCCGCTTTCTGGACGGCCTCCATCCTCGCCACATCCGCCGAGAGGAAGGCATCCGCCGGAGCTCCCGCCATCGCCTGACGTGCCAGGTCTCCAGACGAGCCCAGCGCCAACACCACCGAATGGCCCGTGGCCTTCGTGAAGGCGGGCCGCAGCTCCTGGAGCACGTCCGTGGTGCTGGCCGCGGCGAAGACGAGCCCTTCTTCGGCGTTCGCGGCTCCTCCCAGGAGCATCAGGGTCAGCACGCACAGCCTGGACATGGTACGCACTCCTGGACGCTCCTCTTGCTCCCCCCAACGGGGAGCGCATTGTCCGCACGGCTGCCCACGCCGTGACAACGGGTTGACCCGTGGGGCCCTGCCCGCTAAGCCATACTCCGTGTCACGGAATATCCACCCTAAAGAGGATGAGGACATCTCGGCGGACGTGCTGAAGCTTCAGCAGCTCCTGCTCGCGCTGGGCCGGCGCCGTTCGCTCCGTGACCCCATCGCCAGCACCTGCGAGCAGCTCCAGTTCACGCCCCCGCAGGTGCATGCGCTGCTCTGGCTCGGCCAGGACGGCTCGCTCACGATGGGCGAGCTTGCTCGCCGACTGGGCGTCACCGAGAAGACCGTCACCGGGCTCGTCGACCGGCTGGAGCGCGAGGGCCACCTGCTGCGCGAACGCAGCGCGGCCGACCGCCGCGTGGTCCGCTGTCGGCTCACGCCCGACGGCTTGCAGACCTACCAGCGGCTCGAGCGCTTCATGACGCAGGGCATGGGGCAGCTGCTCTCCATCCTCGACGGCGTCGACCGCAAGGCGCTCTTCCGCATCCTGGAGAAGCTGCTGCGCCGGATGGACACGCTGGGGCCTCCGAGCGCCGCGACGACAGCGCGCGAGCGCTCGGCCTGAAGCCCGTGGAGCGGGCGAGCAAGGCCCGCTTCCTCGTGCCTTCTCCCGCCAGGGGCCCCACCTCAAGTGACACGCGGCGTCTTTCGCGCCGGCAGGGCCCGGTGCTTCTTCCGACGGACGACTTCCGCACCATGGCAGCGCGGCGTTGATGCGAGGGGAGGAACGCGATGAAGGGAAGCAGACGCGTCGTGGCCGTGGGCCTGGTCCTGACACTCGCGGGCTGCCGCCGGGAGCAGGAAGAAGCGCCGCCCGCCCCGCCTCCCTCCGCGCAGCAGGAGCCCGCGGCGCCGTCACCCGAGGCGGCTCCGGAGGGCACGGCTCCCGCGAAGCAGCCGATGCCGCCGGACATGCGCGGGGCGCTCGCGTCCATCGCGCCGCTGGTGGAGTCGGTGAAGTCGGCCGTCGTCAACGTGGAGGTGCGAGAGGCCTCACCCGCGCGCGGCCCTCGTCGGGGCTCTCCCTGGAATGGAGGGGGGCCGGGCTCTCCGTTCGGCGGCGGCATGCCCTTTGGTTCTCCGTTCGAGGACCCGCGTGAAGAAGGGCCGCGCCAGGGCCTGGGCTCCGGCTTCGTCATCGACGCTCGGGGGTTGGTGCTCACCAACAACCACGTGGTGGCGGATGCCACGGAGATACGCGTTCAGTTTCCCGACGGACGCGAGCTGGACGCGAAGGTGCTGGGGACAGACCCGCTCACGGACGTGGCGGTGCTCCAGCTCAAGGGAGAGGTGAAGGGGCTCCCGGTGGTGAAGCTGGGCGACTCGGACGCGCTGCGCGTGGGCGATTGGGTGGTGGCCATCGGCAACCCCTTTGGACTCGCCTCCAGCGTCAGCCTGGGCATCGTCTCCGCCAAGGCCCGCGACATCCAGGTGGGGCCCTTCGACGACTTCCTCCAGACGGACGCCGCCATCAACCCGGGCAACTCCGGCGGGCCGCTGTTCAACCTCCACGGTGAGGTGGTGGGCATCAACACGGCCATCGTCGGCCAGGGCTCCGGCATCGGCTTCGCCGTGCCCAGCACGCTCGTGAAGGAGCTGTTGCCCCAGTTGGAGAAGGATGGCGCCGTCACGCGGGGCTGGCTGGGCGTCGCCGTGCAGGATTTGACGGCGGACCTGGGCAGCGCGCTGGGGGTGTCCAAGGGCGAGGGCGCCATCGTCACCGAGGTGAACGAAGGCACGCCCGCCGCCGAGGCCGGGCTGAAGCCGGATGACATCATCGTCGCGGCGGGGGGACGCCCCGTCACCTCTGGCCGCGCCCTCACGCGCACGGTGGCGCTCAAGGCACCGGGCTCCGAGCTGCCGCTCACCGTGTACCGAGGTGGGAAGAAGACGGAGCTGAAGGCGAAGCTGGGCACGCGGCCGGACCTGGAGGGCGTGGCCTCGCGCAAGCCTCCGGAGGAGCACGCGGAGCCGCCGCACCAGCGCGTGGGACTGAGCCTGTCGGACATGGACCCCAGGCTCTCGCGAGCGCAGGAGCTGCCGCGCGCGGGCGCGTTGGTGACGGACGTGGTGCCGGGTTCCAGCGCCGAGCGCTCCGGGTTGTTGCCGGGCATGGTGGTGGTGGAGGCGCGAGGCCAGCCGGTGCGACGGGCGACGGACCTGGCGCGCGTGCTGAAAGAGGCCGAGCCGGGCGAGTCCGTGCTGCTGCGCGTGGCGGTGCCCGGAGGCCGGCGCGAGCTGCGCGCGCTCACCGCGCCGGAGTCGTGACGTCCGGCCCCGCGTCCCCAGGCGCGCGGGCCCACAACACGCGAGGGTGCAGCACCAGCGCGACGGCCTCGCGCACCGTCCAGTAGAAGCGGTCCACCCAGTGCAGGTTTCGCTCGGTCTCCAGCGCGGGGCTCGTGCTCACCTCGAAGCCATTGAGCCGGAAGTACTGCCGCGCGCGCAGCAGGTGGTACGGGTCGGAGACGACCACCACGCGCCGCGCGCCCAACTCACGCAGCAGCTTCGCCGTCAGGCGCGCGTTGTCCTCCGTGGAGTGGCTCGACTCCTCCAGCACGCACGCCTCCTCGGGGACGCCCAGTTGGGTCGCGAGCGTCAGCATCACCCGCGCCTCCGACGGCGGATGCACACCCACGCCACCGGAGAAGACGAGCCGAGGCGCCACGCCACGTCGGTACAGCTCCACCGCCTTCTCCGTGCGGGCCCGCAGCGCGCCGGACGGCACCCCGCCCGCCAGCACGCGCGCGCCCAGCACCACCACGGCGTCGGAGGGCTCCGCGCGCTCGCGCTGCCCGAAGCGGTCCACCACCCACGCCAGGCCGAACACGCCGCACGACGCCACACCCACGGACACCACGAGCAGTCGACGCACGCGTCCGGGCCGCGCGCTCAGCGAAGTTGGAGGCACGCGCCGCACGTTAGCCGCGCGCAGCCCGCCTCGACGACTTTCCTCAAGGCTCGAAGCCTCCGAGGAACAGCTCCCGCCCACCGCCTCCGGGCTCGCCCAGCGCCCCCGTCCCGAACTCCATCGTGGAGAGCCGCGTCCCCAGCAAGGCGCTCGCCCCCTTCTTCGACGACGAGACGAAGAAGCGCTCCTCGGAGACCTCTCCGACGCCCGACGGCGCCATGGCGAAGCCCCGCGCCCAGCGCACCCCACCGTCCACGCGGTCCAGCTTCACCATGAAGAGATTGAGCGTGCTGCCCGGCGCGCCCACCATGGCCCCCGCGCCCAGGTCGTCACCGTGTGCGTAGCGGCCCACGACGACGGCGCCGTCGTGCTCGTCCATCGCGATGCCCAGCCCCTGGAAGCCGAACGCCCGAGACCAGCGCGGGGTGCCCTCCCGGTCGAACGCCGCCACGAAGGCCTCGCTCCCGCCCGGTTCCACTCCGTGCGTCTTCCCCTCGAATGTCAGCGGTTCGGAGAACGCGCCCGTCACCAGCACGCGGTCGCCGTGCACCGCCACCCCGGTGGCCCCGCCGGACGCCGTGTCGAGCCGTCGCTCCCACAGCGGGCGCCCGCGAGGGTCCAGCTTGAGCAGGAACGGCTGCGCGTCGAGCGTCACCGGCGAGCGCGGGGGATGCAGCAGCCCCGTGACGTAGAGGGAGCCCTCGCGGTCCGCCGCCACGCCCGTGGCCGCTCCCGGCTCCGGGTGCGCGTACGTCCACAGGTAGCCGCCCCTCGCGTCCACCTTCACCAGCGCGGCAACCCCGCCGAGCTTCGCGTCGGGAAGCGTGCCCGCCAGCACCACGTTGCCCAGCAGGTCCACCTCCGCGCGCTGGAGGACGAAGTCGGGCGAGACGCCCAGCGACACCAGACTCCGAGCCCAGACGAAGTCTCCCTCCCGTCCCAGCTTGAGCAGGAAGCGTCCCGCCGGCAGGGGCCCTCCGCCCAGGTCCGCGCCGGCCGGATTGCGGCCCGCGACGAACACATGTCCGCGGGAGCTCACCGTGACGACCTCCGCGAAGCCCGGCAGGGAGACGGACCACATCCGCTCTCCCCCCGTGCCGTACTTCGCCACGCCGAAGGTCTTTGGCGCGGCGGTTCCGGAAGCGGGCACCAGCAGTGGGCCGAAGAGGTCCGCCACCGCGTCCTCCGAATCGAGGGCCAGCACCAGGTTGCCGCGTGCGTCGTGCGCGAGCCCCACCGCGGACTCCCGGCCCGCGCCCGTCAAGGCGCGCAGCCAGCGCGTCCTTCCCGTCAGCGGCCCGGCCTGCGGGGCGCGCACGACGGCCGGCGGGCTCTCCACGGAGGGACTCGGGCCCACCGCCTCGGACTGCTGACAGGCCATGACCAGCAACGCCAGCGCCTGGCAGGCCCTGCGGCCCCGTGCCCCATGAAGCATTGCGTCGTGCCC
>NZ_VIFM01000916.1 GCF_006636215.1 Myxococcus llanfairpwllgwyngyllgogerychwyrndrobwllllantysiliogogogochensis | reverse complement strand
CTGCGGCACCGGCGGCCGCCGCTCCCCCGAGCCGTGCGCGGCGGCCCGTGCCGGCCACGCCCTCGTCCCCCGCAGCGGAGCGCGCGCGCCTGGTGATGGAGCCGCTCGATGTCTGGCTCGAGGCGCCGCTGCCCCTGCGCAATTCCGTCGAGCTCTCGCCCGCGTCCGCGGCGGCGCCGGCATCCGCCGAGCAGCGCGCCGAAGCCGCCGCGCGGTGGAAGGCCCTCAACACCCCGGTGGAGGACGTCCAGCGCGCCGCGGCGCGCACGGCCCAGCTCGAAGGCACCGTGGCGACCGAGCGTGCCCGCGCGGCATCCGAGCGCGCGGCCGCCGCCGACCTGCGCCAGCGCCTCGACAGCGCCGAATCCGACAGCTTCCCGGCCCTGGTCGTGTATGCACTCCTGGGC
>NZ_VIFM01000915.1 GCF_006636215.1 Myxococcus llanfairpwllgwyngyllgogerychwyrndrobwllllantysiliogogogochensis | reverse complement strand
ACCCGCACCCGCGTGCCGATCGCATAGCGGATGCCGGTGCGCTCGCCGCGCAGCTCCTGGCGCGCCTCGTCGAACTTGAAGTACTCGCCCCCGAGTTCGGTGATGTGCACCAGGCCTTCGACGTACATCGCGTCCAGCGTCACGAAGATGCCGAAGCTGGTCGCCGCCGTGACCAGGCCGCTGAATTCCTCGCCCAGGTGCTCACGCATGTACTTGCACTTGAGCCAGGCTTCCACGTCACGGCTCGCCTCGTCCGCGCGGCGCTCGTTGGCGCTGCAGTGCAGGCCGGCGGCCTCCCAGGCCTGCACCTCGCGGGCCGCCGAGGCAGACAGCGGCTTGCGCGGCTGCTGGGTGGGCGCCGGCACGCGCGCGGCCAGGCGCTTTGCGAGCTTGGCATGGGCCTCGCC
>NZ_VIFM01000914.1 GCF_006636215.1 Myxococcus llanfairpwllgwyngyllgogerychwyrndrobwllllantysiliogogogochensis | reverse complement strand
GGCGTGGGCAGCGTGCTGGTGGACGTCACCCGGCACAAGCAGGCGGAAGCAGAGCTGCGCGCGTCCGCGGAGTTCCGCGAGCGCTTCCTGGGCATCGTGGGCCACGACCTGCGCAACCCCCTCAGCTCCATCCGCATGGGCGCCAGCTTCCTCGTCGCCAGCGAGCAACTGCCCCCCGCGCTGGAGCGCACCGCCAGCCGCATCATCAACAGCACGGACCGGATGACGCGGATGATCACCGAGCTGCTGGACTTCACCCGCAGCCGGCTGGGCAGCGGCATCCCCCTGAACCCGGCTGCCACGGACCTGGGCCAGGTGGCGCGCCAGGTGGTGGAGGAGCTGGAGCTGGTGCACCCCCACCGCACCGTGAAGGTGACGTCCACGGGTCCCCTCACGGGGAACTGGGA
>NZ_VIFM01000913.1 GCF_006636215.1 Myxococcus llanfairpwllgwyngyllgogerychwyrndrobwllllantysiliogogogochensis | reverse complement strand
TCCCTATGACGCCCGCACCGCGCTATGGTGCCTGGTGCCCGACGATAAACGCGGCGAAGTGCTGCTGGAGGCCTCAGAGAACGTCTGGGGCGACCTGATCGACAAGATGAGCGACCCCGAGCTGCTGCAGGCCATGCAGCCGCTGGATATCGATGAACAGGTTTACCTGCTGCAGCATCTGCCGCGCAACCTGACCGGACGGCTGCTGGCGACCCTGCCGGCCGAGAAGCGCGCCCGTATTCGCCAGATTATGCGCTACGCCGACAACAGCGTCGGGTCGATCATGGAGTTTGAGGTCATTACGGTGCGACCGGAGGCCACCCTGGCGGCGGTGCAGCGCTATCTGCGGCGTCTCGGTAAAATGCCGGAAAACACCGATAAGCTGTTCGTTACCACCCGTAACAAGCT
>NZ_VIFM01000912.1 GCF_006636215.1 Myxococcus llanfairpwllgwyngyllgogerychwyrndrobwllllantysiliogogogochensis | reverse complement strand
CGTTATGAAAACATCATGTCAAGCTCTCATGATGAGGTCGGGGCGATGCTGCGGTCGGGTTTCATTCTGGGCGTGAGTGCTCCCGCGGCTCTTCTCACCGTGCTGATCCAGCCGGTGGTGCGTGAGACCGCCGACCGTTGGACGCCGCCGGTGCTCACGGCCGCGGCCTCCGCCGTCCACGCGCCGCTTCCGGGCATGCGCCCGGCCTCCCTGGCCCTCAGCCCGACGCGGGTCGCCGGTGTGCAGCGCGTCGACGGCCGTTCGGGCCCGGTCGCCGAGGAAGGGCAGGAGATCGGCATCCGGCCGATCCTGAAGCAGCCGCAGCAGCCGCGTCGTCTGGTCCGCGAGGGTTGCGAGACGGCGCTCAGCTCCCTGGTCGGCCCCGAAGCCCGCCGCATGGTTCCGGGC
>NZ_VIFM01000911.1 GCF_006636215.1 Myxococcus llanfairpwllgwyngyllgogerychwyrndrobwllllantysiliogogogochensis | reverse complement strand
CATTAACAGCACGCGACGTCAACAAGAGTTGGTGTCTGGATGGATTTTGTGGTATAAAGCGCGCCGGACTTCCGTTCCATCTCAGATACACAAGGATGGACGTAAGCGACATAGCTCACTTTGTGTAATAACACACACGTATCGGCACATATTCCGGGGTGCCCTTCGGGGTCGGTAATATGGGCTACGTGGAGGCATAACCCCAATTTAATCTATAGAGGTTTTAAACATGGCAACTGTTTCCATGCGCGACATGCTCAAGGCTGGTGTTCACTTCGGTCACCAGACCCGTTACTGGAACCCGAAAATGAAGCCTTTCATCTTCGGCGCGCGTAACAAAGTTCACATCATCAACCTTGAGAAAACCGTACCGATGTTCAACGAAGCTCTGGCTGAACTGAACAAGAT
>NZ_VIFM01000910.1 GCF_006636215.1 Myxococcus llanfairpwllgwyngyllgogerychwyrndrobwllllantysiliogogogochensis | reverse complement strand
CGATATAGCTTTGCAGGTGCGCGACGCGCTGCTGCTGGCTTTCGTACATCGCCTGCTGCTGAGCGAGGCGGGTGGCGCGCTGCACTTCAAACGAACTGTAGTTGCCGGTGTACTCAAACATGGTCTGCTGTTCGATATGGATAATTTTGTCGACGATAGGATCGAGAAAATCGCGATCATGGGAGATGAGGATCAGCGTTCCCGTATAGCCCTTCAGCCACTTCTCCAGCCAGATCACCGCATCGAGATCGAGGTGGTTAGTCGGTTCATCCAGCAGCAGCACGCGCGGGCCGCTAACCAGCGCGCGGCCGAGGGCCGCTTTACGCAGCCAGCCACCGGACAGCGAAGCCAGCTCGGCGTTGGCATCGAGGCCCAGCTGCTCCAGCACTTCGTTAATGCGGCTCTCCAG
>NZ_VIFM01000909.1 GCF_006636215.1 Myxococcus llanfairpwllgwyngyllgogerychwyrndrobwllllantysiliogogogochensis | reverse complement strand
CCGCCCCCCTGACCAGCATCACGAAATCTGACGCTCAAATCAGTGGTGGCGAAACCCGACAGGACTATAAAGATACCAGGCGTTTCCCCCTGGTGGCTCCCTCTTGCGCTCTCCTGTTCCCGTCCTGCGGCATCCGTGTAGTGGTGGAAGCTTTACCTAAATCACCACGCCCCGTTCCGTTTAGACAGTTCGCTCCAAGCTGGGCTGTATGCAAGAACCCCCCGTTCAGCCCGACCGCTGCGCCTTTTCCGGTAACTATCGTCTTGAGTCCAACCCGGAAAGACACGACTTAACGCCACTGGCAGCGGCCACTGGTAAACAGGATGTGCGAGAGATGTATCGAGAGTTCTTGAAGTGGTGGCCAGAC
>NZ_VIFM01000908.1 GCF_006636215.1 Myxococcus llanfairpwllgwyngyllgogerychwyrndrobwllllantysiliogogogochensis | reverse complement strand
CCCCGTAAGCTGAATTGATATTCAGCTCTTGCATTCCCTGCGCGCTGTTGATCCAGGCATACATTTCAGCGTTGCTGCGTAGCGATAAGCGACGCATTGCGCTGTTTTTCTGCGCACTGATCGTCTTATTACTCTTTTTCAACAGCGCGGCGATCTGGTTTATTCCCCACCCCTTCGCCAGAAGGCGCAGAACTTTACGCTCTGAAAGAGTGAGCATCGCCGCAGAGTGGTAGCTTGCGAAGTCGCTGTCCTCATCCCCGGCAAACAGCGTACGGCTAATCTGTTCAGCCGCACGGCTACCGGCGCAAATCACCTCAATCAGCCGGTTAACCGGCTCGCTCTCGGAGATCAACGAGCTTTCAGGACGAATTAATAGCTCAACGGCCAACGGATAGAGGCTGTCGCTGAC
>NZ_VIFM01000907.1 GCF_006636215.1 Myxococcus llanfairpwllgwyngyllgogerychwyrndrobwllllantysiliogogogochensis | reverse complement strand
ACCGTGGCCGGCGCCAACGCGAGCGCCAACCTGTACTCGTTGCTGGAGACCTGCAAGGTCAACGGCGTTGATGGGTACCAGTACCTGCGCTCGCTGCTAGTGGCACTTCCACGGGCCAGGACCGTCGTTGACTACGAGGCCTTGCTGCCCTGGCGACTGGCGCGGTGATCCACCGCCTGACAGTTCGAGGCGCGAGATGGCTCAGTGCAAATCGGCCGCAGCACCACAGCACTTCTTGAACTTCGCCCCGCTCCCACAAGGGCACGGATCATTGCGCCCCACCTTGGGCTGCATCGACTTGGCCATCTCCCGCTGATAGACAGCGAGCCGAAGTGGCAGCCAGTGAGCGTGCATGTCCAGAACAGCCGGCGGGATTTGTTGAGCCAGCTCCGATCGCATGGCCGGTGTT
>NZ_VIFM01000090.1 GCF_006636215.1 Myxococcus llanfairpwllgwyngyllgogerychwyrndrobwllllantysiliogogogochensis | reverse complement strand
CCCCACCCGCGAGCCCCGCCGCCGTGCCCCAGAAGAGGAAACTCCCCATCGCGGCCTTCATGGCGGGGTCCAACCGCTGGAACCAACCCAAGGCGCGCTCCAACGCATCTGAGAGGCGCTCCAGGTGCGGCAGAATCGCGTTGCCAATCTCCGCGCCGACGTTTTGGAAGACGAGCTTGATTCGGTCCATCCGCTCCGTCACCGACGAGTCGAATGCCGCCGCAGCAGCGAGCGCCCCATACAGGCCCGCGCTCACAATGGCGCCAATCTCTCCAATCTTGTTCCCGAGCTGCTCAATCTTGCCGGCGGCGGCGGCGACGTCGGCGACAATCTTCCGCATCGACTTGGTGAACTCGCCGACGGCGGCCGTCACAACGACATAGACGTCACCGACTTTGAGACCACCGCCAGCCATGTTGAATCACCTCCGACGCAAACGTCGAACGGACTGTTGTCCTGGTGGAGAAGCGCCTGGGGTGTTTGGCGAGGAAGAGCGGCGCTCCAATTCCTCGGCCTCTTTCCGGGCGTAGGCCACCAGCCCGACGACGTCTTCGTAAGCCATCGCCCGAACCACGTCGGGGGGCTGTTTCAGGAGTGACGCGACCCCGTAGAGCAGGTTCGCTTCGGGGTCGCTGTCTATTTTCCCCGCATCTTCTCTTCGCTGACGTTGAAGACGTCCGTGAGGTCCGTCGCGAAGTCCTCCAGCCACGACTCGTCCAGTAGTTCGTCGACGTCGCTGACGGAGAACATGGGGCGTCCCGTCTCCGCGTCGTGAATCACGCAGACGGCGATTCGCGCCAGCATGCGCGCACCGGCACGGTCCCCGGTGGGCTCGTTCTTCTCTGTCATTTCGCCCGCGGCACGGGCCTGCTCAATCAGACGCAGCCGGTCCCCCATCGTCGGTTTGATGATGTCGACCTTGACGCCATCAATCTCGACGGACTTCACGACGCGACGATTCTTCGCAAGCAGCTTGTGCTTGTTCGACATGTCTCTTTCCCTTCCGGCAGTGGTTCAGGGGGTGCCGTATCCCCAAGCGATGGCGGCGCCGTTCCCGGTGGGGAAGGCGTGACCGATGAATTTCACGGTGCGCTCATAGAGGGCTCCGGGTGTCAGCTTGTGCGACAGCTCGGGCACCTTCACCCAAGCGCGAAACACCTCGGAGCCCGCGCCCTTGCGGACTTCGATGAGCAGTGGAGCTCCGTCTTCGAAGCCCGCGTCGAGGGCCGTCAGCCCCACCAGCTCACCGGAGAAGTCCCGAAGCGTCACCGCGCGCCGCTTGTAGCCATCCCCCATGACTTGCAGCTCGACGACGTCGTTCGTCACCGACAGGGAGATGGAGCGCACGAGCGCCATCGGTTGGACTGGGAGCGAGGCACCCGAGACGCGCACGAGCGCTTCGGGCCCAGGATCGGCGGTGAGGTAGATGAAGCCGAAGAGCGGATCGACGACAGCTTCGGCGGGCACCCATGCACCGGCATCGGTGTCACCGTCCGGGGAGACCTCGACGAACGCGGGCGCTCCGGGGTTGAGCCGTCGCAGGTCCGGGTCGGTGATTCGGTACTCCGTGCCAGTGAAGTCCTGAGCGGGCACGGCTTCGGCGTTGACGAACTCTTCGGGCTCGCCCGCGATGGACAGGGAGCCAACGTGCGCGGGGATGACCGACATCAGACGGCCACCGGGGCGCCATTGCCCAAGAGCTTGCAGGAGAACTCGACGACACCGCCCGGAGTCAGCTTCTCGTCGTAGCTGGTGACGACCATGGGGATGCGCTTGCCCTTGGTGCCAGCGGAGGCGCTCGGGTCGAAGATGAACGTGACATGGACAGTGCTCCCGTCGTCGCGCGCGTCTCGCAACACAGCTTGCGGCGCGTCGCCCGTCATGAAGTGCCCCGACAGGTCCGCACTCGTGTCCTTGAGCGTCTGGACACGGGACTTGTAGCCGGAGCCTCCAAGGTAGTTCGTCTCGACGAAGTCGCCCGTTTCGCTCAGCGACGCGTCGGTGAGTCCGTCCACGCGGTCGGCGGGCTGGGTGGCATTCGTGTCTGAGCGCACCGACACGCTATCGAGGTGAGCAGCAACAGGAGTGGACATACGAATGCCTACCGGCTCGGGAAGAGCCTCGAAAGAGTTGCAAGAATCTGGGTCGCCACTGCCTTCCGGAACTTCGCGCGCCCCTTCCTTGCGGGCTTGCGCAGGAAGTGAACGGGCTCGGCGAAACGCTGCGTGCCCCAGTGAAAGCCTTCGTGAATCGCGCCCGCCGCTTCGTGCTCGTACCCAGCCGTCGCGCTGACGCTCGACTTCTCGCCATTCACCGCAGGGCCATCGACAAACCCCGTAGTGCTCAGCGGTGGCTTGCCATCCGTGTCCCGCTTGCCGACGGGGACAAGGGTGCGGCTCGCCTGGAGCACTGTTGATGCATGCTCGCGGGCCAACGGTGCGAGGTCGTCGAGCACGGGCCCTTCGACCTTCCGCAACTTGTCGAGCAGTCTGAAATCAAGCGCAACCTTGAGTGGCATCTCCCCCTGTAAATGCGTGTGGATTTCGCGAGTGGCTCACGCGCCCGAATCGATGAATGAAGCGTCCACGGTGAAGGTCCACCAATGGCGGTCACTGCCATCCGTACCGATGTAGTTGGGGCTGCCCTCGTCGACTTCCACCAGCACGTAGGGCGCGGCATTCGCGAGGTGCAGCGCATCGAGTGCCGCGAGCGCGAGGGCCTGTCCTTCCCGGAAACTCTCACGGGCCGAGCGCACGCGGACCTGGCACGTGACAGTCCGGTACGTCTTGCGCCCTCCGAGGTAGCCCTGCGGCGGGTCGCCTCCGGTTTGCAGCACGAAGCACGACACGTCCGGCACCGTTGCGTCGTCGTCCTCGAGCGTGGGCCCGAGAAAGAGGTTGCCCCCAACGCTCAGCCCGAGGTCAGCCGCGGCGAGGATGCTTGCGACGTCTGCGGCAGTGTCGCGGGCCATCAGAGCCAGACCTTCCGGTAGCGCACGACGCCCCCACCGTCGACGTGCTCGTCAACGGCGGCGGGGCGGCGAGCGTGGTTGATGTCGGTGGTGTCGTCCCCCGCGAACCACAGCCGGTGACGCAGGGTGATGGGAGCTGCGGTGTAGACGACAAAGGACGCGACGAACTCGGCGCCGTTGGAGTCGCGAATCAGCTTGCGACTCGGCTGGATGCGCGCGGCGGCAGCTTGGATGGGGCCCAGCAACGGTGTCCCCCACGCGTCGCGCCCGGTGACTTCGGCATAGCGCACAAGCTGTCGGAAGTGTGCCTCAGGGCCGCCCATCAGCTCGCCCTCCAAAGGACGTGCGGCGCGACGAGCAGCTCGGCCCGAAGACTCGCGAGACGTTGGCCCGCGCTCTTCTCTCGGTAGCTCACGGACCAATCCCCGAGGCTCTCGGCGGACACGTCCGAATCTCGCCCCCGTCCCCGGTAGAGCGCGCAGGCTTCGAGGATGGCGGCTTCCTCGACTTCAGCAGGAAGGGTGGCAGGACCCAGGGACGCGTCGCCGGCCACCTGTCCCGGTGTCACGAAGCCGCCCGTGTACGTCACAGCCAGCGCCCCGGGGTGGCCCTGACGGCTGTCCACGGTGAGCGTGACGAGCCCGCCCACGTGCGCCGTCTCAGGCCACAGGCCGGCAAGCCGGTAGAGCAGGCCACCCGCCGCGAGGTCCCCGGCAATGGTGTAGGCCGTCGCGTCGAGCAGTTCGCCCGCTTCGGTGACACGCAGGACTTCGACGAGCGGCGGGCGGGCGAGGAGCACGTAGGGGCGTGCGTAGCTCGCGGGGAACTCCGTCACCGTGGCCCGCTCGAAGGCCCGGCCACACAGGGCGGCAATCGCACCGCTCGCGGCACTCACGCAGCGCTCAACGTGTGGGTCGACAGGCACGCCCAGGTCGGCGGCGACTGTCGCGGCAAGGCACAGGTCAGTCGGACGGGCCATGGAAGGGGCTCAGGAGGGTCTAGGAGCGACGAAGCCGGGGTCCGGAGGGTGAGGAGCCCCGGCTTCGTCTCGTGGGACTAGGGGGCGGGAATCTCGTCCGGGCCGCACAGCACAATCAGGCTGGACGCGCCGAGCGTTGGAGCCGTACCGCCCGTGAGCGCGACGGTTTCGACGACCCGCACGTAGCGCCGCGCGGTGGACAGGCGGACGTTCATGCGCGCCACCGCGTTGGGGGCCGTGAGGGGCTCGACTGCGGCACCGGGGAGGTCGGTCCATCCGTTCTGGCCGTCGGTGCTCTCCTGGAGCTTCGCGGCGAGCGAAAGGGCCGTCGGCGTACCCGAAGCAGCTCCCGTCGACGCCGCGAGCACGCAGGAGTCGAAGGCCAGCCGGTCGACAGCGGCACTGTTGCGAGTTCCAGCGCTCACAGCGGCGGGCACGGTGCCGGGGCGAATGCCAACGAGCACGCCCGCGTCAGTGGAATTGGCGTTCATGGTGGGGCCTCTCAGGCGCTGTAGGTGATGGAGCTGAACGCCTTCGGCTGGCGGACCTTGAAGTCCCCCTTCACGATGGCGCGAACGGTGGTCTCGTCGAACTCGGCCCGTGTGTCGTGCTCGGACAGAATCAGGTCCTCGTCGATGCCGTAGATGAACTGACGCCAGTCGGCCGAGAAGGTGATTCGCGTCGAGGGGACGCGCGTGGTCATCACGAAGGGGAAGCCCCGAATCGTGCCCCGGTCGAGCATCTCCTGACGAAACACCCAGACTCCGGAGTTCTGGAGCTGAAGCAGGGCCGTCGCTCGCGTCGGGTGGATGACCCAGGCCGCGTTGCCCATGCGGACATGCGCCGTCAGCGGCAGCTCCACGGCCTTGTCGATGTCGGCGAGGTACGCGGCGGCCGTGGTGCCCGTCGATGCGAAGGCGTGCGCCGCGTCGAGCTGCGCGAAGAGCCCCTTCGGCGCCGCGCCCGTCCCATCGCCGTTGAAGCCCGCGTCGTCGAGCCCGTCCGCCACCGTCGCGCGGATGTCCTCGCCCACGCCGGCATCACCCACGCCCGGGGTGCGCAGCAAGTCATTGCTGATGTCGGCGAGCACCATGCCCTTGTGCGCCTTGAGCACGACCTTGCCGTACTTGGGGGCGCTCTTCGGCACCGTCTCGCCTTCGCCCACCCACCGGAACTCGGAGGTGCCCGTCTGCCGCCCCATGTGCAGCTCACCCTTGAACGCCTGGGTTCGCACGCCCAGCTTGAGCAGCGCCGCTTCGGGCCGAAGGAACTCGATGACCTCGCCACTCTGCTGGATGGGCACCAGCACGCCAGCCGAGTCGAACTTGCTGAGCTGAACGGCCTTCTGCACATCGGCGTTGCCGAAGCGCTTCGCGGCGTCGACCAGCTCAACGGCACCCGTGCGGCGGCCCGCCGCGATGACACTCTTCGCGAACGCGCCCAGGTTCTCGGGGCTCGAATAGACGCCACCCGGGAGCGGCCCCTTACCCGACTCCACACGGCCGGGCGCGCTACGCGCGGCGGCGTCCATCAGCTCTCGCGCGACCTCGGGGCCCAGCGCCTTCACCATCTCCGCAACCTGCTCGCGAGTCATTCCTTCACACTCCTCGGATGTAGCCTTTGAATGCCTCGACGAAGCTCTTCGCCGCGTCGGAGGCGTTGAAACCCTTCGCCTTGTCGTCTTCCTCTTCGTCTGCCTTTGGCGATTCGGCAGGCGGCACTTCCGTCTCGGACGCGGGCTCGGCGGCCTCTTCCGTCTCGGGCTCCTCGTCGTCCGTCGACTTCGCTTCGGCGCGTGCGTCGAGCAGCTCAACGACGCGCGCGGCAATCCGCTCGACGACGTCTTCGCCTTCGTCCTCGAAGGACTTCGCGCGCACGGCCCGCGCGTTGCCTGGAATGGTCACAATCGAGACTTCGAGCAGCTCTTGCGCGTCGCAGTCGTAGCCGCCCCGCTCGTTCTGCCGGTACTGGCCCGGGAGCATGAGGTAGCGAACCGAGACGGCATTCAGGATGCCCTTTGCGACCTTGCGCTCGACCCGCTTCGCGAATTCGTCTTCGTCGTCGAACTCGACGTCGACCATCAGGGCGTCGCCCTCGACGTAGACACGCCCCTTGCCGATGGGCAACTGCGGCTCGGCACCCGCCGAAGCGGCCTCAGCCCCGTCGTCGTGGTTGAAGAGGACGACGCCGTTGGCGTTGTAGCCATCGACGCGCCAGCCCTTCACGCTGAGCCGGTCCGAGTAGCGGTCGAAGTCGCCGTCACTCGCCCGGAACTTGTAGACGCGTCGACCGCCGATGGACTCGACGGCACTCAACGTCGCCGCGTCCTTTTGGACGGCGCTCAACCGCAGGGTGCGTGTAATGGGGACAGGCATTCCCCATGTAAATGCGTGCGGATTCCGCGAGTGGCTCAGGTGCCCTTTTCGGCTTCCGCGTGGGCCTCCGCTGAGCTGCCCTCGACGGGTGTCGGCGTCTGGCCTGGCTCGTTGGGCTTCTGCCCCGGCAGCAGCTCGGCGAACCCCTGGCGCTCGGCGTGGGGCTTGAAGCCCGCTTCCGTGCGCCACTCGTCGAAGGTGAACGCGCTCGGAAGCGTGCTCATCACCCGTAGCCGGTGCTCACGGTCGGCGGGTACGGGCGAGTCGTAGGAGAGCAGCACGTCATCGTTGAAGCGCGGCGCCAAGTGCTTTTGCATCGACGCAAGGAAGATTTCCGCGCGCGGCTTGGTCGCCTGTTCCGCCAGATGCTCACGCGCGGCGTAGCTCGTCGCCTTGTTGCTGCTCGTCACGTCGCCCACAATCTCTGGGGGCACGCGGTAGACCATCCTCACGAAGTCCATCAAAAAGCGGCGCAATTCGACGAGCTGCATGTCGCGAAACGGCGTGTCGAGCCGAGCGAAGGTTGTCTTGCCGCTCGTAATCATCACCCGCCCGGCGTTGGCGGGCCCCCCGTACTCGCGCGCGAGGCTTTCCTTGAAGGCGCGTGCAGGCCCGGCCTGCCCCTCGTTGAACCCCTCAATGGCGATGACCGCGCCCGGCAGCATGTTGTTGAAGAAGGCGTTCTTCGTGAAACGCGCGGCGTGCTCGTCCGTGTCGACCTCGTCGCCGAGCGCGTAGGCGATGCCAATGCCGCGGCCGAGCGGGTCTGCCGGGTTCAACCGCTTCACGTACACCACGCTCGCGGCGGGCAACGAGAACATGCGCCCACCGGCTGTCACCGTGTATGTGCGGTCTGACTTCGGCTTGCTCAGGTCCGGCAGGGCGAGCACGCAGTCAGGAGGCACTGGCCACAAGCCCACGGGGACGCCGGCTATCTCCTCGACGACCGCGAAGAACTCGCCCGTCAGGTCGTAGTGCAAGCAGAACAGCTTCGCGAAGTCGCGGCCCGTCATGAAGTCGTTGGGGTCCGCGAGCAGCCGCAACAGCGGATGGTCCGACAGCTCCACCGCACCGCCCAACTCCAGGAGAGACTTCAACCGCTCCCGCCGCACGTCGCCGCAGGCCCGCCGCAGCGACACGTCGACGAGCGCCTTCCGCGTCGTGGGGTCCTGTCGCACGAAGGCGCGCCACGTCACGTCCGCGAAGGCGTCGCCCACCGTGTCGACGATGGTCCCCAGCCACGGCATCTCCGCGTAGGCCGCGAGCAGCGCGGGGACCTCACGACGCGGCGGGGCCGCAGCCCAACGGCTCAGCTCCAGGCCGGTTCCCTTCCGCTTGCTGCCACCGCCCAGCGCGGCGCGCATCCTGTCCAACAACCCCATGGAGAACCTCACACCGCGAAGAACTGCTCGGCGAACACGAGGTCGTGAACGCCCCAACAGAAGGCGTCGGCCCGGTCATCTCTGCGGCCGTTAACCCCGGTGAATTTGCTGAGCTGCTGTTCGAGCTTCGGGAACGTCCCCACGAACTCGACGCGGCCCGCTTCGGCCAGGGCGGACACGGGCTCGGCGCGTTTGCTCTTCGCGCTCGTCGCCCGGACGGGCTTCACGTTGACGCTCACCCCCATCTCGCCTGCCACGGTGGAGATAAGCGTCTCCACCATCTCCCCGCCCGTGTTCACCTCCACCACGAGCGCATCACAGCCCCATTCGAGATAGGCGCGGATGGCCGTCGTCGCCCACTCGCGAGGACTCGCCCGGCGTGACAGGTCCGCGAGTACCGACACGCGCTTGAGCGGCACGTTGTCTGGCCCGAAGAGCGCGCTCGACTTGCACCCCTGGACGATGATTCCCGTTTCGTCCGAGCCCGTCTCACTCGTGGGGCTCGGGTCGACGCTGACGATTCGCCTGTCCAACTGCTGCGCGTACTCGTGCGGGTCCGCGTCGACGCGCTTCCACTTCGCCGAGCCGAAGATGGCACCCGGCACGTCCATCAGCAGGCGCCCGAGCACCTCTTGCTGACCCCAGCGAGTCCCCGCGAGCGCGCGCATGTTCGCCACGGCGGAAGGCGCCAGGTTGGCCGCGTTGCTCAGTGACGAGCCCGTGCGAAGCACGACGCCCGGCTTCAACTCCTGGGTCTCCGTGTTCGCGAAGAGCAGCTCTTCAATCTTCTTCAGCGGCCTGGGCGTCCCCGTCAGGAGGAGCTGCGGCGGGTCCTCTCGCGTGCCGATGCGCAGCACCAGGGGAAGCTGGTCGACCGCGGCCATGTCGTGTTTCCAGCTCGCGGGCTCGTCGCCCCAGCCCCATCCAGCATTCGGGCCGCGCAGTCGGTCGGGCTTATCCGCCGAGTAGCAGATGGCATAGACGCCGTTGGGCCACGTCACGCGCCGCTTCGAGGGCTCATACTTCGGGGTGAACCACGGGGGCGACAGGGCCAGGATGCCGGACGCACCGCGAATCATCGTGTCCCGCACGTCGGCCGCCGTCGGGCCAATCAGCGCCCCGACGCTCTTCGCCTGCCACGCCTTTTTGATAGTCCATCTGGCGCCCGACCACGTCTTGCCGAAGCCGCGCCCGGCCATGATGAAGCACGTCGAAAACTTGTCCGGGGGCACCTGCTCGCGGCGCCCCCAGAAGTCCAAGTCGTAGACGAGTAGCTCCACTTCCTTGTCGTCGAGCCCGCCGAACAGCTTCGCGAGCTGCGCGCGAGAGCCGGCCGTCTGGACCATCCTCGACGCGGGCGACTCGTGAGGCGCGAGCCCTTCGGCGAACTTCCCCCAGGCCCCTGTGAGCACGCTACGCATCACTCGCCCCCCTTGTCGTCGGGCAGCACAGGGGCGGCGACTTCGGCGGGCACGGGCAGCTCGTCGGGGAGGAATTTCCCCAGACGGTCAATCAGCAGCTCACGCAGCGCGGCGGTGTCGGCGGTCTGGTCCTCGGGACTCTTCGCCTCGACGTTGTCACGCCTCCCGTAAAGCTCCGGGAAACGACGGCTCAAGAGCCACTGGACGTGCTTGGGGTTCGTCGTGGACGCGGCCTGGAGCGTCTCCGTCGCCGACTGCATGAACTCGGCTTCGGCCCGGTTCACCGCGACGAAGAACTCGCGATAGGGCCCGCGCGCCTCGCTCGCGCCACGGTGGAACCACCGGGAGAGGGTCTGCTCGTCGACGCCCACGAGGCCCGAGGCCGCTCGACGAAAGAGGCCCGACCTCAAGTAGTCGCAAATCTGCTTCTGAATCTCAGGGGTGAGTTTGGTTGGACGAGCCACACCATGTAAATGCGTGCGGTTTCTCGAACTTTTTCATGGGTGCGCCCTGCAAAACGCATCACCCCAGCGGTTTTCCGCAAAATTTCTCGAAAGTGGTGCGCTCCGAGCAAGCCAGGAAGCCACCCCAGAAAGAAAATCCGACCCGGGGGGCTTGCCCAGAGGAAGGTTCACCCTGACTGTAATCCCAATTCACAGGCAGTGATTGTTATTACATGGCACGAATTCGCGTGTCGCACTCCTGCACATCGACACACCTCGCTCGCCACTGAGTCCACACCCCGTCCCCTGATGGTCGTTCCTCGACCGACGTCAGGGCGCCCTGTCCAAGCGCTAGACGCACGCCGCACAGCTCGCATGGCAGCGGGTACTGGTTCCTCCGACGAGACGCCGCCATTTCCAAACATGCCATGTGCCGAGGGCCGACGGCTCGCTCGTAGGTGATGACCTCGCCCGGCTCGATTGTGAGGGCGCACACGGCACATGGCCCTCGTCGCTCAGCGCGCATGACGGGCACGCTACTCCCCCTCATCTGCGAGCAACTCGCGCAGCTCCACCAGGGCGCGGGCGAGCATCCGGTCGACGCGGCTCTTCGGTGCGCCCCATGCTTCGGCCACGGAGCGCACCGACTGAGCAGGGCGGTCGATGCCGAACACCCGGGAGACCAGCTCCCGTTTCGCAGGGGAAAGGCGGCGCACCGCATCGAACACGAGCGCTCGACGTTCAGCCGCGAGCAGGCGCGCCTCGGGCGACTCGTCGTCAGCCTCCAAGCACGACATCTCTCGCAGTGCGGTTTCCAGCTCGTCGACCCACGAATCGCCCTCTGGCGCACCGTCCGAGAAATGAGACTGTGTATCCATGCGGTGGACTCGGATGACGTTGCGTTCGGTGCCATGGATTGAACGCACGGTGCGGCGTTTGTGCTCCCCGTCACTCAGGTGGACGTCGCTCCCGTGGAGCCGTGCGAACTGCTCACACGCCGTCTTGGCCCGGAAGAAGGCAACTTCACCGAAGGACTGACTTCCTCTCGTGAAGTCATACTTCCCGACTGTGCGAAGCACGGCCATCGCCGCGACTTGGGCGAGGTCTTCGGGTGACAGAGAGCCAGCGACCGCCAGAACAGTCCCGACGACACGGCGGATGATTGGCCGAACGGACTTGAGCAACTCAGTCGACAGCCGCCGTTCCAGCGCGGCATCGGCACTCTCGCGGGCCTGCATGATGCGTGGAACAAGTGCCGCTTGCCGTGCTGCTTCGGTGGCATACCCGTAGTGCGCGGCATTCGCCGCAGTGCCGACCCCAGGACACGTGGACGCGTGAAACATAGGCACCCCATGAGCACGCCCCATGCCGTTCTGGCCCACTTCACAGACAGTTTCAGTCACGGTGATTCAGCACCCTCTCGTGAACTGGCGTTGCGGCGCCCCTGCGCAAGCAGCCATTCCCCACGTAAATGCGTGCGACTTCCGCGAGTGGCCCACGGAATCGTGGCGGAGCTGCGTGTCGACAGCTCAGCGGCACGCAGCCGTTCCCAGGTAGATGCGTGCGGATTCCGCGAGTGGCTCGGATGCCCCCGGCAGCGGGGCGTCAACAAGTCAGGCGTCAGAAAGGCGCGTCCCCCAATCCCTTAATCGCGCGCACTTAATATACTAGTATATACTACCTTCTCCTACTTCACTTCTTCTAGAAGGAAGAAAGGAATGGAGAACAGACGGCTTGACCATGTCTCACCGCAACGGTGCCGTGGGCCACGCGCGGAAGTCGCACGCATCTACGTGACATGCCCCTCCTGCCGCTCTCGTGAGCGTCCCTGAGCCACTCGCGGAAGTCGCACGCATTTACGTGGCATGCACGCTCGTCGGCCCGCATCCCCGCCGCCTCGGACGATTCCGTGAGCCACTCGCGAAATCCGCACTCATTTACCGGGTGTGACTACTTCAACCGAACTCACCCCGTCGCCACGCCCCGTTGCTGACTCCCTTGCCGCGCCCTTCGTGCGTAGTGGCGCCCCCTTGAGAGTCGCCTTCTACGAGAACGCGCAGGACAACACGCCCAAGGGCGTCGACCTGTCCTGGCCCGAGCTGTCAGCGAAACTCGTCACGCACCGTCGGAGCCAGTGCCCCACGACGCCGTGTGTTCGAGGCTGCCCCGCGAAAAACGGCCCCGCGTGGAGCCCTGTCGACATCGTCGAGCGTCGGCGCAGTGAGAACGTGCGAGCGGTAACCGTGGGCGTGTTCGACCTGGACCATCTGAACGCGCAGCAGCTCTCGTTCCTCGATTCAGTCGAGCGAAACGGGCTGGCTTACGCCCTTCACTCGACGCACTCCAACCTACCCCCTGACGACTACTGCCTTCGGCTGGTGATGCCTCTGTCTCGGCCCGTGCTCCCCCGTGAATGGCCCTCCGTGCGCGAGGCGGCAATCCGACTGCTCAACCTGCCCGCAGACCCAGCGACGAAGGACCTCGCGCGCATCTACTACCTGCCCGACGCCCCCTTGGGAGCCGAGCCGTTCACCCACAGTGGAGAAGGGGCCCCCCTCGATGTCGATGCGCTGCTCGATATGTCCCGCTCGGGGCTGCCCGCGCATGCCAATTTGTCCGCGCCTGTTGGGGCTCCCGCCGACCTCTACGAGCTGCGGGCCCACCTGCGACGAATCCGCAAGCCCGAGCATGTTGTCCTCGTGCGCCGAGCGCTTGCCGGTGAGCCCCTGGCCCCCGTCGGCGAGCAAGACACCACGCTGAACGCCCTCATGTCGTGCGCGGCTTTCGTCCTGCCGCTATGCACGCCCGAAACGGCAATCCTTGAGCTGTTCCGCGCGTCGTTCGCGGCAACGGACTGGCGAGAGGGGACCGAACACCTGTGCGAACAGGCCCTCCTCAAGCTGCGACGTCACCGGGAGCGCCGTCGCACCCGGGATGCCGGGCGGCTCGCGGCGAACAACGCGATTTGGAACGCCCTGGGGAGCAACGCGCCCGCGGCCCCGCAGACCGATGGCCCTGGACACGAGGAGGATGCCCCCGACCCCGACGCATGGGTGAAAGACCTCGTTCTCGACATCACGAAGGACGGGAGCAAGGCGATTCGGAACTGCGAAGCGAACCTCTTCACGGTGCTTCTCAGCGCCCCCGAGTGGCGCGGCGTCTTCCGCTTCAACGAAGTCACGAAGGTACTTGAGGTCGAAGGCGGGCCCCTTGGTCCCCGCGTGGACCTCGAAACGCTCGACGTCCTGGTCGCCAACTGGATTCAGCGCAGCAGCTACGGCCAGCTCGGCTTGCAACCGAAAGCACAGGGCGTCGCGCAGCAGCTCCTCGCAGTCGCGAAGCGCAACAGCTACGACCCGGTGGCCGACTACCTCGCGGGACTCGTCTGGGACGGGAAGCCGCGCCTCGACGAACTGCTCGTGACGTACTTCGGCGCGCGCGGGGATGCCGGATACCTGCGGGCCGTCGGGGCGAAGTTCGCAATCTCGGCGGTCGCGCGTGCCCTGCGGCCCGGGTGCAAGGTGGACACGGTGATGATTCTTGAGGGCCCCCAGGGGCTCAGGAAGTCGACCGCGTTCCGCATCTTGGGAGGACGCTACTTCAGCGATGCCCCCATCGACGTGACGAACAAGGACAGTGCGATGCTGGCCTCTCAGTTCTGGTTCATCGAACTGGCCGAGCTGAGCACCTTCCGCAAGAGTGAAGACCAAGCACTGAAGGCGTTCATCAGCAGGACGGACGACACGTACCGGCCTCCATACGGGCGCACCAACGTGAAGTCCCCTCGCCGTTGCGTGTTCGTCGGGACGACCAATGACGATGACTACTTGCGCGACCCAACGGGCCACCGCCGCTTCTGGCCGGTGAAGTGCAGCCACATCGACACCGACGCCCTCGCGCGTGACAGGGACCAGATTTGGGCCGAGGCCGTCGTGCGCTTCCATCGGGGTGAAGAGTGGTGGCTGAGCAACGACGAAGCGGAGGGAGCCGAGCAGCAAGCCGCCCTCCGTGCCGAGAACTCCGGAGACAGCCGGAAAGAAGTCATCTTGAAGTGGCTCCTCGAGATGCCCGCCGACAAGCGCCCCAGCGATGTGACGATTCTTCACGTCGGCGTCGAAGCCTTCGCGCTCCACCCAGCACAGGTCGACCCGCGCATCTCCCGGGAAATCGGCGCGGCCCTCAAGGCATTGCACTTCACGCGAGGCCAGCGCCGCATGGGCGACGGGACTCGGCCGCTCGTCTACTACCTGCCGGACGAACTGCGGAACGCCCCGATGGAGAAGCGCGGCGAGCGGCGTGCAGGACCCAGCAGTTCGGCATACGAGTGAGCCACTCGCGGAATCCGCACCCATTTAGAGGGTATGGATAACAAGCTGCTCACCGACCGTGCGGCGCTCTTCCTCGGAGATGCCGCACGCGTCGGCGAGATTCTCGCTCCCAACAGCGTCGACGCCATTGTCACGGACCCACCGGCCGGTATCGGCTTCATGGGGCGCGAGTGGGATAGCGACAAGGGTGGGCGTGACGCATGGGTGGCGTGGCTCGCCGATGTGATGCGCAAGGCACTGCATGTCCTCAAGCCCGGGGGCCATGCGCTCGTCTGGGCACTCCCGCGAACGTCTCACTGGACGGCGACCGCACTGGAGGATGCCGGTTTCGAGATTCGCGACGTCGTGCTGCATCTGTTTGGCACGGGGTTCCCGAAGTCACTCGACGTGTCACAGGCCATCGATAAGCAAAGAGGCTCTCTGGACGATGTCCGGCTCGTCACCCGCTGGATTGCGGAAATGAGAGATCGTGCCGGACTCACCAACGCGCGGATTGACGCGGCCTTCGGACTCAATGGGATGGCAGGGCACTGGACGTCGCAGGGCGCCCAACCCGAAGTGCCCAGCGAAACCCACTGGCCGACGCTGCTCGGCTTGCTCGGAGTCGACGAAGTGCCCGAACCCATTCGCGCGCTCGTTGAACGACTCGTCACGGAGAAAGGCAAGCCAGGCCCCAACTGGTTCCGACGTCCCATCACGGGCCACCATGAGAGAGCCGCCGCCGGCCAGCTCTGGCTCGCGAGCACAGGACTGAAGGCGAACCTTTCGTCCCGTGTGCGCCGCGACGAACCTGCAACAGAAGCCGCTCGGCAGTGGCAAGGCTGGGGCACGGCACTCAAGCCCGCCTCCGAGCACTGGATACTTTGCCGCAAGCCCCTGTCGGGCACCGTCGCGGCGAACGTCCAGCAGTGGCGAACGGGCGCGCTCAACGTCGCAGCCTGCCGGATTCCGCACGCGAGCCCCGAAGACCTGTCCGCCTCGAAGGCGCGCAACCCCGGTCGAGCTGACGCTGTGACGAGTGCGGTCTACGGCGCGGACCGCCCACAGCAGCGCATCGACGAGTCGGGACGTTGGCCCGCGAATGTGACTCTCGACGAAGTCACGGCTGAGCTGCTCGACGCACAGACCCCCAACAGCGGGGCAAGCCGGTTCTTCTACGTCGCGAAGCCGACCAAAGCCGAACGGAGCGCCGGTTGCGAGCACCTTCCCTCGAGGAGCACGAACCCGGACATGCTACCGGGCGCTTCGGGTTCCGGTTCGCCACGAGCCGGTGCGAACCGTTCGGGGGCAGCTCCAAACCATCACCCAACCGTGAAGTCCGTTGCCCTGATGCGATGGCTGTGCAGGCTCATCACGCCCCCCGGTGGCGTCGTGCTCGACCTGTTCGCGGGTAGCGGTTCGACTGGTGTTGCGGCGCTCGCCGAAGGGTTCGAGTTCGTCGGAATCGAGAGAGAGCCTGACTATGCCGAGGTCGCGACCGCACGTTTGCGACGCGCGCTTGAACCACTCGCGGAATCCGCACCCATTTACGTGGGGTGCCACTCACCATCGAAGGCTCCCACCGCGCCCACTCAGTCATTGCAGGAGTCATCCAGCGCTTGAGCGTGTCTCAGCTCAAGAAACACAAGCTGTGCCCCCGTGCTTGGTACTTCGCCAAGGTGTTGCGGTTGCCCGAGCCAACCACGGGGGCACAGCAGGTCGGCACCGAGGGGCACGCTCAGCTTGAGCACTACCTGTCGACGGGCGAAGACGTGCTCGGCGCGTTCGCGAAGGCGGGTGCCCATCTCCTGCCGACGCCCGGCCCCGACCTGCTCGTCGAACAGCCCCTCGACGGTGCCCCGCCACTGACGGCGGGTGGCATCCCCTTCACCGGCTTCATCGACCTCGTGGATGCTCGACAGCTCGCCACTGACGGCGTCCTGCGAATCACCGACCACAAGTTCACGAGCAACGTCGCGAGAAACGCCGCGACGCCCGAGCAACTCGCCGATGCCAACACGGAACCCGGCCTGCAAATGATCGGCTATGCCGCGTGGGCACTCAGCCAGGTCGAACGCTTCCCGGGCCTGCGCGAACTGGAATTGGAGCACCTCTACTACCAGACTCGAGGCCAACGCCTTGCCGTGTCCGTCCTCGCCTCCGTGCCCGTCGAGCACGTCGCGCGCGAGTGGCGGACGAAGGTCGAACCCCAGGTCGAACAGATGAAGGCGCACGCGCAAGCCGCCCGAGCTGCCGACGTGCCCGCGAACTACGGCCCCGCCTGCACCAAGTACGGCGGGTGTCCGTTCATGGCGAAGTGCCTCACAGGAGAGACCAAGACGATGTCCCTACGCGACAAGCTGCTCAGCAAGCCTTCCGAATCAGTCCCCACCACGGTCGCCGCGGTTGAGCGCGAAGCCCTGGAGCTGCCCGCCATCCTGCCGCCCGACGCGCCCCAGCCCGCGCCCGTCCAGGTGGCCCCCGGGGCCACCGAGCAGCCCGCGCCGAAGCGTCGAGGGCGACCGCCGAAGTCGTCGAGGCCCGAGCCCACTCAGCCAGCAGCCGCCATCACCACCCACGACTCATCGGTGTCGGAGCACGAGGGCTCAGGAAATCCTGTGAAGGACCTGGGCGTCCAAGCGCTGTTCATCGACTGCATTCCAACGGCCTGGGGTGTCCTACAGCCCGAGTCGCTCACACAATACGTCGACACGATGGCACGTCGCGTGTCCCAGGCTGCGGGCGTTGATGACTTGCGCTTCGCTGGGTCGGATTCCTCGCTCGGCTTCGGTAAGTGGAAAGGCGCGCTCGCGATGGCCGTTCGCGATGACCCGCCCCCTCCCGGCGTCTATTTGGCCCTGGGTCTTGCACACTCGGAGCTGATGCAGGTCGTCGTCGAGGCACTGGAGCCCTCCTTCGGCGTGGTTGTTCGCGGCGTTCGCTGACAGCGCGCCACAGGCCCCGTCGGCTTCGGCTGGCGGGGCGCTTGCCCTTCCCAGCATGAGACTTCTCCACCGGCTGAACCCGGGCGCGGCGCCTCTTGCCGACTGTCCCGCTACCGTTGCGCCTGTCGCCCTTGCGAAGCTCACGGGTGATCGCGCCACCATCGCGAAGGGGCAGCCCGTTGGCTGGTCTCCGGACCTCGCTCGCGTGCTCAACCTGCCGCGTCGAGACCTTGCTGGGAGCTACAGCCGCGCGGACTTCGCCACGCTGGAAGCCTCGCTGCGCGCCCCACCTGGAACGCCCTGCGTCTGCGGGACGCTCGGGAAACGTTGCCCATCCTCGTTGCTCCCCATCCAGCGCCTTGCCCTCCTGGAAGCTGCGCGCACGGGGGGCGGACTCTTCCCTATCGGCGTGGGCCACGGGAAGACTCTGATCGACCTCCTGCTTCCGCTCGCAATGCCCGGGTGCAAGGTCGCAGTGCTCCTCCTGCCGTCCAACCTGCGCGCCCAGCTCATCGACGTTGACTGGAACTTCTACGGCGGGCATTGGCGCTTGCCCAACCTCGCGGGCGGCCGATGGTTCCGACCTGGCTTGCCCGTTCTCCACGTCATCACCTACGAGAAGTTCTCAACCCAGGAAGGCACTGACCTCCTGACGCGCATCCGGCCGGACCTCATCGTCTGCGACGAGGCCCACAAGCTGAAGGACCGGAAGAGCGCGCGCACGGGCCGATTCCTTCGCTACCTGGAACAGCATCCCGAAACGCGCCTCGTGGCCCAGTCGGGCACCCTGGCGACGAGAACGGTCAAGGACTACGCCCACCTCGCAGAGTACGCGCTACGTGACGGCAGCCCACTACCGCTCAAGCATCACGTCGTCGAGGAGTGGGCTTCGGCACTGGACCCGGGGCTCGTCGCCGCGCCTCCTGGAGAGCTGCTCAAGCTCGTCGACCCGTCACACCCACTCGCGCCGCTCGAAGGCGAGAACGAAGCCGACCGCGAGCGTCGACGGGTGCGCGATGCCTATCGACGGTGGCGTAACGCGACGCCGGGTGTCGTGGCCACGGACGAAAGCGCCGTCGGCATGTCGCTCACTATCCGCACGCGCGACCCGGGCAAGGTGCCCGACGAGCTGCTCGCCCACATTCAAACCGCGCTCGGCGGGCAACGCCCCGACGGTGAAGAGTTCGTCGACGAGCTGCAACGCGTCGTCTGCGCGCGTCAGCTCGCGAGCGGCTTCTTCCATCGCTGGCGCTATCCGGCCATTCAGGGAGTGCCGCAGGACCCCGAGCTGATCCTTCGCTGGTTCTCGCGGCGGCAGGAGTTCAACCGGGAGCTGCGCGAGCGCCTCAAGCGCCCCGCCGAGCACCTCGACTCCCCTGGGCTGCTCGTTCGTGCGGCGATTCGCGCCCACCAGTCCCCGCCCTATGACGGCGAGCTGCCCACGTGGCGCGCGGTGTCCTGGCCCACCTGGGGCGAGATTCACAAGCGCATCGTCCACGTCACGGAGGCCGTGTGGCTGTCCGACTTCATCGTGAACGACGCGGCGAAGTGGGCGCTGCGCAAGGGGCAGCCGGGAATCGTATGGGTTGAGTTCCCGGAACTCGGCGAGCGCATCGCTAAGGCGGCGGGCGTGCCCTTCTATGGCGGTGGTCCGGAAGCGTCGGCGACCATCATCCGGGAGAGTGGGAAGCGCTCCATCGTCGCCTCGCTGCGCGCCCATGGGACGGGCAAGAACCTGACGATGTTCTCGCGGATGCTGTTCGTGAACCCGCCAGCGGATGGGGCCGCGTGGGAACAGGCCATCGGCCGGTGCCACCGACAAGGGCAGCTCGCCGACGAAGTCGAGGTGGAGCTGTATCAGCACACCGACGAGCTAGTCGGGGCCTTCCAGAAGGCCCGCGACTTCGCCCGGTTCATCGAACAGACGGAAGGCACGCCGCAGAAACTTTGTTTCGGAATGCACGCGACCAACACATGTCAAGGTTGAAGGAGGGGGCAACAAGTCCGCCAACAGCAACCAACCCGTCGTCGCTATTTAGAGCCCACCGCTGGCACGCTATTCCTCGTGCTGTTCTTCAGCTTGGGCATTACCACCGAAACTGTTCCGGTGGTCAATGCAGTTAATCACATTGTGATACTCTCGCCCGCAGCGGAACTGCCCCTCGATTAGTGGAAGCCGTGCGAATGGATTGTGTACGAGAACAAAATCATCACCGGCTGGGCGCCCATACACTTCGGGCCGGTTCTTGACGTGAGGTTGGTCGAAAAGTACGCCGGTAATCTCATCTGCCTCAGTCGAACAGAAGAGGCGGGCTGAAACATCCTTTCCACTGCTCTTCCTGAAGGAAGGACGCCGTTCGGAGGGACCTCGGCGCACCCTGCCGGAACCAATTTCCGTGACGAAGGTGGGTTCGCCCAATCCGAATAGCGCCTTAACAATTAGCGGAAAGCTCCCGGACCGCTCGCGTTCAGGAAGATAGGAGCCGCTAATTGCAATAATGACCCCATCGTCGGGGGCCACCAGTCCAGAAGTGAGAGCCCTTGAAAACTGTCTGCGCTTATTGTTGATTGAATTTAGATAACGAAGAGCCGTGGTTCGGTCGAGTTCGTTTCCGAAAATAGCCTGACATTGTGGCACCGACACGCGATCTTCGCTTTTCTCGTCTCCAGGCAGAGGAACAGTGGCCTCGATCCAAAGGGCACGCCCGCCTTCATTGAGGTCGATTCCAAAATCCATTCCAGCACCGGGATCTTTAGACGGAATCAGCTTGATGCCCCAATTCGTCAGCGTACAAGCAAGGCGCATCTCCCAGATACGGGCGGGGCACTCCGCTCGGAATCTTTCGACAAACGATGGGTCCGCCAAGCCTAGTGACTGGAACTGCCGCCAAAGCTCGTTGATATAGGCGCGGTCGCCTTCGCAGAGTTCTGAGTCGCGCAGATGCTTGTATACGGAGTAACCCTCATCGCCCAGGTCATCTCCACGGTAGCTAAATAGGTCGGATGTTTCGTGGTTCATTTGTCCGTGCCCCTTCTTCACCCATTTGCTGGGTCCCCGGTCCATTTTGGGACTACCTGACGAGTTGCCGCGCGTGCCGAGGTAGAGTCTCGCACACACGTTATCCTAGGCAATTCCCAGTTCACAGGGAAAGCCCCTCCTGGCGCTCTAAGTCGGATTCGAGCGTTAGGCTTGGGCCACTCTCGGAATCCGCACTCATTTACGTGGGGTCAGCGCACTTCCTCGCTGACGCAACCCAAGCCGAAGGGCCCACGTAACCATGAACAACGCACTCACGAAGATTGCCACCGCGCAGGCTGCGGCGGGCGGGCGCTATCCGCGCTTCGGAAGCTACCTTCTCGAAGTGGCGGTCATCCGAACGAAGGAAGGCTTCAAGGGCGACTCGGCCATCGCCGAGCTGAAGGTCCGCGAGTCCGAGCCCCTGGCGGGAGGCGAGTCGCCGAGCCGGGCCGGTGAGATGGTCGACTACGTCGAGAACCTCAGTGACGCGAAGAAGGGCGGCGGCGGGCGCTTCAAGTCCTTCCTGATGACGCTGGTCGGCGCGGACGAGTACGAGTTCGCCAACCCGGCCGCGCTGAAGAAGTTCTTCGACGAGCGGCAGGCGGGCACCCATCTCCTGGTTCGCTGCGAGGTCTTCCCCAAGCAACTCCCCGCGAAGGAGGGCCACGCCGGCAAGGTCATCAGCGGCTATCGCTGGTCCCACGTCGAGCTGAACGACGAGCAGCTCGCGCAGGTCGAGCAGGCCCGCAAGGCCAGCAAGCTCCCTGCGCTCGCCGACGCCCTCTACTGAGCTGACGTCCGGCGGCGCTCTTCCGTCGGCGGATGGCCCACGACACGGGCCGCTCTACCTTCCACACAAGGCACACCGTGAACGTCTGGTCGTTCGACACGGAGACGTGGCTGATTCAGCCCGGCTTGCTTGCGCCCCCTCTCGTCTGCGGCAGCATCGCGACGCGCGAACCCGGTAGCGAACGGCTGCTGGACAAGGAACAGGCCCGGAAGTTCTTCCGCAAGGCCATCACCGCCCCCGACACCGATATCGTCGGCGCGAATCTCCCCTACGACCTCGGAGTGATGGCGGCGGACGACCCGAGCCTTGTCGCGCCCATCTTCGCGGCGCTCGAAGCGGGCCGGCTGCATTGCGTCCAGGTCCGCGAAGCCCTTATCGACATCGCCCGGGGCATGTACGGCGTTGACCCGTCGACGGGGCGGAAGCTCGACGACGACGAGGGCGCCCGCTACCCGCTCTCGCTCCTCGTGCAACGACATCTCGGGCTCGACATCAGCGAGGAGAAGAAGAACCCGAAGGCGTGGCGCTTGCGATACGGGGAACTCGACGGCGTCCCTGTCGAGCGCTGGCCGAAGGAAGCCGCTGACTACCCGAAGCGCGACGCTCGCCACACGCTCGACGTCTACTTCCGGCAGGAAGCCATCGCTCGCGAGACGCCCAACGGCGGCAACCTGCATGCCGAAGCCGACCAGATGCGCGCCGCGTTCGCGCTCCACCTCGCCTCAATCTGGGGCCTGCGGACGAACGGCGCGTCGGTGGCCCAGCTCCGTGAGCGCGTCGAGCGAGAGTGGAGCGAGAACCGGGCCAAGTTCCAGGCGGCAGGCATCTACCGCGACGACGGGACGAAGGACTCGAAGCGACTCGCGGCGCTCGTGACTGCCGCCTATGACGGGCAGCCTCCCGTCACCGCGCCCAGCGACAGATTCCCTGACGGCCAGGTCGCGACCGACCGTGACACGCTGCTCGGCTCGGGTGACGTGCTCCTCGAAAACCTAGGCAAGAGCGGGCGCGTCGACAAGTACAAGTCGACCTACCTGGACGTCGTCGAGGCCGGCACAGAGGCCCCCATCAACCCGCGCTTCAACGTGCTGGTGTCCACGACGCGCGTCTCCAGCGACTATCAGCAGCTCCCCCAGAAGGGCGGCATTCGCGAGGTCCACGAGGCCCGGCCCGGGTTCGTCTACTGCTCGGTCGACTACGGCGGGCTTGAGCTTCGCACCATGGCTCAGCGGGCCATCTGGGAACTCGGCTTCTCGAAGATGGCGGACGCCCTGAACAGCGGGCTCGACGTCCACACCCTTGCCGCGGCCGAGTTCCTCGGGGCGAACTACGACGAGTTGCTCGCGAAGGTGAAGGCGAAGGACCCCATCGCTGTCGCCTTCCGCCAGCTCGCGAAGATTCTCAACTTCGGCAAGGGCGGCGGGATGACGGGTGGCTCGCTCGTCTACAACGCGCGCGCAAAGGACCGGGTTTCGTTCTGCCTGCTGGCGAAGCGTGCAGACGTCTGCGGTGTCGAGCGCGTCGTTGTGACCGTCCAGCGCAAGCCGAAGATGGTCTGCCGGGCGTGCGTCGAAGTCGCGAAGGAACTGGACACGAAGTGGCTCAACGCGTGGCCCGAACAGCGCGAGCTACAGCACCGGGCGAAGTCGCACACCTACGGGGGCGGGTTCGCCGACGTGATGATTCCGGGCGCCAACATCCTGCGTGGGGCATGCGGCTACACCCAGATTCTCAACACGCCCTTTCAGGGCCTGGGGGCTGTCGGGTGCAAGCGCGCGATGTGGCGCGTCAGTCGCGAGATGTACGTCGACCGTCGCTCCCCCCTCTACGGCTCGCGGCTCGTCCTCATGGTGCATGACGAGCTGATTAGCGAACTGCGCGCCGACGACCCGCAGCGGTTGCACGACGCAGCCGAGCGCAAGGCGTACCTGATGCGCGAAGCGATGAAGGAAACGACTCCCGACTTGGCACCAGCAATCGAAGCCGAGCCCGCCCTGTCCCGCATCATGTCGAAGGACGTCGCAACCGTGCGCGACAGCTCGGGGCGGCTGCTCGTCTGGGAGCCCCCTGCGAAGCGCGCGGCCTGAGCCACGGCCGGAATCCGCACTCATTTACGGGAGGACTACTCACCCTGAATGGTGCTCCATGGCCGTACCGAACGACGCGCTCGAACAGCTCCCGCCGCCTCATTGTCCATACCTCGACGCGGAACTCGACGACGCGGTCACCTTTGACGTCGCCGACTTCCACGAGCTGCGCTTGTTGTCGGCGCTGAGTGGCGAGCCCGAGGCCCTTCGCTTCCAGGTGGCCGAGCTGTGAGGCTCCTCCTAGCGATTGACCCCGGACTTCGCGAATGTGGCATCGCGCTCTTCGACCTAGACTCGGGCGAGCTGCTCGCGGCGGGCATGCCCACCAACCCCGAGCGGAAGGCCCGAGGGCTTTCGGCATGGGCTCGGATGGCCGAAGGGGTGGCCGCGTTCGTTTCGTCGTTCCTGGAGCCGCTCAGGGCCGCAGGCGGGACTCTCTCCATCACCGTCGCGAGTGAGTGCCCCCAGGTCTACACGGCCGGGAAGAGCAAGGGCGACCCGAACGACCTCATCGAACTTGCCGGTGTCGTCGGTCGCGTCGCGGGTGCGTTGGGAGCAACGTCGGAACGGAGCTACCTGCCTCGCGAGTGGAAGGGAACGCTCGACGGCGACGTCATGGTCGAGCGCATCAAAGCGCGTCTCGGCGAGCGCCCGCACGAACACCTCCGCGTGCAGCTCCCCCGCGCGTCGGAAAAGCACCACAACGTCTGGGATGCCATCGGCATTGGCCTTCATGTCGTCGGCCGACTCGCGCCCCGGAAAGTCTTCCCCAGGTGAGGGCGCATGGCTTGGCTGTTCATTCCGTCGGAGTTCATCCGCGCCGCGCACTCGAACTCTTCGCTGGCGGCGGCGGGCTCGCTCACGGTCTCAAGCTGGCCGTGCCTTCCCTCCGGACTGTTTGTTACGTCGAGCGGGAGGCATACGCAGCGGCCTGCCTCGTGGCCCGGATGGAAAAGGAAGAACTGGATTCGGCGCCTGTCTGGGACGACGTTGGAACCTTCGACGGCAGCGCATGGCGTGGCGTTGTGGATTGCGTCAGTGGGGGATTCCCCTGTCAGGACATCAGCGTTGCTGGCAAGGGTGCTGGCCTCGAAGGCGAGCGCTCTGGCTTGTGGCGCGAGTACGCGCGAATCGTCGCTGAGGTACGACCCCGCTTTGTCTTCGTCGAGAACGTCGCGGCGCTCCGTTCGCGGGGCCTCGACCGCGTGCTCGCCGACCTTGCCTCGCTCGGGTTCGATGCGGAGTGGGTTTGTCTCCGAGCGTCTGACGCCGGAGCCCCTCACAAGCGAGAACGGCTCTTCGTGTTGGCCCACACCGAACACGGGGGAGAGTTCGAACGGACACGGGAGACGCGGAGGGAAGCCGGGCAACGGGCGGCAATCGGGGGCGGACCTGAGCGCGCTCGTGAAGGACTGGCCGACGCCGGGGGCGTGCGACTGGAAGGCAGCGAGCAGCATTGGCCAGCGTCGTCGGCAGCTCTCCGAAGCGATTCTGACCTTCCCCCGTGGCCCCCAGGACGCGACGACCTCGAAGGATGGCGCTCCGTCCTCGCAAAGCGCCCGGACATTGAACCCGCGATTTGTCGAATGGCTGATGGGCTGGCCCATCGGGTCGACCGACTGCGGCTCCTCGGAAACGGCGTCGTGCCCCAGCAAGCGGCGCTCGCCTATGGACTCTTGCACGCGCGGCTGTTCGATGCCGCGTTGAGGGACCCTCAATGAACCAGACAGAGCAGGAGAGCCCGCCCGAGTTCCTGACCGTCGACGAAGCCGCAGTCCTGCTGCGCGTGAACCGGAAGACGCTCTACGAGTCGATTCGGTTGGGGCAGGTGCCGGGGGTCGTTCGCATCGGGAAAGCACTGCGCATCCGCCGCGCCGCGCTGGTAGAGTCCACCCCGGGTAAGGGCCGTGATTCTGCGCTTGGGAGTCGACGATGAGCGTCAGATTGCGGAAGTGGACGACGAAGGAAGGGAAGTCAGAGGAGGCGTGGCAAGTGGACTTCGTGTTTCAGCACGCGGACGGACGGAAACAGCGAGTCGTGAAGTTCTCGCCCGTTCAGACTCGCCGTGGTGCTGATGCCTACGAACGCGACCTGCGCAACGCCCTGCTCAACGGGACTTTCGGGAAGGAGAAGAAGCCGGGAGAGGGGAGCGCGCTCACGCTGGCGAAATTCACGCCGCGATTCCTCACCTACAGCGAGAACAACAACAAGCACTCCACCGTGGTTAGCAAACGTCAAATCCTTGAGGACCACGTCCTCCCGTTCTTCGGGGAGATGGCGCTGGACGTTATTGGCCCTGCGCAGATCGAGGACTTCAAGGCGTTGATGCGAAAGAAGCAGTCAGCGGCGCACGCCCGGAAGGACAACGCTACTAAGTCAGCCATCCGCAAACGCAAGGGTGACGGCCCCAAGGCGTTGAGCCTGAAGACCCTCAACAACGTCCTCACGGTGCTAAGCAAGCTCCTCGACGTGGCCGTTGAGCAGCACGTCATTCCACAGGCTCCTCGCGTGAGACTCTTCGGCAAGGTGCCTAAGCCTACCTTCGACTTCCTCTCATTCGAGGAGGCCGAGCGGCTCATCAACATGGCTGAGCCGGAATGGAAGACCGTCCTGCTCGTGGCTATCAAGACGGGGCTTCGTCAGGGTGAGCTTATCGGGCTCCAGTGGCCCGACGTGGACTTGAAGAGGGGCTTGCTCCATGTGCGCCGCGCCATCTGGCGTGGAGTGACGAGCGTGCCGAAGGGCGGACGTGAGAGAACAATAGAGCTTCCAGAGTCGGTGGTTGCTGCGCTCAAAGCGCATCGGCACCTTCGCGGGCCCTATGTGTTCTGCCTGGAGGACGGCTCGCCGCTCTCGGCTCCGAGGATGAACAGGCCGCTTCAACGCTCAATGCGTCACGCGGGCATCACTCGCGAGGTTGGAATCATCGGGTGGCATGACTTGCGGCACACCTACGGAAGCCACCTTGTCATGCGGGGCATTCCGCTGAAGGTCATCCAAGAGCTGATGGGACACGCCACCATCGACATGACGGAGCGGTACGCCCATCTCAGCCCCGACACGCGTCGCAATGCGGTTCGCGTGCTGGACCTTCCCCTTGCGCCCGCATGCGACATAGGTGCAACACGGACGGAGGCCGTTGCTAACCATGCGTAACTAGAGGCGAAAAACATGCCGCGAGCGGGAGTCGAACCCGCAACCTCCAGGTTCTCGACCTGGCACCTCTACCTATTGGGCTACACCGGCAAGATTGCTGCGATACGAGTGCACGCCCCGGGGATCGAACCCGGCGAAAACGGTGTGTGGGACCGTCGCCGTCTCCAGCTGGCTCGGCGTGCAGGAAGAGTTGCGGAGCAGGGAGTCGAACCCTGGAGGCCAGGCTTATGAGGCCCGGTGAGGCACCAGCCTCTCCCCGCAGAAAGATGTGAAACGTGTGTGCTCCCGGCAGGATTCGAACCTGCGACCGTGCGCTTAGGACGCGCCTGCTCTGAATCCACTGAGCTACGGAAGCGGATGGCACAAATGAAGCGAGTGCCCCTGGCAGGGATTGAACCTGCGACCTCACGGTTCGGAACCGTGCGCTCTCATCCACTGAGCTACAAGGGCATGAAGTGGATCCGCCGGGACTCGAACCCGGAACCCCTCGGGTGCAAACCGAGTGCTCTCCCATTGAGCCACGAACCCATGTGACGACTGCACCGCGTGTTGCGTGAAGTGCCCCCGGTCGGGTTCGAACCGACAACCCCCGGTTTACGAAACCGGTGCTGCTACCAGTTGAGCTACAGGGGCGAAACGAGCAGGCCGCCAGGGAGTTGAACCCCGCGCGCTCGGATTTGGAGTCCAAGCTGCTCCCGGAGCGCGGCCTATGAAGATGAAGCGTGCTGCCAAGTGCCGACCCTCGGAATCGAACCGAGTCCTCCCGCTCTTCAGACGGGCGCGCGGACCACCTACGCCAGGTCGGCAATGATGAAGATGAGGCCAGTACGGGAGTCGAACCCGTCCCAAACGGTTTTGCAGACCGTTGCCACCCCGGGCGGAACTGGCCATTCGTGTGTGTCGCAAAGCTCCCCGAATGAATCTCTGTGCGAACTCGTTCTCTGTTCTTCTCTAGAGAACTCGAACTCTCTGAGCGGCAAAAGGTGAGCGATATTAAGGGGTTCGGGGATGGGCCTGCGGTTGTCCTTCGATTGGGGTCCGATTGGTGCTGCGAACTTCGGCCAGGGAGCCGTGCTTCGACGGCGCCTCTGCAGGGGAGAAGCCCGTGCGCCTGCGTGGCGACGGGCCACGCTCGTGCTGCATGGGGACGCTGGGAGTTGAACCCAGCGGGCCCTGTCGGGCTCGGGCTCTACAGGCCCGCGCGTCTTCCCTAACGCTCTACGTCCCCTGAGGGAGCAGGAGCCCTGAAAGCCGAGAGGCCGGGTCCCCTGGTTGGGAGCCCGGCCTCTGCGTGGCTTGGCGCGCCGATGACGGAGCGCGAGCTTCAGCAGGGTACGGGCGGAGAGCCCCCAAGCCGGTCAAAGTCCGCGGGGGACTTCGAGGCGAAGCTCACAAGGGAGCAGGAGGCGGCACTGAACTGGGGCCAGAGGCTGTTGCGATAGCTGCGCTTCATCGGGTTCGTCCGCACCGTCAACGTCGTCATGGTCGCCGCTCCTTTCGGGGAGACTCTACGGCGGGTGATTTTCGTTCCTGACAATGCACGATCTTTTGGGGGCCTCCCTGAGGCTGCCCGCGTGCCAGCGTCGGGGCTTCCCCCTGTTTCAGAATGGCCGGCCACAGGGGCTTGGTGGAGAGGTTAGACGTAGAACTTGAAATTGCGCAGCGGCTCTTGGCTGCTAGGCACTTCCCGAAGAATTTCTCCGACGAGTTCCGCGAAGGCGAGTGTTACGGGTTTGAGGCCCCCGAATTCTGACGAATTCCAGTTCATCTTTGTGAGGGCAAGGACCTCTCGTAGTAGCTGTAGGGTTGGAGTGTCGCCACCATGGTGGTCGGCAATCTGCAGTGGGGCGGGGACATGGCCATGGGGGAACTCCCCGAGCGCGGATAGATAGCCCGTCGTATATAGGTATTCGATGCGGCCCACCTTGAAGTGGGTGCCGCGTAAGACCGGGTATTTTCCTGTCCGTAAGAGGCGTACGTCGCTCCGAGGACGCACCGCGAGGAAGTCGTAGCGCCGGACACCCGTGAGTCCGTCGGAGAATCCCCGCACTTCGTCCGGAGTGAAGCGGCTTGTTTTATGAATCACGACACGACTGGGAGGCTGCTCCTGTGTCTCCTCCACATACCGCTTCATCACGTGTTCGATGAGGCGGCGCGCCATGTCAGCGTCGAGGTGAGGACTCTTCTCTTTTTGTGTTGGAGCCCAAGGAAACTCCTCGCCACGCAGCACCAATGCGTCACCGCGTCCATTGAATGCTTGGGCGATACTCGCCTGCATCCGATTCTTGGAGCCCAAGGGGCGGAAGAAGCTTATCCCGACGAAGCACGTGTCTGAATCTAGCCCTACGGGAGCCCAGGGGATCGCACCCAGTTTGAAGTACATGGCAGTGAAGAAGTTCCAGGCACACTTGGCTCTATGGTCGACTCCCTTGCCCCCGCGAATTGTTCGTTCTCGCAGGAGTTGTGTGGGGAGCGAGTACTTCATGGCTGAAACCTTGAGGGCCCGGCGGAGATCGCGATGTATCTCACGGCCGTCTTCGTCCTTGTAGTCGGCGGTTCCGCAGCGCTCGACAAGCTCATCAGGCAGAGCCATCACAACGTACTCAGGAGGCCGATCTTGTCGGCTCAACCACGCGAGCTTCTCGTCGAGGAGGGCAAGGCACCCTTCAAAGCGTGCACGGTCTCCTCGTTGTCCCAGAACCGTCTCCCGCTCGCGTCGCGTGAGTTCCGCATTCCAAGTGTCGTCGAAGATGAGGTCGACGAAAAAGCCTGCATCGCGGGTGAATCCAGGGAAGTTGGGGTGCTCTCCCTCCCCATCAACCCCTCGCGCGCATTCCTGCATCCATGTCTGTGCAGCAGCACATGTCTCGGGAGTGCCTACGAGCGCGACTCGAGCCGAGCGTGGATGCTTGCGAGGTTGAGAGAGTGAGAAGGGGCCGAACGTTGTAAGGCCAGCCCGCGGGTCCACGTCCAATCCGCCGCAGAAGCGGAGCAGGGGCTCTTCCAGATGTCCTGCAGTTAGAAGGGGAGGGTTGAGGGCGTCTTTAGTCATCGTTCTCATCCTCGTCGCCTATGAGCGCCTCGTCGTCTTCGGCTGCCTCTATCTCCTCGAGATCTGCGAAGCTGAAGAGGTCATCTGCAGGCGGTTGCGCATTGTCGTAGCGCCCAATGTCGCCGGGGACACCAGGCCAATTCACTGTGGTTGGTAAGAGGGCTGACTCGATAATGACGGCTTGGTTTCCTCCTACCTTAAAAACGATGCGTGGCTTGCCCTCGGAAAGATAGCTGCGCCAGAAATTCGCTTCCTCTAATACGTCTCGGTTGTAGAGCCTGCTCTTTCGGCTCGTGGAGCGTCGGCCCGTTCCTTTGGGCGTGAGCTTCTGGGTTCCGTCGCGGGTAAAGCGGCGACCGGGCCGAAGCGCGAGCACCCATGAGGATGAGTCCACCCGGATGAAGTGCATCCCCACTGCAAGATGCTCCCAATACTTTCGTTTCTCGCCTGTTGCCCGGAGTGTTGGCTGCCACGCGACACTGCGCTGGCTGCGCTGCTGGTTCAGGGGTTGGTAGTCGACAGAACGAGGGCTCCCGTCGGTATTAGGGGGGAAGTGCCACTCGTTCTTAGCGTCCAATGGCAGTTCAAGCCGAAGTCGACCTGCTAGCTTTCGCAACACTGCATTGAGTAGCGCCATGTATCCCCTCTCATCGTCTGGATCGTCCCAAAGTGCTCCTGCAGAGAAACGCCGGCTCGTTCCTGGGAGCACCCAGCGGGCGAAGATGTTGTCCTCCGGTTTGAGGTTTTCAAAGGTCCAGAGACGCTGGCCTCTCAGAATGAACGGAGGAGCACTGTGGCCGTGTACCTCAACAAACTCCTGTTTGAGAGTGGGGCGATCTGCAACAACGTGTTCAGCCTCATAGACAAATTGTGGCAGTTGGAGGACTGCCATAAGCGTAGAAAATACGGTCTCTGTGAGGGTAGGGGCGCTGGGCGCCGCCGCTGCCTCCATGCGAGGATCGCGATAGAGATTGTGGCGCCGTGATTCGTGCTCTCGCTTGTATCGGTGCAGCAGTTGGGTCGTATAGAGGCCAATGTTCTCGTCGATGGTCTTGTGGTGCTCGGGGCATAGTAGAACGAGGTTGTCAAAACAGTCCCTCTCCTCTCGACTCAACGGTGAGTCTCCACGTGGTCCATCGGGACTACTTGCGACGATGTGAGCCATCTCGCCGACAAGCACCGGATTCGTCTCCGTGGTTGCATCAACAATGAGGTCGCGAGGGCATTGCGGAAAGGAACAGTGGGCACCAGCCGCTCCCCAAAGCATCTTTTGATCGCGCTCAGGGATTCCGCCACGCCTGTGCTTTTCCGTCATATCTGACTCTCCTTGCCCCAGCCGTTCACCGCTTCTTCGACAGATACCGTGCCTAGCATGGGGGACCAACATGCAGATGCCCCTCAAGCAGTGCTGGCGAGGTGCTCATGCCTGTGTCCGTGCGGACCTATGTCATTTCGCAAATTCCGCTTGGGGTTGAAATGACCCTGCCCGTCGCGTCACGCGGATCCTGAATAGCATACCTCCACCCACAGGGAGGGTGTGTGGTTCCCGACGCGTGGGAGGGCGCATGCCGCAGGGGCTTCGGAAGCAGAAGGCGCAGTACATCTTCATCTGGTCGGT
The DNA here is from genome assembly GCF_006636215.1 of Myxococcus llanfairpwllgwyngyllgogerychwyrndrobwllllantysiliogogogochensis. Lineage (GTDB taxonomy): Bacteria > Myxococcota > Myxococcia > Myxococcales > Myxococcaceae > Myxococcus > Myxococcus llanfairpwllgwyngyllgogerychwyrndrobwllllantysiliogogogochensis. The sequence goes on along the minus strand of NZ_VIFM01000090.1, from coordinate 7,785 downwards.
CATCAAGCTCATCGCGGAGGAACTGGCGGCAAGCGCCTGGGGTCCGAAGGCGGTGGAGTCCGAGCCCAACCTCATTGACGTCGTGATGCTGGGGCTGCTGGGACATCACCAACTCGTCATGCACCAACTGCACTGCTCGGCGTCACGACATGCCGCGGTGGTCGATCTCCCCGCGCTCCCCGACATGCCGCCCGCCCTGCTGCGCCAGCCCGGCTGGTGGAGGTGCGGCACCCTGCCGAGGGCACCCGCCTCTTCGGCGATAGTCTCTCTCTGTCCGGGTACACCCTGGACGGCACCATGTACCGTATCCGCTGCACGAGCCCCGTCTGGGGTGGCTCACTCAGCGGATACGACTTGCCACCTACTGCTGCCAATGGTGTGGCCTGCGCTTCAGCCGCCCCTGCTCCAACAAATCGGCACCTGCCCGCTCTATAACGAGGCCAGCAGTCCAGGGCTCCGCCTGAGCTGCCCTCACGGTCCAGTCGCACAGCAGCGAGAACCGCATAGCTCACCCGTGGAGCAAGGGCCTTCTATCGGGCAATGCATCGCCTGACGAGGAAGGCCCCCGAACGTTCAGACCCTCAGCATCAGGGAAGCCTTGCCTCGGCAGACAGGCCGAGCTGACGATGCCCGCGCGCCTCGCTCACTCGCATTGACGCACTGCCCGATGTGGCTTGGATAACCCATGACGCTGCAACTGAGCTTTAGGGCGGCACAACTGGGACTTCGAACGGAGCGGCCGCCTCATTCGACTATCCATGCGTCGTATCTGCGGTGCTATCGTTGCAATAGCTGAAAGGGCGCATGTCCACGTGGCTACCACATGACCTCTCCGAGCATCCCCCGAGATCCAATCACTGAGGCGCATGCCTCCATTCGAGGGTACGTTCATCAGTTGCTGCGCGCCGTGGAGTTGCTGGCCTCCGACACCCCCGACCTCGTGGTAGCCGTCGAAGCGTTCGAGGACGTGGTGACCGTTGCCGGTGCCTCGGTGGTGGCAATCCAGGTCAAGGATCGGCTCGGCACGTTCTCTCTCACCCAGGAGAAAGCATGTAAGATGCTTGAACGCTGGGCCGTGGGTGCTTCGAGCAACAAGAATTTCCGCTTCGTATTCCTCAGCACCCAGCAGCCGGGAAACCTATACGACTCCAGTTCGGCCTTCGTTCGCTGGGTACAGGGCAAGCAGGATTCCGCTACACGAGAAGAAATCCGGAACTCGCTCGCAGGCTATCTAGCGGGCTTACCCTCCCCTACGTTCCCGTACCTCGCGGGCATCGTCGCTGACGAACTGCAGTTCGAGAGATTCTGGGGCCTCGTCCAGTGGGATCTCGGAACCGAAAGCCTGACCCAGCGGTTTGATCGCTTGGTAACGCACACCGCCTCATCGCAAGGGCTCGACCGCGAACATGCGCGTAACATTGTTTCGGGATGGCTCGGGGAGATGGCGCTCTCTGCGTCCTCGGCCGTGCTTGATGAGCGGGTTTGGACCTACTCACGACTCCGGAATAGCACTCCGAGTTTGCGGGACCGCCAACTGGCGGAGTTTCTGCTCAGGACGGATCGCAGCGAAGAACTCCTAGCTGCCGTCGCGAACATACTCGCCTTGCTGCAACATAGAACGCTCAACAGCAAAGCGTCGCTCAAGCCCCCCGCCAGCGCAAGCTCCACGCGGCTCGACAGTAAGATGAAGCAGATCCTAGACGCACTTTTAAGTGGCAAGCAGCGCGTCGCGCTCAGAGGGCGTCCAGGAGATGGCAAGACCCAGGTGGGTTGTCAGGTCGCTGCCGCTCACCCAGACGGCGCTTACTTCGAACTCCCTCGCTCCACCGGCCGCACTCCTGAAGAGGTCTGGTTGCAGGGCCTTCAGCAGCTGGGTGCGGAGCTCCTCGTCGCGGATGTTACCAAGCTCGAGCTGAAGCCACTGGTCAGCCGCGTGCGTGATGCGCTGGTCGAAAATGGTAGAGGACGTGTTCTCGTACTCGATAACGCGGATGTCGCGCCATCGTTCGATATCCGGGACTTGCTCAGAGCTGGTGCAGGAGGGGCCTGTATTGTGATTGGGCCAGGCGTGAACGACGTCGATGCCACCTTCAGCCTTGAAGCTCCGTCCGCCGAGGAGTTTCTTGAGATCTCGACAGAGGGAGCGCAGCTAGAGCCGAGGAGCCGTGACTTGGTACGTGTCATTGGCGAACTCTCGGATCACAGTGCGCTCATCGCTAGCTGTCTCAGGTGGCTTAATCAGACCTCTGGGTTCGTGCCGGACGATCTGGAGGAGTTCGAACAGACCCTTCGCGCGGGTAATTTCGCGTCGATCGATCAGAAGATCGAAGCCGGCATTCACAAGACCTGGGCATGCCTTTCAGACCTCGACCGCAAGCGGTTGGCCTTCATTATTGCTCTCGGGCAGGTACAAGTGCCCGTCCTGTGGCTGCCCGAGCCACTGCGGGTCGGGTCTCCCCGAAACTGGGTGATGCTTAACGATGCTGGCGTCGCTTCTCGCGCGGGCTTGGGAGGGGAGCGGTTCGTGCGCATTCATCGACTCATCGCGGCGTGGGTAGACGCTCATAGCGATGTCGATGTTGCCTCGGAGGTGCGTGACGCGCTGTTGTCATGGGCTCGACAATCAGACTTGGCGGACGAGTTGAAGAGTCATCCGCTTCGTATTCAGTCCTTTGTGAACGGCTATCGGTACTTGCTGCGAAGGGCGCGTACTTGTGGTGGTCCAAGCGCGGAGGACGCCGCGCTGGTCGAGACATACATTGACTGCCTTTCTCACGTGCCAGATGTGGAGGCCGGGCTTCGACTAATCGTGCCGGACCCGGTCGGAGACGTGGCTCGGCTGCCGCCGGTCGCCCTCGGCCAACTGGTGGACACGGTGGGGCCGATGATCGCAAGCAAGTCGGATTACCTGCGGCTCACCCGGCAGACGGCTGTGGCTGAACTGGCGCGGTCCGTCGAGGCGCACGGAGTGCCCACCGCTGTCGTCACGGATGAAGATGAACAGCAGGTTTCTGCCACGCACCATTACGCGAAGCAGCTTCTAAAGGATCCAAATTCCTCCGAGGAACAGCGAGTGAAAGGGACTGCGCTGTTGCTCGCGATTGATGCGCTCTCCGCAGCGATGATTCAGAAGGGTGATCGTGTTGTTGCTTGGGAGATTCATCGAGCCCAAGCAAGGCTCCAACTGGTAAGGGGCCGAAGCACGCTGGATTCAGCTCGTCGTGCGCAACTCCTTCTTGAGTTGGCGGACCGCTCTTCGGCGGTCCTTCCGACTTACTTGATGGTAGATCTCATCTTGTTGGCACTGAGGTTGGACGACGTTCCAGAGAGCATTATTTCACCCGATAAACGCGTTCACCTGTTGAACTCGGGCCTGAAGCTGTGCCAACACGAATCAAACCCTCATGTCCAGGCGCGATTCCTGCGGGAGGCGGCACAGGCCATTCGCCGCCACGGAGTGGGCTCCTCTCGGGATGTGCTCGACACGTTGCGCTCGTTCATTGGGCGCGTCCGGACGAATGAGGCCGTCTTGCGGGAGACCAGCCCCGATTTGGCCCAGGCGCTCTTCAAATCAGCGGAAAGCTTGACGGACTCGAATGCGTTCGATGCCATTGCCGAAGCACTGGACTTGTTCGCGAGCGCGCGCTCGCATTTTGATGCATATATTGTCACGCGAGCGGCTGCCGTAGCGCGCGAGCTTGGATTTCCGCTCCTCGCGCAACGCCTTATGATGGTGGTAGTGTTGCAAGATGAGAAGGATAAATACTGGAGTACGTTGGAGCTCGCTAAGGCGTATCGATGGGCGGGAGATGCGGCGAAAGGTATAGAGACGCTGGAGGCGCTGCTGGCGGCTCCGAACCTGGGCGCGACCAGGCCGCATCCTCCCCTCGAGCATGCCCGCCGGAGTTGCGCGTTGAGAGATGAGCTAGCGAAAGCCCATTTGGCCCACCATGCCCAGGAGAGTGCACGCGGGCTTCTGGAGGACAATGCGATAAAGTACGCTGAGGTCGGCCTGAAGCAGATGGTGTCGGACTGCCGACAGTGGTTGTCCTGTCTCGACAATCCCCGAGCAAAAGGTGGAGCCTTAGAGGACGAGTGGCGCAAGGACGAACGCCTGAGGCACCTCTCTCTCGAACGACTGCGGGCAACGGAGGAGAGGGCGAATGCGGTTGTCGCGAAGCTACTCAGTCTACCTCGTCGGTGATTCTGCACCGGAAAGCCGGGCAGTGCCTTTTGCGACTTCGTTCCGCCAGTATGCGAGACGGGACACTCTCCCGCGCGCCTCGCTCGCTCGCAGTGACGCGCCCATGAGGCAATGACCGAATAGGGGCTAGGTACAGGCGCGCCACGGAGTGAAATCGGTCTGCTACCTCGCCCAGCGTCTACATCGGCTCTATCCTCTGTCGGAGATCCAGGGGATGTTAGAGTCCGCATAGGAAGGCGAGAATGGACCCAATATCAATCGTCAGGCTATGTTTCGATGGGTTAAAGTTCTGGGTCGAGCATAAGAGACGTCCACAGAGCCCACCTTCTGTGAACGCTTCTTTGGCTCCTGCTTCTCACGAACCCCAATTGTCACCGACTGAAGCGCCTGAAGGAGTTTATCAGCGGGAGCTCGGAGCGCGGCTAAAGCACCTTCGGACTAGCATCTTGAAGTTTTCTCCATGGGAGATGGCGGAGGCGTTGGGATGTGAGCTTGCCAGAGAGGTCGAGCGTTACGAACTTGGTCTTGAAGAGGCCCCAGCGCGATGTCGCATGAGACTCGAAGAAGACCTTTTTGTGAATCGCCGTTATCTGGAGGGGTTTGAGCCTTCCCCGATATTTAAGCGCTTTGCCTTGGTGTACACAGAGCAGGATTGCGACTCGTACCTGGAGCAGGGCTTCCGTCCATACATAATCTGCGCGCCAAGCGGCCTGCAACGAGACGGACATTGCTACGTTGTGTTTCATCGGCGCGAGAAGACGTGGTCTCGAGTGATTGTTTCCGATTCATACGGGAGCTTTGTGTCGAGTGGAGGTGGGAAGGCGAATGTTTTTAATCTTATTCTCCCGATGCGTCGCAGGGGAATGCGCCCATCTGATGCTTGTGTGCTCCGTGCGACGTCGGCGGACTGGGGGGCTCTGGAGGCCGGGTGTTACTATGTGAAAAATGTACTTCCAGTGGGGGATACGTGTTTTGAATTCAAGGATGTTTTCTGGGAATGGTTCGAGGAGCATTAGGATTCGCTCAGAAATTGCTTGTCTGATTTTCGCGTGCTGAGGCCGGTTTTCCGAGGACGAGAACCCCCTGTGTCAGGGAAGTTGTCGCCTCGGCGGGCGCGCCTCGGTCACGCGCCCTGACGCCCTCCTGGATCGGCCTTGACGCACGCAAGCAGCCGTGACCGAGGTTGGCCCTTCGTCCGCCAGATGTAGGGTTCCTCCGCGATGGAACCGCCCCGGAGTAGAGCCCTCCAAGGGGCTCATTTCTTGAGCGAGGCAGCCCCAAACAGCAAAGAACGGGCGTCGCGGTAACCAGCAGGTGGCAAGATGCCTGTTCCAACGGTCGAGTAGACTATACCTGTTAGGTTGCATTTGTCGGTTCGGGCGGGAACTTTCTGCGGAAGGAACTTGCTGTCTTGGGACGGGCGTAGCTGTGCTGCGGCTCCCCATGTCCGACTTCCGCGAAGCCGCTGAATCGATTTCGGAAGCACAATGCGCGAAGCACCCAGGCTCTTCAGTAGCCGGTGCCTGCACCCGTTGCGGCACCTTCGTTTGTGCCTTCTGCGCCTTGTCCTGGTCGGGCCGGTGCTTCGGGTGCCTTCACGCCGCTCCTGAGCTGGCGACGCGCAGGGCCCGGCTCGCGGCAAGTCTCGTCGACGGTGCTGCGCTCCTCTTGCCGCCCCTGCTCCTGGGCGTGCTCCGGGGCCTGGCCATTCCGGAGGAGGAGGCGATGAACGCCCCAGTGGTCTACGCCCCGGCGCTCCTCGTGTTGTTCGTGCAGGTACGCCTGGTTCGGGGCACGGGGGCGAGCCTCGGCAAGAGGCTCCTGGGAATCCGCGTCGTCCGAAGAGATGGCCGTCCGGCGGAGGTGTGGCGCATTGCTCTGCTGAGGAACGCGCTCCCGCTGGCGCTCTGCGGCTACTTCGGCTGGCTCGGCCTCGTGGACGCGCTCTTCATCGTTGGAGAGGAGCGGCGATGCCTCCACGACTGGGTAGCCGGCACTCGCGTCGTGAAGGCACCTCGAGCGCAGCGCTCCTTCGCTGCGCGGCTCGTGACTGGCTGAAGCGTTGGGTTCGGAGTCCCCTCACAGCGAAGGGAGAATGAGAGGCGATGACATGGAGGGAGAGGTGAAGTCCGGGCGTCCCCGCTGGCTGGCTGGGCTCGTGTGCGCGGTGGTGGCGCTGTCGCTGGGGTGTGCCCGGCAGACGTGGAGGCGGGACGACGTCATGACGTGGGAGGGCTGCTGCAAGGGGGCTGATGCGTGCCTTGCGCTCCTGCAGGAAGTCCACGGCCCAGACACCAGGGAGAGACGGCTGCCGCCCGAGCAGGAGTGTGCTGCCTGGAAGCTGGGGCGCGAGGGGGAGGACGTCGTCCCCCGGCTGGTTCCACTTCTCCACCATGCGGACCGTCGCGTCCGCGGCGGTGCGGCACGGGCGCTGGCGGCCATGGAAGAGAAGGCCAGGCGGGCCGTACCTTCGCTCCTCGCTGCGTATGAACGGGAGCCCGGTGGGATGGCCTTGCACGCGCTCTCCTCGCTCGACGACGCGCGAGCAGCGCCAGCCATTGTGCGAAACCTCCTGAAGTCGCCCACGTCGACGTTGGAGCACCTCGGACCGACCTTGGCTCCGGTGCTGCTGGAGGTGCTGGAGAGTCCGGAGTCGAGCTGGGAGGAGCTGGTGCGGGTGCGCTACGTGCTCGCCCGGCGCGCCGTCACGCATTCAGAGACTTTCGTTCCGCGCCTGCGGTCGCTCCTTGCGCGGGAGCTGGCGGAGCCCACGCTCCTGCGCCCACCAGGGACGTCCTGCCAGTCAGCTCCAGCGTCAGGATGCGCGGCAGTTTTCGACGGGTGCACCCCGCGCGCGGCCTACGTGGCGTCGGTGTTGGCGGCCTACGAGCGCCAGGGGGTGGAGGCAGCCCCCGAGGTGCTCCAGGCGCTCCAGCGGGCGGACGTGCGCCTCACGCCGGTGGCGCTGCAGGCGCTGGTGGCCTTCGACAGCCCTGCTGCGGTGCCGGAGGTCCTTCAGCAGCTCGCCGTGCCTGAATGCCGTGCCCGGGCCCTCACGAGCCTTGCGTCCCTGGGGGATGTGGCACGGCCGGCCGCGACGGAGCTGCTGCTGCGCCTGCTGGCCACGGGGGAGGAGGGGTGGGAGCGCGCGCGGGCGGCGGAGACCCTTGGACGCCTGGGCGACCCAGCCGCCCTCGAGGCGCTGCGCCAGGCGGTGTACGAGCCGCACAGCGAAGTCCAGGCGGCGGCAGTCCGGGCGCTGGGCAGCTACGCGTTTCGGGCCCATGTGGAGGAGCTGGAGCCGCTGTTTCAACAGGTGCTGACGACGCATGCGTCCCCCGTGGCGCGGAGCCATGCGAGGTGGGCCCTGCAGGCTCTCTCCGGGGAGGAGGTGCGGCCTGCGTCGCCTTCCGAGCCCCCCAGTGTCCTTCCAGGACGTGGCCCGGATTGGCAGATGTGCCAGGGCCCCACGTCCACCCAGTTGCACTGGGACAAGCCGAGGGCGCCCTCGCGAGAGGGGCCCTGTGCGGATGTACCTGACGCGGACTCAGCGTCCGTCCTCGAGGCCATGGGAGAGGCTT
>NZ_VIFM01000906.1 GCF_006636215.1 Myxococcus llanfairpwllgwyngyllgogerychwyrndrobwllllantysiliogogogochensis | reverse complement strand
CCGCTGTTCGGCGGCACCATGGACAACAAGGTCGTGCAGACCCTCGCGCGGGCCTTCGTCGCCAGCGGCTGGACGGCCGTGCGCTTCAACTTCCGCGGCGTGGGCGCCACCGCCGGCACCTACGACGAGGGCCGCGGCGAACTCGAAGACCTGCTGGCCGTCGTCGGACAGGCGGCGCCCGAAGGCCCCCTGGCGCTGGCCGGGTTCTCGTTCGGCGCCTTCGTCACCAGCCATGCGCTGGCGCGGCTCTGGGAGCCGCGCGTCATCGAGCGCGCGGTGCTCGTGGGAACGGCCGCGAGCCGCTTCACCGTCGCCCCCGTGCCGGCCGAGGCCCACGGCCGCACCCTGGTCGTGCACGGCGAGCAGGACGACACCGTGCCGCTCGCCGCCGTGATGGACTGGGCCCGCC
>NZ_VIFM01000905.1 GCF_006636215.1 Myxococcus llanfairpwllgwyngyllgogerychwyrndrobwllllantysiliogogogochensis | reverse complement strand
GTACATGCGCGACTTGAGCAGCACGAAGCGGTGGGCCTTGGGGTCCATGCCCACGCAGGAGAAGACGCCCAGGTCCCACGGTTCGTGGGTGCGCTCGGTGACCACGATGCGCGCCTTGCCCGTGTCGAACAGCACCGTGCGGCCCATGGCGCAGCGCTGGCCGGTGTAGATGGGGCCGGTGACGGTGTATTCGCCGTCGCTGATGGCCACCACGGTGCCTTCGACGGCCACCGGCTCCTTGGCCACGCCGAGCTGGGTGAGCGGCACCTTGTTGCCCAGGCGCACGGTGGTGTGGGCGCCCATGCCGGCCGCCATCAGTTCGTTCATGGAGTCGCAGGTGCCGCCGGACATGCAGTTGTCGCCGTGGTCCAGCAGCAGCACCGGGCGGTCCGCGCCATCGGCCAGCTGTT
>NZ_VIFM01000904.1 GCF_006636215.1 Myxococcus llanfairpwllgwyngyllgogerychwyrndrobwllllantysiliogogogochensis | reverse complement strand
GTGCGTGCCGTCCCATTTTTAATTACTTACTTACCGGATCCAACCAGCCCCATTTATCTTCTGTTTCACCGGTGAAGAGGCCAAAGAAGGCTTCCTGAATGCGTTTGGTTACCGGACCGCGACGGCCTGCGCCGACCTGGATGCCGTCCACGCTGCGCACCGGGGTGATTTCCGCCGCAGTGCCGGACATGAAGACTTCGTCCGCCAGATACAGGGATTCACGGGACAACACCTGCTCGCGGACTTCGATACCAAGATCTTTCGCCAGCTTGATAATGGCGTCGCGGGTAATGCCCGGCAGCGCGGAAGAGGTAAACGGCGGGGTGAACAGTACACCGTCCTTCACTTCAAACAGGTTTTCCCCTGCGCCTTCGGAGATATAGCCGTTAACATCGAGGGCGATACCTTCC
>NZ_VIFM01000903.1 GCF_006636215.1 Myxococcus llanfairpwllgwyngyllgogerychwyrndrobwllllantysiliogogogochensis | reverse complement strand
AGGCTGAACAGCACCACCTGCTCCCCTGGAGACGGGCACCACCAGGTGCGGGATTTACCTGCACGGTAGGTCAGCCAGTTAATCCAGTTGGTTTCGAGGTCGCCCGTTTTCACCCGGCACAGCCAGCCGTCCCGGTCCACTTCGGTCACAATGCCGGTGCGGATCAGATTGGTGATAAGGCGCATGATTTCGGTTAATTGCGTATTCATGAAGGCAAGATTGCCACGCGCGGAGGGAGTGCGGCAGCGTGGCGGGTTGTGTCATCCCTGACACAAAATCACTGTGACAACCAACGCAGTAAGACGTCTCGCGTAATGTCTTCTGATTCATCATTGATGCCGAGCAACCGGCGCTCTGCATATTTGACTTCCGGCCCTTTACGGCTGACCCGATCACGCAAGCCATAGTGA
>NZ_VIFM01000902.1 GCF_006636215.1 Myxococcus llanfairpwllgwyngyllgogerychwyrndrobwllllantysiliogogogochensis | reverse complement strand
CTATCGCACCGGCGGCGTAGTGCTGGCCAACGCCATCGGCACCGGGGTGGCTGACGACAAATCGATCTATCCGTACGTCCCGGAGATGATCCGCTTTTACCTCGGCGAACAGCCGATCCTCAGCAATATCCCCACCTGGCAGTGTCGGAAAGCGGAGGACCTGCGCTACGTGCTGAGCAATCTCGAGCTGATGGTGGTCAAGGAGGTCCATGGCGCCGGGGGCTACGGCATGCTGGTTGGCCCGCGTTCGACTAAAGAGGAGCGGGAGGCCTTCCGCCAGCGCCTGCTGGACCTGGGCGGCGTGGCCCCGGCGACGGACAACACGCCGGAGGCGTTCGCCAGCGTCCTGCAGCGCGAACTGGCCGTGCTGCCCAAGGCCGCGAAGGAAGCGGACCTGCAACTGGACTGAAG
>NZ_VIFM01000901.1 GCF_006636215.1 Myxococcus llanfairpwllgwyngyllgogerychwyrndrobwllllantysiliogogogochensis | reverse complement strand
GTGCTGGACGACCCGCGCGTGCAGGAAGCCTACATGGGAGGGGTGGTATGAGCGCAGCGGCCATGAACAACGAGACACACGGCGAGAGCCTGCTGCGGATCGGGCAGCTGCGCGGCGGCTATTCGGAGGTGGACATCATCCACGGCATCGACCTGGCCGTGGCGCCGGGGCAGATCGTGACCATCGCCGGCACCAACGGCGCGGGCAAGTCCACGCTGGTGAAGGCGCTGCTGGGCCTGCTGCCGCGCGTGGCGGGCAGCATCCACCTCGATGGCCGCGACATCACGCGCCTGTCGGCGGAGGACCGGTTCGACGCCGGCCTCGCCTACGTGCCGCAGGTGGCGAACGTGTTTCCCTCGCTCACCGTGCGCGAGAACCTGCAGGTGGTGCGCGGCGTGAAGCACCTCCGGC
>NZ_VIFM01000900.1 GCF_006636215.1 Myxococcus llanfairpwllgwyngyllgogerychwyrndrobwllllantysiliogogogochensis | reverse complement strand
CAACTACAGCTGGGCAGAGGCGATCAGCCTGCTGCGCAACAACCGCGTAGTGATCCTCTCCGCTGGTACCGGCAACCCGTTCTTTACCACCGATTCCGCAGCCTGCCTGCGCGGTATCGAAATTGAAGCCGATGTGGTGCTGAAAGCCACCAAGGTTGACGGCGTATTCACCGCTGACCCGGCAAAAGATCCTTCTGCCACCATGTACGATCAGCTGACCTACAGCGAAGTTCTGGAAAAAGAGCTGAAAGTCATGGATCTGGCGGCCTTCACCCTGGCGCGTGACCATAAATTACCGATTCGCGTCTTCAACATGAACAAACCTGGCGCCCTGCGTCGCGTGGTGATGGGCGAAAAAGAAGGCACATTGATCACGGAATAATTCCCGTCAGCGCCAAATCCGGGTAATAT
>NZ_VIFM01000899.1 GCF_006636215.1 Myxococcus llanfairpwllgwyngyllgogerychwyrndrobwllllantysiliogogogochensis | reverse complement strand
GTGCTGGAGAGTTCCTCCATCGATGCGGCCGTTTCCTCCAGCGCGCTCGCCTGCTGCTCGGTACGACTGGAGAGGTCGGCGTTGCCCTGCGCGATCTCGGAGCTGGCGGTGGCCACGCCGTCCGCGCCGCTGCGCACGGTGGCGACCACCGCCGCGAGCGCGCTCTGCATCGCGGCCATGGCCGCCATCACGCTGGCCTGGTCGCCGGGACGCGCGCGCAGCTCCGTGCTCAGGTCGCCCGCGGCCACCCGCTGCGCGGCGGCGGCCAGGTCCGCCGGCTCGGCCCCCAGGGCACGGGACAGGTCGCGGACGATGATCCAGCCCACCAGCAGGCCGATGGCGAGCATGGCGGCGCCCAGCGACGCCAGCATCACGGTGGAACGGGCGGCCAGCCGCGAAGCGTCCAAGGCC
>NZ_VIFM01000898.1 GCF_006636215.1 Myxococcus llanfairpwllgwyngyllgogerychwyrndrobwllllantysiliogogogochensis | reverse complement strand
ATTGGGCAGAGAAGGAAAACGGTCCGGTTCCAGCGTCAAGGTCTGCACGCAGCAGTTCAAGCTGCAGGCGGCTGGTCGGCCCGTAGTCGAGCCAGCCATAGTTGAACCTGACGGCGCCTCCTGGATCAAAGTAAGGATCTCTATGGAGGTTATCCTCAGAAGCATCTGCAGCCAGCGAAGTTCCCGCCAACGCGGCAGCGACAATGAAGGGAATTGATCTCACGGTTATGCGCCTTGCCTCCCTGATCTGCTACGGAAAGCGCTTGAGTCTAACGTCGATTCATCCAATGCCTCAAACTGGCGATCTCAAAGAACTCTTGGCGACACCACAGCAATCACTCACTGCGCGTCTTTAGTCCTCAGGTCCATATGCCACGTGAAAATCATGTGCAGTGAGAGAGTAGCTAACAC
>NZ_VIFM01000897.1 GCF_006636215.1 Myxococcus llanfairpwllgwyngyllgogerychwyrndrobwllllantysiliogogogochensis | reverse complement strand
CGTTGGACCAGTCGATGTAACGCTTGTCGCCCAGGTTGAACACGCCGACGTTGAAGGTGGCGCCCGGGGCGAAGTTCCAGTGCGCCATCAGGTCGGCCACGCCGTAGCCGGCCGGGCGGTACACCGTGGCGGCGGTGACGCGGTCCTTGCGCTTGACGAAGGTACCGGCCAGTTCGACGCCCCAGGTGTCGGTGTCGTACATCAGGCCGACGGTGCCACGCAGCGGGTCGACCGAATCCAGCGGGGTGTCTTCGGTCCTGTTGTCGCCGCGCGACCAGGCCACCGAGCTGCGCAGCGCCCAGCCCTGCAGCGCCGGGCTGATCTGGCCGAAGTCGACGCCGGCCTTCATCTCGGCACCGTAGATGCGCGCATCCGCGATGTTGCGCGACTGGAACACCATCAGGCCCTGGG
>NZ_VIFM01000008.1 GCF_006636215.1 Myxococcus llanfairpwllgwyngyllgogerychwyrndrobwllllantysiliogogogochensis | reverse complement strand
CGGCTGGGTTGGGCTGGGTGGACGGGACGATGGAGGGCGTGCAACTGGCGGGCATCGCCAACGTCACGGGCGGCGAGGCGCTGGGGTTCCAACTGGCGGCGGGTGGCAACCTCGCCTTCGGTGGAGCGACGGGCGGGCAGTTGGCGGGCATCATCAACTACTCGGAGCGCTCGTTCTCCGGGTTCCAGCTCGCGGCGGTGGGAAACCGCTCTGACGCGGACATGCATGGGCTCCAGCTCGTGGGCGGCGTCAACATGGTGGAGAACCTCACGGGGGCGCAGATTGGAGTCTTCAATCTGGCCGGCAGTGTGACGGGCGCGCAGGTGGGCATCATCAACGTCGCGGGCAACGTGAGCGGAGTGCAGCTCGGGTTCATCAACATCGCCGATGATGTGTCGGTGCCCATCGGTCTGCTCAGCCTGGTGCGCAAGGGGCGCATCGCCTTCGAAATCTGGTCCGACGAAGTCACGCCGCTGTCCGTGGGCGTGAAGTACGGCAGCCGCACGGTGCATGTGCTCGCGAGCATCGGCATGAAGGACCTGGAGGGCGACTCCTGGCGCACCGTCACGTCGCTGGGCGTGGGCGTGCATCTGCCCTTTGGTGACTCGGACCGCTACTACGCGGACATCGACCTCTCCATTGGTGGCTGGCAGCCCAAGCTCTTCGGCGAAGGCACGGAGAACAATCTCTATCGCCTGCGCGGCAGCGTGGGCTGGGAGTTGAAGCGGCGCTTCGCCCTGTTCGGCGGTGTGTCGCTCAACGCCTACAAACCGCCGGACGACAACCCGGACAAGGGGATGACGTGGATGCCGCAGTGGCAGACGGGGCGCGGGCCCACGGGCACGCGCATGTGGCCCGGCCTGTTCCTGGGCGTGCGCATCTGACGCGCGGGCGTCAGTCGCGCAGCAACCACTCCAGCAGCTCCTTCGCCGCGTCCACGTGGACGAAGTGGCCCGCGCCCGGGAGCGTCGCCACCGGGCAGCCCGCGGCCTCCAGGCGAGCGGCCTCCGCGTCGGAGACGTAGCGCGAGCGGCCTCCCCGGATGCAGCGCATGGGGGGGCGGTCCTTGCGCTCCACCGCGGCCCACAGGTCCGTGCCATTCACGCGCGAGTGCAGCTCCGCGAGGGCCTGTCGGTCGAAGCGCCAGCGCACGCCGTCGCCGTCCGCCACCAGGTTCATCACCAGCCAGTCCGCGAGTCCATCAGACAGTCCCTTGGCGGTGAGCGTCGCCCGCATCTCCTTGCGGTTCGGCGCGCGGGGTGGGGCCTGGAGGAGGATGCCCAGCACCATGCCGCTGTCGGACAAGTCGTAGGGTACGGGGCCGGGGGCGATGTCGAGCAGCGACACGCGGGAGACGGCCTCGGGGACGTGGAGGCTGGCGGCGAGGGAGACACGTCCGCCCAGCGAGTGGCCCACCCAGTCGAGCGCGCCGGTGAAGCCCTGGGCGCGGGCGGTGTCGAGCACGTCGCGGGCGAGGGTGTAGAGGTCGGCGCTCGGGGGTGGGACGGGAGAGGCGCCGTGGCCGGTGAGGTCCGGCATCAGGAAGCGGCGCCGAGGGTCCGCGGCGCTCCACGCCATCGCCAGGGAGCGCAGGTTGCGTCCCGTGCCAAGGAAACCGTGCAACAGCACCGTGGGCACATCCCCCTCACCGACCTGGAAGCTCTCGAGGACCACGCGACTCACGCCTTTCTGGCCGGCCCGGAGTATTGACCTGGGGGTGGGCCGTGCAGCTTCATACCGCGAACTTCTCTTCAACGAGGTCGCCTCGCGTGTCCACTGTCTCCCTGTTGTTGTTCGTGCTCGCCTCCGCTCCCGTGACGGGAACCGCCACGGACCCCAAGGCCGCCATCACCACCGTGCTGGATGACTGGCACAAGGCCGCCGCCCAGGCGGACGAAGCGCGCTACTTCGGGTACTTCACGCCGGACGCCGTCTACATGGGCACGGACGCCACGGAGCGGTGGACACGCGACGAGTTCCGCGCCTGGTCGAAGCCGTACTTCTCCAAGGGCAAGGCGTGGAGTTTCAAGGCGGTCTCCCGCCACATCACCGTGTCGAAGGACGGCGCGGTGGCATGGTTCGACGAGACGCTGGACACGCCGAACCTGGGACCCAGCCGGGGCAGTGGTGTGCTGGTGAAGGATGGCGGCACCTGGAAGATTGCCCAGTACAACCTGTCCATTCCGATTCCGAACGACCTCATGGATGAGGTGGTGAAGCGCATCCAGACGCAGGCGCCTGCGAAGTCCGCGCCGGCTCCCGCGCCTCCGGCTCCGAAGAAGAAGTAGCGGTGCGGGGTCGCGATGCGGTGCGCGTGCTACCGCGACCTCACTCAAGGCGCGCTCCTTTTCGTCAGGTGGGATTTGCTCCGTCCCGTGACGAGGGCGGTGTCACCTGCTCACCGAGCCGCGAGGGCAACAGCACTCGCGGAATCACTCCGAGCACGGCCCGAAGCTGGGACTCCTTCCCCAGCGTCCTCAACCGCTCCCGCGCGATGACGAGCAGGAGCGCGTTGAACCCGAAGGCCACGAGCACGTGCCACCACGCGTGGAACTGGGGATTGGGGATGCCTCGCGCGGGCAGTGTCTCGTTGAGGGTGGGGCAGAACTGGATGTCGCTCACCCACAACACAATCGCGAGCGCATAGGCCCCGATGCCGAGCTGGAACAGCCGCTTCGTGCCTGCGTCGGGACTTCGCCGCTGGAGGAAGTACGTCCGGCCCAGCGCGAAGAACTCCAGCGATGCGAAGCTCACCTGGAAGAGGAAGAACTGCACCGCGCCCCGGGTGAACGCCGTCAGGTACGTCACGAGCACCGCGTGGCCGAACAGCGCCCACGGGAACCAACTCCCGAACCGTCGCTCCGGCCGGTCCTCCAGCAGGATGTAGACGATGACGATGGCCAGATAGAGCATCGGCAATTCGTCCAGCATCTGGTGCTCGCGGCGCAGCGTCATGTGGAACGCCGTGCTGCCCACGCCCACCAACGCGAGCAACGCGAAGGCGAGGAGGAACCGCCGCTCCAACACCCGGCGATGCAGCACGACGCCCAGCACGCCCGTGAGGACCAGGATGAGACTGGACGCCGAGTTGAACAGCTCTCCGATGTGGAACAGGTGCTGGTAGTTCGTCTCGCACCAGTCCACCGTCGAAGTGCTCGGGCCCCAGAAGCCCGTCGTGGTCGAAGACATGATGCCCGGGAGCGTAACACCCGAACTTCAAGTCAGCGCGGCGCGACGATGTAGCGACCCAACCGCGACACGCTGCCGCTCACGGTATGAGTCACCGTGTCCACCTGTGCGCCAGGGACCTCTTGCGCGAAGCTCGTGTCGGGCTTCCAGTAGAGCGTGAGGGAAGCCTCGGAAGCGCCAGCGGGCATGAGGCTCGGCTCGTAGCGCACGGTCAGTCGGACCGGCTTCTGGAGCGGCTGCTCGCCCGGCATGAAGGAGTAGTTGTGCGCCCCAGCGAACGTCGACCATCCGGAGGGCACCACCATGCCCGAGCGCCAGCTTCCAGGCTCGACTTGAAGCTCCGAGGCCACGGCCCCTGATGGAAGCTCCCAGCGAACCCGCCCTCCGTACATGGAGACGATTCCCCCTGCCGGTGTGAAGCGCGCGGAGTCACCGCACTGATTCGGACGCAGTTCGCCCGCGTCCGACAGGCCGGTGAAGGTGTCCTCGCCCGCGAGCCCGTCCAGGATGCGGTGGTACTGGTACATGGACGTGGCGAGCGGAACGCCCGGGTAAAGCACTTCCACGCCTTGTCCGCTCGACCACAGCGTGTCGATTCGTCGCACGCTCTCCGCGAGCTGCGGATAGTCGAGCCCATGCTGCTGGCACAGGTTCCAGGCCGTGGGCGCGAACAGCTCGTTCGTCGCATCACATAGGCTCCGCGCTTCTCCTCCGACGCGGTAGGAGATCGCGCGCACGAACCATTCGTGCGAGAGCTCATGGCGCAGGAAGAACACGACGTGCGCGTACTCGTGTGCCACCAGCACCTGGTTCTCGCGGGCCAGCGCGTTCTCCACCGTCAAAGGACGCGGGACGCTGGGTGGCTGCACGTGTGAAGCCTCCAGCTCCCAGAGGCAGACGTTCGACCCGGGCCCGGGGCCCTCCGGGGTGGTGTTCATGAACGCCGCGCCCGCGCGGTTCCCTGGACTCCCGCACACGCTGTCCGAGGCGAGGTGGATATCCACCGGGATCATCTTCGGCACTACGTCGACGCCCGTAAGCGACAGCAGGTCGTCCTTCACCGCGCGGAAGCCCTCGTAGCGGGCGAAGATGTACGGCTCCTCGATGGGGCAGGGGGCCTGGCAGACGATGCGGAATGTGTCTCCGGCGCGTTGGTAGGCAACGTAGGACTGCCCGCCCAGCGTCACCGTCTGCGCGGGAATCGAGGGCACCTCGATGGGAGGGCCCGCATCGGTTCCGGCGTCGCCCCCCGCATCCATCCCACCATCGCTCCCTGCGTCTGTTCCCGCGTCGTCAGCGTCACCGGGGGACGGGTCCTCCTCGTCGCCACAGGCCGTGAGCAAGAGCAGCGTTCCGAGCAGGGCACATCGCGCGAGGTGAACGAGAGGCGAAGGAGAGGTCATGGGTGTGAGGTCCGGAACGAGGTGGCTTGCTGGGACCGATATGGCCCAGGTCGCGCGTCATGGGGACCCATCGTCCTTGGGGTTTCCGCATGAAATGGGTCGCCCAGCGGGCCGAGTCACCACGCGCGGCGCTTTGTCCTGGCAGCGTTGATGGCGTGGGTGGGAGTATCCCTGGCGCATCATTCGAAGGGGCGCCATGTTTGATCATCCTCATCCGTGGGCCTGGGCCAGCTCGAGTTTGCTGGTCATCGCTGTTGGGGCGCTGGCCATCAGGAAGGTCCGGCAGCAGCGCCACAGGCGGAACTGGATCCTCACCCATGGCCGACGGGTGAAGGCCACGTTGCGCGAAGTCACATACGATTCCATGTTCGCGGGCGACGAGGCCACCATGCACCTGCGGCTCCTGATGCACGAAGGGGAGCCGGGCAAGGACTGGCTCGTGGAGCAGGTGCGTTTGGTGCACGGGCGTGAGCTCATCCTCCGGCTGGTGGCCGGCACGGTGTTGGATGTGGCCTATGACCCCGCGGACCGTGAGAATCGTCCGGTGATTCTCCAAGTGGATGGCGACACCCTGATGTGAGTCGCAGCGACAGCGCCTCCCAATCAATGACAGTGGGAGGCACTGTTGGAGACCGCGGGGAGGTCAGGACGCGCGTGCGCCGGTGCGCTGCTTCCACGCCGTGAGCAGGTGCTCGATGACTTCGTCCAGGCCCACGTCCTTCGTGACTTGAGTGAAGACGAACGGCCCGCTGCCGCGCATCTTCTTCGCGTCGCGCTCCATCACTCCCAGGTCCGCGCCCACGTGCGGCGCCAGGTCCGTCTTGTTGATGATGAGCAGGTCCGACTGGGTGATGCCCGGCCCACCCTTGCGCGGCACCTTGTCCCCGCCCGCAACATCAATGACATACACCGTGTAGTCCGCCAACTCCCGGCTGTACTGCGCCGCCAGGTTGTCGCCGCCGCTCTCCACAATCAGCAGCTCCGGCGTCAGCTCCTCCATCAACTGCTCCAGCGCCAGCAGGTTGTGGCTGATGTCCTCGCGAATCGCCGCGTGCGGACACCCTCCCGTCTCCACCGCCTTGATTCGCTCCGGAGACAGCGCGTGGTTGCGGACCAGGAACTCCGCGTCCTCCTTCGTGAAGATGTCATTCGTCACCACGCCCAGCCGGTAGCGCTCGCGCAGCCTGCGGCACAACGCCAGCACCAGCGCCGTCTTCCCACTCCCCACCGGCCCACCGATGCCGATGGTGAAGGCCCGCGACTGGTAGTCACGCTTCTTCGGCTCCTCCCGCTCCTCGAAGTGGCCCGGATGGTCCCACTCCTCATGCGTGTGGTCGTGCTCGTCGTCATGGCCATGGCCGCGGTGGTCATCGTCGTGCATGTGCGCTTCACCTCAGGACAGGAAGAGTCTCGAATAGAGCCGGTCGTGCGTGGAACCCAGCAAGTCCAACAGCGGTGAGGGCTGCGCCAGCTCCTCCAACCCCAGCCCCGCGCATCGCTCCAACACCGTGTCCAACAATGATGTCGCCTGATGCTGGAGCTGGTGCGACTCGTGCGTGCCGATGATGCCCAGCCGCACCGCCGCCGACAGCGTGCCTCTCAACGTCAGCGATAGATGCAGCCGCTGCGCCTCCGACAGCTCGACCTCCAGCACGTTCAACACCGCACCGAACACCGGCGCATGGTGGAAGCCCAGCCCCGCCGCCCGCGCTGCCTCGCGCAGCGGCCCCACCGGACCCGGGAAGATGCGCGCGCACGTGTCCAGAAACGCTCGCCCCTGCGTGCGGCTCGCCCGGTGCGCCACATGGCTCGTGAGGAATGCCTCCGTGCGCGCGTCCAGCTCCGGCAGTCGCGACGGCTCGCGATGCGCCGCGCTCAACAACGGAAGTGCCCCGTACCCCGCCTGCCACAGCAGCTCCCGCGCGAAGCGGCGCAGCTCCGGCGCCCCACGCACCTCGCCCGCCTGCACCGCCGCCTCCAGTCCCCCCGAGTGCGCGAAGCCCCCCGTGGGAAACCCCGAGTCCGCGAGCTGAAGCACCTTCCAGGAAGAGCCCATGGCGCGCGGCTCCCGGTCAGAACAGCGAGTAGCGCTGCGCCAGCGGCAGCTTCACCGCGGCCTCACACCGCAACAGCTCTCCGTCCGCCCGCACCTCGTACGTCTCCGGGTCCACCGTGATGACCGGCAGCGCGTCGTTGAGCCGCATGTCCCGCTTGCTCAAGCCCCGACACCGCTTCACCGCGACCACCCGCTTCATCAACCCCAGCTCGCGCGTCGTCCCCTCCGCCAACGCACGCGGAGAAACGAACACCACGCTGGTGGCCCCGAGCGCGCGGCCTCGCGCTCCGAACATGGGCCGCATCAAATACGGCTGCGGCGTGGGGATGGAGGCGTTGGCGTCCCCCATCTGCCCCCAGGCGATGAAGCCACCCTTGATGACCAGCTCCGGACGGATGCCGAAGAAGGCCGGCCGCCACAGCACCAGGTCCGCGAGCTTGCCCACCTCTACCGAGCCGACCTCGTGCGACAGCCCATGGGCGATGGCCGGGTTGATGGTGTACTTCGCCACGTACCGCCGGATGCGCAGGTTGTCGTTGTCGCCGGCTTCCTGACTCAGCCGCCCACGCTGCTCGCGCATCTTGTGCGCCGTCTGCCACGTGCGACAGATGACCTCGCCCACGCGCCCCATGGCCTGGCTGTCCGAGGACATGATGCTGATGGCGCCCAGGTCATGAAGGATGTCCTCGGCGGCAATCGTCTCGCCCCGGATGCGGCTCTCGGCGAAGGCCACGTCCTCGGGAATCTCACGGTCCAGGTGATGGCAGACCATGAGCATGTCGAGGTGCTCGTCCAGCGTGTTCACCGTGTACGGCCGCGTGGGGTTCGTGGACGAGGGCAACACGTTGTCCACACCGCACACGCGGATGATGTCCGGCGCATGGCCGCCGCCCGCGCCCTCCGAATGGTACGTGTGGATGGTGCGGCCCTTGATGGCCGCCAGCGAGTCATCCACGTAGCCCGACTCGTTGAGCGTATCCGTGTGGATGGTGACCTGGATGTCCTCGTCCTCGGCCACGGTGAGGCACGTGTCGATGGCCGCGGGTGTGGTGCCCCAGTCCTCGTGCAGCTTCAGGCCGATGGCGCCCGCGCGAATCTGGTCGACCAGACCCTCCGGCATGGACGTGTTGCCCTTGCCCGTGAGGCCGATGTTGAGCGGAATCGTGTCCGTGGCCTGGAGCATCCGCTGGAGATTCCAGATGCCCGGCGTACACGTGGTCGCCTTCGTCCCCGTCGCGGGGCCCGTGCCTCCGCCCACCCATGTGGTGATGCCGCTGGCGAGCGCCTCGTCCGCCTGCTGCGGGCAGATGAAGTGGATATGCGTGTCCAGCCCGCCCGCCGTGACGAGGTGCCCCTCCGCGGAGATGGCCTCGGTGGTGACGCCCACCACCATCCCTGGCGTCACCCCGGCCATGATGTCCGGGTTGCCCGCCTTGCCGATGCCGACGATGCGGCCCGCCTTGATTCCGATGTCCGCCTTGTAGATGCCCGTCCAGTCGAGGATGAGCGCGTTGGTCAGGACCACGTCCAGCGCGTCCGCGTCACCGGCCCCCGCGCGCTGGCCCATGCCCTCGCGCAGCACCTTGCCTCCGCCGAACTTGCACTCGTCTCCGTAGACGGTGGCGTCGCGCTCTACCTCCGCCCACAGCCCCGTGTCGCCCAGCCGCACCTTGTCTCCGGTGGTGGGCCCGAACATGTCCGCGTAGTGGCGCCGGTCCATCTTCCGACTCATTCGCGCTCCTCTTCATGGCCGAAGCCTTGCGCACGGACCGCTTCCATTCCGCGCTCGCGATTCTCCGCGGACACCTTGCCGCTGCCCAACGCGTTGCCGCCGCGCACCACCTGCTCGCCCGCGATGGCCACCAACTGCACCGTCTTGCGCTCACCCGGCTCGAAGCGCACCGCCGTGCCCGCGGGGATGTCGAGGCGCCGGCCGTAGGCCTTCTCGCGGTCGAAGGCGAGCGCGCGGTTCGTCTCGAAGAAGGGGTAGTGGCTGCCCACCTGGATGGGGCGGTCCCCCAGGTGCGTCACGGTGAGGGAGATGGTGTCGCGGCCCGCGTTGAGTTCGATGTCGCCGGGCAGCACGCGCACCTCACCGGGCACTCCATCCGACGTGGACACCGGCGCGCTGAAACGCTCCAGCGAAGGCACGGGGAGGAAGCTGCCATACAGTGCCAGCTCCAAATCCCCATGCTCGGCCACCACCGGGTGGTGCACCGTCACCAGCTTGGAGCCGTCCGGGAAGGTGCCCTCCACCTGCACCTCCGCGAGCATCTCCGGCACGCCCTCCATCACCTGCGCGCGCCCCAGGAATCGCCGCCCCAGGTCCATCAGCTCGGCGACGCTGCGGCCGTCACGGATGAACTCCAGCAACTGCGTGGCGATGAGGGCGACAGCCTCCGGGTAGCTCAGCCGCACCCCTCGGGCGAGCCGCTTCTGGGCCAGGAAGCCCGCCTGATGCAGCAACAGCTTGTCGACGTCGCGAGGGGACAGGTGCACGAGACCAACTCCCGGAGGCCCGAAGGCGCCATGACTTGACGCGTCAACAGTAGTGCAACGTGTCGGGCGTCGCCAGGGAGGGGGCTCAGACGCGGCGGGCCCAGGGGTCGTCCCCGAGCAGCGCCGGGAGGAAGGAGAGCCAGTCGCGGGTGGTGCGCACCAGCTCCTCCACGGACACGGCGGCGGCGCGCACGAGCAGGCCGTGGGTGCCCAACGGGCTGGAGGAGGGGATGAGGGAGGCGCGCGAGGTGACCGGGAGCGAGGTGACTCGGGCGTGCAGTGCCTCGCGCGCGGTGGCCAGCGCGGGGCCGACGAGGAGGAGGGTGGCCATGGCCTCGAAGCGGCCCAGGCGCTCCGGGAGCGTCCCGTGGCTGGGGTCCAACAGCCAGCGCTCGTCGATAATGGCGCGCTCGCCCACGTGGACGCGCAGGGTGGAGGCGTAGTGCGAGAACGCCCAGCGCTCGCCCCGGGCGCTGCGTCCGGAGGTGACGAGGTCCGCGAGGACGAGCGATGCGCCAGGCGCGAGCTGGAACGCGAGGGTCTGGCTGTATCGCGCGCCGGTGAAACACGCGGTGGGGTCTGGCACCCAGGCGAGCAGGGCGTCCTCACCCACGCGGGCGGACACGTCGCTGCGACAGCCGGAGGGCGAGCGATAGACGCGGTTGGCTCCCTGGGAAGACAGCCACGCGGTGGCACCGGGCGCCACGTCCACCTCGAGCGAGAGGTGGTCTCCATCCACGAGGCCACCACCGAACGAGCTGGTGTAGGCCCACGCGGCGTGGCCGTGGTTGCGAGGGGTGAGCAGGCGCAGCGGGCTGTGCGCCAGCGCCTTGCTCACCACGGTGCGTGGGCCCGAGCGCTCGAAGGCGAGGTGCGCGAAGCCCGCGCGTCGGGATGTCTCGGGGAGGGGTGACCGCGGGGCCAGACTCACCCGGTCAGCCTGGGCCAAACGAGGCTGGAGCACAACGCCCGGCCCGCCGACGTGCGCGACTCGTGGCTGCAAGAGCGCGCTCGAAGACCCCGGAGAAGAAGGGGAACAGCGGCTGCGCCGTGTCGTCGCGCCGCGGGTGCGTCGAGCTTCGAGCCCCTCCGCACCCCGGAAGGGCCTCCCGGGCGATTGTCGTGAAATTTAGGTCATGTGACCTATATTGATTTCCATGGGGCGGAAACACTCCGTGCCCGAGCGTGGGAGTCGCCATGGTGTCCGAGGGAAGTGTCGTGCTGGTGGGGGGCTACGGAGTGGTGGGCGCCCGGCTCGCCCGCCTGTTGAGGGAGCGTCATCCCGGGTTGCCGCTCGTCATCGCCGGCCGGAGGCTGGAGCCCGCGCGGGAGCTGGCCGCGCAGTTGGGTGGAGCCGAGGGTGTGGCGCTGGATATCCGCGCGCCCTCGCCCCTGGCGGCGCTGGGCGTGAAGCCTCGGGCCGTGGTGTCGCTGGTCAATGACCCGGAGGACCACCTGCTGATGTCGGCGGCGCGCGACGGCATTCCCGTGCTGGACATCACCCGGTGGACGTCGCGGGTGCGAGCCGCGGTGCTGCGGCTGTCGGGCACGCCTCCTCGGGGGCCGGTGATGCTGGGCTCGGCGTGGATGGCGGGGCTGGTGCCGCGACTGGTGGCGATGGCCGCGCGACGCCTGGGGCGGCTGGAGCACGTGGACGTGGGCATCCGCTTCGCGCTCGCGGACGAGGCGGGGCCGGACTCCCTGGAGTACATGGACCGGCTGGGGCTATCCTTCGACGTGACGGAGCGCGGCCAGGAGCGCCAGGTGCTGCCCCTGACGGACGGGCGGCGCGTGACGTTCTCGGATGGAAGGAGCACGCGGGTGTTCCGGCTCGACACGCCCGAGCAGGCGACGCTGCCCATGGTGCTGGGCGCGCGCGGCGTGGCGACCCGGTTGGGGTTCGACTCGGGCTCGGCGACGTGGTCGCTGGTGGTGCTCCAGCGACTGGGCATCCTGCGTCTGCTCCAGCATCCCCGACTGACGCCGCTGCGCCGGGCGCTGCTGGCGACGAGCGGCACGGGCGGCGAGGCCGCGTGGCTCGCGGACCTCGAGGGCGAGCATGGCCGCACCCGCATCGAGGTGGTGGACCCGAAGGGTCAGGCGCACCTGACTGCGGTGGGCGCGCTGCTCGGCGTCGAGCGACTCCTGGGCCTGGATGGCGCGCCTCCTCCGTCCTCCGGCGTGTGGTTCCCGGAGCACGAGCCGAGGCCCGAGCAGATGCTGGCCACGCTGCGCGCGTGCGGCGTCACCGTGCGGCTCGATGAGGTAGCGTCGTCCGCCGAGGTGCCGACGAGGAAGGCGGCCTGATGCCCCCACGCGTGAGCAAGTCCCCCGGGAAGCTCCCCTCCGCGAAGCCGCGAGAGGGCACGGCGGTCCATGCCAAGGGCCACGAGCGCGTGGAGAGCATCCTGGACGCGGCCATGGAGGTGCTGGTGGAGGACGGCTACGCGGGGCTGAGCCTGCGCGGCGTGGCCCAGCGCGCGGGGCTGAGCCTGGGCAATCTCCAGTACTACTTCCCCACCAAGCAGGACGTGGTGCGCGCGCTGCTCGCGCGCTACCTGGAGACCGCCATCCGCCGGGTGCGCGAGCGCATGGAAGGAGGAGGGCAGGACCCGGTGAAGCGCTCACGGCACGCGCTGGAGGCCCTGTTGGAGGACCAGGAGTCACCCCAACACTTCCAGCTCTTCGCGGAGCTGTGGGCCCTGGCCGCGCGGGACACCATGGTGGCCGAAGCGTTGGGCGTCTTCTACGCGGGCTATCGCGAGGGCATCGTCGAGCTTTTGCGCGAGCTCGCGCCCGACCTCACGCCCGCCCGACGGGAGCGACGCGCGGCCCTGTTGATGGCCTTCTTCGAGGGGCTGTCGCTCTTTCGCGGCGGAGGCAGCCTGCGCGCCTCCTCCGTGCCCGGACTGGAACAGGAGCTGCGCGCCCTGTGGGACGACGTCGCCAGACGGACGTGAGCCTTCAGGGGCTCAGTCTTCTTCGGCGACGAGCACGGACTTGAGACGCTCCAGCGTCTCCGGAGAGACGTCCGTGAACGCGAGGCCTACTTCGAACCGGGCCACCGCGTCCTTGGGAAGCTTGCGCAGCCACGCCACGCGCGCGCGACATTCCAGCGTGGAGCCGTCTCCCGGAAACAGGTCCACCTCGAGCTGGGCGCCCTCGGCGTACTGCTCGTCGGAGTAGATGCGCACGCCTCCCAGGCTCGCGTCGAGCACCTGCCGCTTGTCGCCGAATTTCAGCCGGGCCGGGCGCGCATACAGCGGCGCCTGGAGACGGGGAAACAGACGACGGTCATCCGCTGGAATGCTCTTCGTGCTCACTTGGCTCATCTTCGGCACTCCCCCCGTCACAATCCGGCGGGTCTCACGGGCCTGTCACGAGCATAGGGGATTCAGAAGCCATGTGCAGGTGGGTCAATGGAACAACCCCGCCACCACCTCCAGCAACCCACCCACCGCTTCTCCCACCACGTTCGCTCCCTCCACGGCCGCCCCGGCGGCGGAGCCCAGGCCCTCGCTGGCCGCCTCCACCGTGACGACCAGCATCTCTCCGACTTCCACCACGTCCGCCGCGTCTCCCGCTCGCTCCAGTGAGGCCGTCAGGACCTCGGCGGCCCGGGAGCGCTCGGGGCTGCCCGCGGTCACCTGGGACAGCGCCGCCGCCGCGGCAGCCGCTGCCGCCGCCGTGCCCACCACCGCCGCGCCCACCACGAGTGAACGCTTGGAGCGCTGGTGCCAGTCGATCAACGCCTTGAGTTCATTCGCATCCAGCCACAGGCCATGGCAGCTCCCACACAGGTCCACGGAGCACACCTCCGTGCGGACCTGGGAGAGGAACTCCGCGCAGGACGGACAGCGCGCGGCGGGTGCGCCACACAGCCCGCACAGCTCATGCGTCGCTGAAACATGGTGTCGCGTGTGTCGACAGCGCCGGGTCGCCGTCGGCAGGGCCGCCTGGACGGCCTCCGTCCTCCAGCCCGGTGCCAGCCGTTCCAACTCACCCGCGTCCAGCCAGTGGCCGTGACAGCGGGTGCAGGTGTCGACGGAGACACCGCGCAGGTCGATGACGCGCAGCGTGGGGGCAGGTTGTGGGCAGATGGGGCAGTCGCTCTTCATGCGATGTGCATCCTTCCATGAATCAGGGCGGAGGGATGCGCAGCCTGCGGCCATACGAGGGCACGCCCGCGTTGTTCACGATGAAGAGCTGGTAGTAGCCGGGCGGCGCGAGGTTGCGGTTGGCGGGCGCGGTGACGGTGAGGCTGCCCGTGTTGCGCGTGAAGTTGAGCGTGAGCAGCCGCTGGTTCATGTCGAACGTGTGCGTCACCGAGCTGAGCGCGATGAGGGACACGCGGGAGATGTTGGCCGCGTCGGGCGTGGTGATGGTGAAGGTGCTCGCCGGCAGGGCGGTGGTGGGGGCCGCGGTGACGACGGGGCGCGCGCCCTTGAAGAGATAGGGCGGAGAGTAGATTTCCGCGGTGCGCTCAAGGCGTCCTCCCGCGGACAGCACGCGTCCGTCCGGCAGCAGCAGGGCGGTGGAGTGATAGCCGCGGTAGCGGACGTTGCTCGCCAGCGAGGTCCAGGTGTTGGTGGCCGGGTTGTAGACCTCCGCGTGGTAGACGGGGAAGTCGGCCGAGTCGAAGCCGGGACCGCTGCTGCCACCGAGGACGAGCACGGTGCCGTCCGGCAGGAGCACCGCGTTGTGCTGGCGTCGGCGGATGCTCATCGCGGCCCGGTACTGCCAGGCGGGCGTGGCGGCGGTGAGGTCTATCTGCTCCATGGTGGCGGTGGGCGGCTCGCTGCCGCCGATGATGAGCACCTTGCCGTCCATGTACACGGCGGGGCCGTAGTTGCGGCCGCCGAAGAGGCTCTGCGGCCCGTTGGTCCAGGCGCCATTGCCGTTGGGGTCCAACCACAGCGAGAGGCGCAGGGAGCCGGCGTAGAAGAGCCGTCCGTTGGGCGCGAGGAACATCTTCGGGTAGTAGGGGAAGTTCTTCTGCGCGCTGGTCAGCGTCCTCCAGGTGTTGGTGCCCGCGATGAAGCGCTGGGGAATCTGGTTGATGTCGCCGGGCCCCGCGATTTCTCCGGAGGTGACCACCACGTCTCCGTTGGAGAGGGTCGTGTTGGTGGGGTACCAGCGCCCGTTGTTCATGTCCGGCAGGCGCGTCCAGGTGTTGGTGGCGAAGTCGAAGAGGCTCGCGTCGTCGAGCCCCACGTGGCTCGCGATGTGTCCCCCGGAGACGAGCATCTTCCCGTTCGAGAGGAAGGAGTGGCCCGAGCAGAAGATGTTGTAGCCGGGGGAGGCAAACGTGGAGAGCGTCCCCGTGGTGGGGTCCCAGCGCATGGGAGGCAGGTCGCCCTCCTCGAACTCGCCGAAGAACATCACCTTGCCGTCGGGAAGCAGACTCAGGTGGGTGGCGGTGATGGGCCAGTTCATGACACTGGACCAGCGACCGACCTGCGCGGGGGTCTGCGCGCGGGCTGAAGTCGCCAGCAGCACGAGGCCGAGGAGCCAGACCGCA
Source organism: Myxococcus llanfairpwllgwyngyllgogerychwyrndrobwllllantysiliogogogochensis (assembly GCF_006636215.1). Classification (GTDB taxonomy): domain Bacteria; phylum Myxococcota; class Myxococcia; order Myxococcales; family Myxococcaceae; genus Myxococcus; species Myxococcus llanfairpwllgwyngyllgogerychwyrndrobwllllantysiliogogogochensis. The sequence goes on along the minus strand of NZ_VIFM01000008.1, from coordinate 81,836 downwards.
TGCGCGCGTGGCGGGAGGGTGAGGCCGAGGGGCTTCATGAGCGCTCCGGGTGAGTGCTTTTCAATGGCGGCGGCAGAACGTAGGGGCGCGGCGCAAAGTGCATAGCTGTTCTCGCGTCTCGAACAGTGCTGCTTGGGCGACGTGGCGCTCCCACCGGAGGGTCGTTGTCTCGCGGCGCGAATTGGCTTCGTCTCACGCTCGCGCGGAGGTCTCGACGTCGGTGTCCTCTCAAGGGCGCCCGCGGTCGGCTCGCGCGGATGGAGGAGAAGTCCCGATGAGGTACCGGCGTCGTTTCCTGGGGATGGTGTGTCTGCTCGCGAGTTGTTCCTCCGCTCCGGACTCGTCGGAGCAGGCGAAGGAGGCCGTGTCCCCGCTCGTGAGCACCTGGGAGGCCTGCTCGCGGACCGCCGTGTCGCTGGGTGTCACGGCGGTGGAGGAGACACCGTTCTCGCCACCCCTGGCCCCCGGCCCGACGGGCCTGGTGTTCAGCGTGGACGACGGCGTGCGAGGTCGCGAGCCGTGGGTGAGCAACGGCGTGCCGGGAGCGGGGACCCGACTGCTGAAGGACCTCGTTGTCGGAGCGGCGAGTTCGGACCCCCGGTGGTTCACGCGGGTGGGGACGCAGGTGTTCTTCGCCGCCACGGACCCGGTGGCGGGGCGCGAGTTGTTCGCGACGGATGGCACCACTGACGGCACCCGACGCGTGAAGGACATCTGGCCCGGCGCGGTGGGCTCGTTCCCGACCGAGTTGTTCGCGTTCAAGGGGCTGCTCTACTTCACGGCGGGAGACCCGGTGCACGGGCGCGAGCTGTGGCGCAGCGACGGCACGTCCGCGGGCACTTTCATGGTGGAGGACCTGGAGGTGGGGACCGAGGACTCGTCTCCGTCCCAACTCACCCAGGGAGGAGATGGCGCGCTGTATTTCCTGCGCTCGGCGCTCAGCACCTTCACGTTGTTGATGCGCACGGAGGGCGGCCCCGGCGCGGTGGAGGTGTTCCGCACGCCGAGCGACCAGGGCATCCCGAGTCCGCTGACGCCCGTGGGCCGCAAGCTGTTCTTCGTCGAGGGCGGCGTGCACGGAGGCGGCGGCTCCCACGGCAGGAGCGGGACGTTGATGGTGACGGACGCGGGCGCGACGCCGGTGATGCTGGGCCAGTTCGGGATGGTGGGAGAGCTGGCGGGGGTGGACGGGAAGTTGCTGTTCGGCGCCTCACCGCACATGGCCATCGAGGACATGGAGCTGTGGCGCAGCGACGGCACCCCCGCGGGCACCACGCGGGTGGAGGACATCCGCCCGGGACCCGAGGGCTCGTATCCCGAGCACTTCGCGGTGCTGGGCAACCAGCTCTTCTTCGCCGCGAATGACGGCGTCTATGGCGTGGAGCCCTGGGACAGCGATGGCACGGAGCAGCGCACGCGCCTGTTCGGAGACCTGGAGGCCGGAGCTGGCAGCTCGTTTCCGAGCGAGCTGACGACGCTCGAGGACCTGCTCTTCTTCGGCGCGTCCATTCGCAACCGGGGCGCGGAGCCGTGGGTGGGCGACGGGGTGCGCATCTCCACGGTGTCCCTGACGGAAATCGCGCCCGGGCCGCTCTCCTCCAACCCGAGGAATTTCACGCGCTCCCAGGACCATGCGTTCTTCACCGCCGAGGATAACAGCGGGGTCCGGCGGCTGTATGCCCTGCTCATCCGGCCGGATGGGGGGTGTCCTCCTTGAGCCGGTGAGTCCAGGCGGGCGCGGCGGCACCGGGACGTTGTAGACAGGGGGCATGGCCCTTCCGTGGGAGAACGGTGCCCTCCGTGGCACGCGGGTGCGGTGTCCCGGCTGCACCCGCTTCAACACGCCCGGCATCCGGTGTCCCAACTGCGCGTGCGGTCCGGTGCCGCCCGAGCACTACGGCGCCGCGCGCATGCTGCTGCACGCGGGCGTGGACCGCTTCTCGGTGGTGGGGCGACTGGAGGCGCTGGAGCCCTCTCTTTCCTGGCAGTTGGAGTCCCAGTACGCCGCGCGGTGGGCGGACGTGCTGCGCGTCGTCGCGGACGTGCGCGAGTGCCAGCCCTTCCTGACGCTGCCGGACTTCGCGGAGGACGCCGAGGACCGCTGGGCCGAACAGCTCCCGTGGACCCAGCCGCCCGTGCCTGAATCCTCCTCCGATGAGGATGACGAGGACTCGCTGGCGGCGATGTTCCAGCGCAGCCAGGCTCCCGAGCTCCGCCAGCTCGCGGCGCTCGCGAAGGTCCAGCTGAGACAGGACACGCGGGACATGTTCTCCACCGTCCTGTCCTGTCTGTACCAGGAGGGACGCGCGGCGATGGAGGCCGCGCTCGCCCTGACGCGCTGGCGGGTGTGGAGCCGCACGCGGTTGCAGCGGCAGCAGCGCGAACTCATCGAGCGCCACGCGCGCGACATCTTCGCGGGCTTCCCGGAGCACACCGCGCGCGCCGCGGTGGCCTGGGTGCGCGCCACCGGCAAGCCGCCCGAAGTGGACCTGCTCTTCGCGCTGCGCGAGGGGCTGCGCTCTCCGGACGAGGACCTCCGCTTCGAGTGCGCGCTCGTGCTCCGCGACGAGCCGGGGCTGCTCGCCGCGCTGGACTCGGAGGACGCGGAGGTGGTGACGGAGGCGCGGGGGGCGCTGGCGTCGCTCGGCTCGTCGGCGCTGCTCGAGCGCCTCCGCGAGACGGGGGACGCGGCCTTCGTCCGGGATGTGCTGCGACGACTGCCCTCACCGCCCACGCTGGAGATGCTGGACGCGGTGCTCGCCGTCAGCGCGCGGGAGCCGGATGCGCTCGCGGACGCGGTGCAGTCCTGGGCCCGCAACATGCCCTTCGAGCGCCTGTCACCAGAGGTCCAGGCCCGCTGGGGAGCGTGGGCTCGCGACACCCTGGGCACGTGGCCCGCGCGCAACGTGATGCGGTGGCTGGAGTGGGCCACCGAGGAGCGAGAGGCCCGGGCCACGCCGGCCGCGCGCGCGTTTCATGACGCCGCCGTTCGAGCGCTCCGCGTCGCGCCCTCCTCCGAGCGCGCGGAGCTGGTGAGGGCGGGCGCCTTCACGAGCCTCCTCGCGCTGGGCGATGTGGAGGAGCTGACGCTGGTGCACTCGTGGGCGCGGGACGCCGCGTGTGCGAAAGAGCTGCTGGACCTGCTGGTGTCGCTGCCGGGGCGGCTGGACCGCCTGGCGCCGGAGCTGGGGCGAGGCCGCTCGGCGCGGCTGCTGATGGCGGCGTGGGAGCGGCCCGCGCGCGCGGCGGTGCTGGCCCCGCTGGTGAAGGCGGTGCGCTCCTGGAGCGGCATCTCCGGCCGTGAGGAGCTCATCGACGCCGTGTGGCTGCGCTTCCAGCGCCACCCCAGCGAGCGCGCGGAGCTGCTGGCCGCCTTCACGCCCTGGCGACAGGAGCTGTGGGAGCGCCAGCTCGCGGCGGAGCCGGACGCCATCGCCACCTTCGAGACGTGGTGGCGCGCGGACTCGCAGCTCCATCTCCCGGGGCTGGTGGGGTGGCTGTTGGGTGACGTCCCCGCCCAGACGCTGGCCGAGCGGCTCCCCGTCGTCTGGGCGGCCGCGGAGGCGCGGGTGGATGCGTGGCCGCGCTCCACCTCGCACGCGGTGTCCTCCGCGTCCGCGCCGCTCAACAATGCGCTGCGCCAGGGGCACGACTTCCTCATCCCCGACGTGGAGCGCTTCATGGCGTGGCTCCCGGACTTCGAGCGGCGCGTGCGCGAGGCGCCCGTCGCGGAGGCCGAGTCCAGCTACCACCGGGACCTGCTGGAGGACATCCACGTCGACGTGAAGATGATGGGCGAGTACCTGGAGCGTCGGCGGGACGAGGAGGAGCGGCGGCGCCAGGACGAGCTGCGGCGGCGCGTGGAGGAGTCCCGACGCAGGGACCAGCAGCGGCAAATCGAACTCGCCCAGCGCGAGGCGGACCGCATCCGGCAGGAGCAGGAGGATCACCGCGCGCGGCTGATGAGCGCGGTGGCCCAGATGGGAACGCCCATGTCCCCGGAGCGGTGGTTCCAGTCCAGCCCCCGGGTGGATGCACAGGACCTGGACACGGAGGTCATCCTCCCCGGGGCGACGCTGGGCACGCTGCTGGAGTACGCGCGGGTGCTCAAGGCGATGAGCGTGTGTGGCAACTCGCTGGAGGTCTTCGAGGCGCGCGGCCTGTCGATTGCCGACTGGAGCACGGAGGCGCAGGCCTGGATACAAGCGATGATGCGGCGTCCGGAGCTGAGCGTGCGCTTCGCGCAGCTGCTGACGGCGCCCTGGAACTGAGCGCCGCCAGTCACCCGGAATGAAGGCTCGGCTACTGCGCGGAGGAGCCGCCGTCGAGGACGAACTCCGAGCCCGTCATCAGCTTCGACTCATCGGACGCGAGGTACACGACGGCGTGGGCGATGTCGTCCGGCTCGCCCAGGTGCCCCAGGGGGATGCTTCGCCGCATGCCCTCGCGCGCCTTGTCGGGCATTCCGCTGGCTTCCATCAGCGCCTTCACCATGGTCGTCTCGACGAAGGTGGGGTGGATGGAGTTGCAGCGGATGCCGTAGCCCTGCTGCGCGCAGTGCAGCGCCACCGACTTGGTGAACATGCGCACGGCGCCCTTGGCGCTGCCATAGGCGGGCAGGGTGGGCACACCGATGAGGCCCGCCAGCGAGGAGATGTTGATGATGGAGCCCCTGGCGCCGCACTGACGCATGGCGCGGATGCCGTGCTTGCAGCCCAGGAACGTGCCGTCCAGGTTGACCGCGTGCACCAGCCGCCACTCCTCCAGGGAGAGGTTCTCCACGTCCTTGGGGATGCCCAGGCCCGCGTTGTTGACGAGCACGTCCAGCCGGCCGAACTGCTCCAGCGTCGTGTCGATGGCGCGAATCCAGTCCTCCTCACGGGTGACGTCCAGCGGGAGGAACAGACCCTGGCCCTGGCCCAGGGACGCGGCCACTTCGCGCCCGAGCGCCTCCTGGCTCGCGCGGTCCGTCACCACGACCTTCGCGCCCTCGCGCGCCAGCATCCGCGCGGACGCGCTGCCAAGGCCCCCCGCCGCGCCGGTGATGAGTGCCACCTTGCCTTCCACGCGTTTCATCGTCGTGTGCCTTTCAGGGCTGCGAGTCGGAATCAAACCGGACCGTTGGGCGTGAGCAGCACCTTGCCGCCCCGTCCACCTTCCATGGCGCGCGCCAGGGCTTCCTGGATGGCGTCCAGCGAGAAGGTGCCTTCCACCGCCGTCTTCAGCGTGCCGTCCGCCAGGAGCTTCGACAGCCGGGCGTAGGTGTCGCGCTGGTGCTCGCGCTCGGCGCGCTTCAACCACAGCACCAGCCAGAAGCCGCGCAGGGTGATGTCCTTGAAGATGGTGGCCGCCGCCGACAGCTTGGGGCCCTTGCCGCTCATGACGCCGTAGTTGACCACCGTGCCACCGGTGGCGAGCGAGTCGCCGAGCCGCCGCGTGGAGTCGCCGCCCACGCCATCGATGGCCAGCCGCACCTTCGCGCCGCCTGTCGCCGCGCGCACCCGCTCCGGCAAATCGTCCGTGTCCGTGAGCACGACATCCGCGCCCAGCGCGAGCAGCTCCGGCGCCAGCTCCTCGCGGCGCACGACGTTGAGCGTCTTGTAGCCAGCCTGCTTCGCCAGGGTGATGAGATAGCGGCCCACCGCGGAGTTGGCCGCGTTCTGGAGCACCCAGTCTCCGGACTGGAGGGTGACGAACTCGCGCAGCATGATGTCCGCGGTGGGCGGGTTGACGAACAGCATGGACGCCTGCTTCACGTCCGTGCCCTTGGGCACCGGCGTCAGTCCCTCGGCGGGGGCGACCAGGTGGGTGCGCCACGTCCCCGAGCCCAGCGGCAGGAAGACGACGTCTCCCACCTTCACCGCCGAGGAGTCCTTCACCTCCACCACGCGGCCCACGCCCTCGTTGCCCGGCACCGCCGGCAGCTTGGGCAGCGAGCCGTACTGTCCGGAGAGGGTGAGCACGTCCGAGGGATTGATGGGCGCGGCCAACACTTCGATGCGGACCTCACCCGACTTCAGCTCCGCGTCGGGCTCCTCCACCACCTCCACCACTTTCAACGGGTGCCCGAACTTCGAAAACCGGACCGCTTTCATGTGTTGCTCCGTGTGCGCGCGGGAAATCGGGCCCTCACCCTAGCGACCTTCGGCGCCGGAGCCGAGCACGCACTCCGCGTCGCTCGGGCAACCGGTGCTCCGGGGTGGGGGGACCAGGCTCGGATGTCCACCGGCTGACGCGGGAAGAGGGAGGTGGCCGCCGTGCGGCGGACGGCCCTCGCCATCCCGTGGGGGGCTGTCCACCTTCCACGGTGACTCGGGGCGCAGGGATGGTGAGGAGGCGACGGTGAGCAACGCGCGCGGGGAAATGACCCTCGGCCGACCGATGGATGCCGCGATGGCGGTGCCTTCGGTGTCGGGGTCCTGGCGACGAAAGGTGACGGGGCTGCTGCGGCCCGTCTTCGCGGTGGCCGGACTGGGGATGCTGGCGCTGCTGGTGCGAAAGGCAGGACCCCAGGAGCTGGGCGGGGTGCTGCTGGCCGCGGCGCCCTGGCTGCCGTGGGTGGCGCTGCTGGAGCTGGGACGTCAGGGCATGGACGCACTCGCGACGCGCGCCTCCTATGGCGCCAGGGCGGAGCACGTCCCGCTGAAGGTACTGGCGCGCGCGCAGCTCATCGGCACGGCGGTGTCCAGCATGGCGCCCGCGGGTCGCGCGGCGGCGGAGGCGACCAAGGCGGCGCTGCTGTCGCCTCACATGGGAGGCGCCACGGCCACCGCGGCGGCGGCCACATCGCAGGCGGCCTCGCTGGCGGCGGGGGGGCTCATCTCCTTTCCCTGCGCCGCGGCGTCCTTCCTGCTGACGGGCTGGTCCGCCTTCACCCTGGCCATGCTGGGCCATGGCGTGGTGCTGGTGGTGGCCTCCACCGGCCTGCGCGCGTGCATGCGCGCACGCAAGCCCTGTGCGTGGCTCGCGCGCCGCTCCCAGCGCTGGGCCCACCACACGGAGCAGTTCCGCGTGACGGCCTGTCACGGCACGTTGCTGCCCTGGGGACCCGTGCTGGCCTTCCTGGGCAGCCGCACGCTGCAGGTGGCGCAGTACGCGGTGCTGACGCACGCGGTGGGCATCGACACGTCGCTGGTGCAGGCCCTCTTCTCGCAAGGTCTCTACCTCTGCGCACTGGCGGTGGGCTCGCTGGTGCCCGGGCAACTGGGCGTCAGCGACGGCGCCTTCGCGCTGGCGGCGGGCGTGTTGGACACCACCACCGCGCGCGCCATGTCGGTGGCGCTGCTGAGCCATCTGGTGCAGCTCGTCTTCGTCGCGGCCGGCGCGCTCACGCCGCTGGTGTGGCGGGTGCGGCCGGCGCCTCGGCCGGCTTCACCTTCACCGGTGTACCGTTGAAGGCGGCGTTGCCGCTGAGCAGGTCCACGGCGCGGTCATCCGTCAGGTCGTTCTGGCTGATGCCCGCGTGCTCGGCGGCGATGCGCTGGCCCGTGCCCTGACGGCGGTGGCCGTAGCCGTGCGGCAGGCTCACCACGCCTCGCATGACGTCGTCCGTCACCGCCACCGGCACCGTCACTTCGCCCACGCGCGAGGTGACGACGGCGGCCACTCCGTCGACGAGGCCCAGCCGCGAGGCATCCTCCGGGTGCACCATCAGCGTGCAGCGCGGCTTGCCCTTCACCAGCCCCGCCACGTTGTGCATCCAGGAGTTGTTGTCGCGCAGGTGGCGCCGGCCGATGAGCAGCAGCTCTCCGTCGCGCGGCTCGCTGGCGGCGCCCTCCGGGAAGGTCTCTCGCAGGCGGCGCACGTCCGCCATCAGCGGCGCGGGCGCCAGCTGGATGCGCCGGTCCTTCGTCTGGAGCCGGCCCAGCAGACACGGTTGGAGCGGGCCCAGGTCCACGCCGTGCGGGGACGCGCGCAGCTTCGCCAATGACAGGCCGTCGCGCAGCGGATGGAAGCGGGCACCGTAGGGCCCCATGCGCAGGCCGATATCCAGCACCCGCTCCGGTCCCATCCGCGTGAGGGCCTGGTACTTCAAGGTCTGCCGCAGCGAGGGCCGGCCCCGGCGCAGGTTCTCCAGGCGGTGCTGGAGCGCCAGGACGACCTGCCAGTCCTGACGTCCCTCTGGCCCGGGCTGGAAGAGGGGCGGCGAGTACTTGGCGGTGTTGCGCACCGACAGCACATGGAAGGCCACGTCGTAGTGGCCGCGCTCCAGCGGGGAGACGGGCGGGAGGATGAGGTTTGCGTGGCGCGTCGTCTCGTTGAGGTACGGGTCCAGGCTCACCATGAAGTCCAGGCCCTCCAGCGCGCGCTCCAACTGCGGACCGTTGGGCGTGGAGAGCACGGGGTTGCCGGCCATGGTGACGAGCGCGCGGATGCGGCCCTCGCCCGGGGTGAGCATCTCCTCGGCGAGCACGGCGGCGGGCAGCTCTCCGCCGACCTCCGGAAGTCCGCGCACGCGGCTCTTCCAGCGGCCGTAGCTGCCGCGTCCGAGCGCCATCGCCTTGGGCCCGCCGACGACGTCGAACGCGGGCTGGGTGAACATGGCGCCGCCCTGACGGTCCAGGTTGCCCGTCACCGTGTTGAGGACGTTGATGAGCCACTGGCACAGCGAGCCGAACGGCTGCGTGGACAGGCCCATGCGCCCGTAGCAGACGGCCTGCTCGGTGGAGAGGAAGTCGCGGGCGATTCCGCGCAGCGTTTCGGCGGGCACGCCGGTGTGGGGCGCCACGCGCTCGGGCGGGAAGTCACGCGCAAGCTCTCGCACGGCCTCCAGGCCCTCCAGGTGCGCGGCCAGGTGGCTTGCGCGCGGTGTGTTCTCCACGAGCACGACGTGCAGCAGCGCCAGCAGCGCGAGCGCGTCCGTGCCGGGGCGGATGAAGATGTGGCTGTCGGCGATGGCGGCCGACTCCGTGCGGCGCGGGTCCACGACGATGAGCTTGCCGCCGCGCTGCTGAATCGCGCGCAGCCGGGCGCGGATGTCGGGCGCCGTCATCAGGCTGCCGTTGGACGCGAGCGGGTTTGCGCCCATGACGAGCAGGTACTGTGTGCGGTCCAGGTCCGGGATGGGCGTGAGGAGCTGGTGGCCGAACATGAAGTACGACACGAGCTGGTGGGGGAGCTGGTCCACCGACGTCGCGGAGAAGCGGTTGCGTGAGCGCAGCGCGCGCACCAGCTCCGGGCCGAACACCATGTTGCCCAGGTTGTGCACGTTGGGGTTGCCCAGGTACGAGGCCACTGCGTCGCGTCCGTGCTCCTTCTGCACGGCGTGGATGCGTTTGGCCGCCTCGTCGAGCGCGTCATCCCACGACACGCGCTCCCAGCCCGTCGCCGTGCGACGCATCGGATGGCGCAACCGGTCCGGGTCTTCGTGCAAGTCCTTCAGCGCCAGCGCCTTGGGACACACGTGGCCCCGACTGAACGGGTCCTCGTCGTCTCCTCGGATGGCGGTGATTTTCTCGCCCTCCAGCTCGATGCGCAGGCCGCACATGGCCTCGCACAGGTTGCACGTACGGAAGTGGACCCGGGACGTAGCCGTCGCGCTCATGCGCGGCACTCTACATCGCCCATGACAGCGCCAATGCCTGTCAGCGCCGCGTTTCGCTCTGCGGTTTCAAGGCTGACGGTGACGGCAAGCACATGAAAGGATTGCGGCGAGAGGGGAACAAATGCGCCGAATGTGGTCGTGGGTCGCTGTCGCGGTGATGTCGTTGTCGTCCGTTTCGCTGGGAGCCCAGGGCGACGAGGTGAAGGGCGACGGGGACGAGCAGGGCCGGACGATTCGCTTCACCAAGAAGGACGCCGTGGTGGGGGAGTCCGAGGAGCAGCGGCTTCGGATGGAGATGACGCAGGAGTTCTCCGTCACCGCGCCGGAGATGGAGCCGGAGTCCATCTCGCTGAAGAGCGCGATGGTCCAGAACCAGGTCCTCACCACGCTCGCGGCGAAGGGGCGCATCGTCACCCAGCGGAAGATTGCCTACGGCGAAGTGCAGGACGTGACGAAGGACGGCAACGGCAAGGAGACGCGCGAGGTGGCCGCCGTCAGCGGCAAGAGCTACCTGGGGGAGTTCAAGAAGGGGCGCATCGCGGTGACGGACCTCGATGGCATGGCCGTGACGAAGCAGGTGCGGGAGATGGTGGTCTCGGACCTGGAGGGGCTGGGCGAGGAGGACCCCATCGTCGCCGCCTTCCCCGAAGCGCCGCTCAAGATTGGCGACAGCGTGGAGCGCGTCGCCAAGGCGTTCCAGGACAGCCTCCAGAAAGGCGGCGGCGGCGACGGGGTGGTGTTCAAGGACACCCGCATCCAGCTCTCGGAGATTCGCCACGAGGCGCGCGGGCCCGTGGGCGTCTTCACGGTGTCCACCACGCTGGAGGTCCCCGCGGACGAGGAGAGCCCCGTGGCGATGTCCGTCACCTACCAGGGAACGATGAACATCCTGGCCGCCGGCATCGTGCTCACCAGCTTCTCCATGGCCGGGCCCCTGAAGCTCACCCCGACTCCGGAGCTGTTCGAGCTGGGCATGCGCGTCACGGGCAAGGGCGACTCGCGCCTCGTGCTCACCACCAGGGTCTTGCCACCACCGCCGAAGAAGTGACGACACGGCGCGTCAGCGGCGTGGCGAAGGTGTGACGGGAATGGTCCGGCGCGCCGCATGAATGGCTGGTTGCTCCGCGGAGTGGCGAAGGCGTGACAGGGCGCTGACAGAGAATGGGCAGGGTTCGTGGTTAGAGGGTTCACATGTTCCTGCACGCGCTCGGCCACTTCCATCCGCCCAACCTCCTGACCAACGCCTTCCTCGAGGAGCTGGGGCTCGAGACCTCGGACGCGTGGATTCTGGAGCGGGTGGGCATCCGCTCCCGTCACACGGTGCTGCCGCTGGAGTACCTGCGGGAGACGCGCAACCGGGACGTGCGGGCCGCGCAGGAAGCGGCCCTCTTCAGCAACGCGGAGACCGGGGCGCGGGCGTCGCGGATGGCGCTCGAGCGCGCGGGGCTGAAGCCGTCCGACATCGGCCTCGTCGTCGCGGGCGGCTGCAGCCCGGACGAGTGCATCCCCGCCGAATCCAACCGCGTGGCGCAGGTGCTGGGCATCGACGCTCCGGCGGTGGACCTCCAGAGCGCCTGCTCCTCGTTCTGCACGCAGCTGCACTTCCTCACGGGCATGCGGCCGGAGCGCCTGCCGGACTACGTGCTCGTGGTGAACATGGACAACTCCACGCGCGTCGTCGACTACACGGACCGCTCCAGCGCGGTGCTGTGGGGGGACGGCTCGGCGGCGGCGGTGCTCTCTCCTCGCGTGCCCGGGCGGTGGCGAATCACCGAGACGCGGCTGGCGGGAGACCCGTCGGGCGCGGACAAGGTGCGGGTGCCACGCATCGGCCACTTCACCCAGCACGGCGCGGAGGTGCAGAAGTTCGCCATCCGCCGCGCGGGCGAGACGTTCCTGGATTTGCGCGCCCACTACCTGGCCCAGCACCCCGGCAAGGGCAACGAGGACGTCACCTTCATCGGCCACCAGGCCAACCTGCGCATGCTGGAGGCCGTCCAGCGCCGCTGCGAGGTGCCCGAGTCCCGCCACCGCTTCAACGTCCACCTCCGGGGAAACACCGGCGCGGCCGGGGCTCCAGGCGTGCTGAGCGAGCACTGGGACGACTCCTCCCTGGGCGACGCGGTGGTGCTCAGCGTCGTCGGCAGCGGCCTCACCTGGGCCGGCGCCCTGCTCGAGCGCACCCGCGCTGGCACCCCCTGACCCCCCGCCTGGCCGGCCCGGATGCCCGGAACCCGACCTGTCATGAAGCCTGCTGCCCCGTACGTCGGAGAGCACTGGTATGTTCTCCAACGAGCGTCATGGCCCTGAATCACCCCCACATCCCCCTCCTGCTCCCGACCTGGTGCCCCGGCGGTCCCTCCGTGGGTTTGACACCGGGCGTGGGCTGGGACTCACCGGCGGTCTTCTCCGTCCACCAGACCACAGGGGCACGGACGGATCTGCTGGCGGCGGGGCGGGGGCGTGTGCACCTATCCCGGCACCGTACTCGGACGGGGCGGGGGTCGGACGCATGAGAGAGCAGGCGTGGCGGAAGAGCGCGCAGTGGCTCGTGCTGGGGTTGGTTCTGGCGACGGGCGTGGCGCAGGCAGGACAGAAGCAGGTGGGCGGGGTCCGCATGCCGGACTCGATGACGCTCCAGGGGCGCACGGTGGAGCTCGCCCACATGGAGCTGCACAAGCGCTTCATCTTCAAGGTCTACGTGTGGAGCCTCTATCTGGAGGACCGCCCACGCAGCGCGTCGGAGGCCATCGCCTCCAACTCCGTGAAGCGGCTGCACTTCCGCTTCCTGCGCGACATCACCCGCTCGCAGCTCGTGGACAGCCTCCGCAACGGCCTGAACCGCAGCGCGGAGCTGCGCGAGGGGCCCTTGTCCCAGCAGCTGGGCGTCATGCTCGACTCCATGCGTGACGTGGAGAAGGGCGGGGACCTCATCATCACCTACACGCCCGGGGGCGGACTGGAGATCGGCGGCGCGGCCAGCGGCGGCGTCTTCATCCCCGGCAAGACGTTCGCCGATGCGCTCTTCTCCGTCTGGCTGGACGTGCACCCCATCTTCCCGCGCTGAGGGCCGCGCCGCCGTGGCCCCCCTGGCCCACCCGCCAGGGCGCCGGGCTGGCGAAATGCCCGTGTGGGTTCTTCCTGACCTTGGCGCTCCCGAGCAGTAAGGTGGTGCTCCAACCATCGTTGTCGGGAGAACTCATACATATGCGGACACGGCTGATTCTGGCGGCATTCGTCGCGCTCTCCACGGGATGCGTTTCGCAGGGCAAGTTCGACGCGAAGGCCCTGGAGGCGGAGCAGCTCACCAAGGGACTCACCGACGAGAAGGGTGCTCGCGAGGCCGCCGAGGCCAAGGTGAAGGAGCTGGAGGAGAAGATCGCCGCGCTGGAGCAGGAGAAGACAGCGCTGGAGACGCGGCTGACCACCTCCGAGTCTCGCCTCACGGCGGGCGCCGCCGAGCGCCGCGCGTTGCAGGAGCAGAACGCGCAGCTGGCCGCGCTCAATGACGAGCTGGCGCGCAACTCCAAGAAGCTGGCGCAGGCGAAGGAGGAGCTGGAGAAGAAGAGCTCCGAGTACGAGAACCTGGCGCAGAGCCTCAAGTCGGAGATTTCGGAGGGCAAAATCGAGCTGTCCGAGCTCAAGGGCCGCATGACGGTGCAGCTCAAGGACAAGATTCTCTTCGCCTCCGGCTCCGCGCGGGTGGGCAAGGAGGGCGTGGCGGCGCTGAACAAGATCGCCGACGCGCTCAAGACGGTGCAGGGGAAGATTGTCCGCGTGGAGGGCCACACGGACGACGTGCCCACGGGCGGCGGTCAGTTCCCCACCAACTGGGAGCTGAGCCTGGCGCGGGCCATGGCGGTGGTCCGGGCGCTCCAGGACGCGGGTGTCGACCCGACGACGTTGTCGGCGGCGGGGTACGGCCAGTACCAGCCGATCGCCGCCAATGATTCGCCGGAAAACCGCAGCCTGAACCGGCGCATCGAAATCGTCCTCGCGCCCAAGTTGTGAGAGCTTCGGGAGGGCGCGCGTAGGTGCGCCCCTCCCTCATGAAAACGCTCTTCACCGTCTTCTGCTTCCTCGTTGCCACCGGGGCGCTGGCCCAGGCCCCGGATGGCGGCGTCGCCGACCCCGATGCGGGAGTCCCCACCGGTGTGCTGACGAAGCCACCCGAGCTCCTGCGCCAGGTGGAAGCGCCGTATCCCGCCGAAGCCGCCGCCCAGCAGTTGGAGGGGACGGTGGTGATGTTCATCGACATCTCGGAGACGGGCGCCGTCACGAACGTCGAAGTCACGCAGCCCGCGGGGCACGGCTTCGACGAGGCCGCGGTGGAGGCGGTGAAGCAGTTCCAGTTCTCCCCGGCCGAGGTGGACAACGTCCCGTCGCCGGTGCGCATCCAGTACGCGTACCAGTTCGTCTTCCGGCCCGTGGCGCCCGAGCCCACGGAGGACGGAGGTGTCTCGCAGCCGGAGGCGCCGGTGAACTTCAGCGGTCAGGCGCTGGAGCGCGGCACGCGCAAGCCGCTCAACGGCGCGGAAATCGTGTTGCCGGAGCTGGACCTGTCCACCGTCGCGGACGCGGAGGGGCGCTTCTCCTTCCGGGGCGTGCCCCTGGGCACCCACGAGGTGCTGGTGGTGCAGGGCGGGTATGACCGCTTCAAGACGAAGGAGACGATGTCCGAGGGCCTGGAGACGCGCGCCACGTACTACGTGCAGAAGCGCATCTTCAGCCCCTTCGAGACGGTGGTGAGAAGCGACCGTGAGCGCAAGGAAGTGACGAGCACCACGCTCCAGGTGGCGGAGGTGCAGCGCGTGCCCGGTACGCAGGGCGACACGCTGAAGGTGGTGCAGAACCTGCCCGGCGTCGCGCGGCCCGCGTTCAACGGCGGCGCGCTCGTGATTCGAGGCACCAGCCCGCAGGAGTCCGGCGTCTTCCTGGACGGCCAGCGCATCCCCCTGCTGTTCCACTTTGGCGGCCTGACCTCCGTCTACAACTCCGAGCTGCTGGAGTCGCTGGACTACCTGCCCGGCAACTTCTCCTCGTACTACGGCGACATCACCGGCGGCGTCATCAACGTGAACAGCCGCGAGCCGAAGATGGACCGCATCCACGGCACCGTGGGCGTGAGCCTCATTGAATCCAACGCGGTGATTGAGGGGCCGATTACGGACACGTTGGGGTTCGCGATTGGCGGTCGGCGTTCGTACATCGACATCGTGCTGGGCGTGATTCCGGAGGGCGACGGCCCGAGCCTCCAGGTGGCGCCGCGCTACTACGACGCGCAGCTCAAGCTGGTGTGGAAGCCGCTGTCGCGCCACACCTTCACGCTGCAGGGCATCACCTCGCGCGACAGGTTGGGGCTGGTGTTCGACCGGCCGTCGGACAACGACCCCACCGTCAACGGCAACCTGGAGGTCACCACGGGCTTCAACCAACTGCGGCTGCGCCACCAGTACCGCGCGGATCGGCTCACGTTGGACACGCACGCGCTGGTGGGCAACACGCTGGTGGAGTTCGAGATTGGCGACCGCAACCTGCGCATCGCCTCCACGGACCTGAACCTGCGCGCCACCGCGGAGTATGCCCTGGTCGAGCCCTTCACCCTGGCGGGTGGCGTGGACGTGACGAGCAACTTCGCGAACGTCAAGGCGCGCATCCAGCGTCCGCCGCGCGAGGGCGAGCCGCCCAGCCCGCTCATCACCGAGGACCTCCTCACCACCGACGGCGACTTCCTCCAGTACTTCCCTTCGCTGTGGATTGAAGGGCGTTGGCGTCCGTTCAAGGGGCTATTGGTGGTGCCGGGCGTGCGGTACGAGGGGTATATCTTCACGGACCAGAAGGAAGTGAAGCGCACGCTGAACCCGCGCCTCGCGGTGCGCTATTCGCTGACGGACACGCTGACGCTGAAGGGTGGCGCGGGCGTGTACCACGGGCCTCCGGTGCAGGATGAGCCCAGCCTCGCGTTCGGCAATCCGGACCTGTCGGCGAAGCGCTCGCTCCAGTACGGCGTGGGCGCGGAGTGGCAGCCGCGGCAGGAGTGGTTCGTCAGCGGCGAGGTCTTCTACAACGACCTGGACAATCTCATCAGCCGCTCGGACGCGCTGGTGGAGCGGGACGGGGAGCTGGTGCCGGAGCGGTTGAAGAACGGGGGCGTCGGCCGTGTGTATGGCCTGGAGATTCTCATCCGCCGCTCGCTGACGGAGCGCCTGTTCGGCTGGATTGCGTACACGCTCAGCAGGAGCGAGCGTCGGGACGCGCCCGGGGCGAACTGGCGCTTGTTCGACAACGACCAGACGCACGTGCTGACGGCCATTGCCTCGTACAAGTTGCCCAGGGGCTGGGAGGTGGGGGCGCGCTTCCGCTTCGCGTCGGGCAATCCGACGACGCCGGTGGTGGGCTCGGTGAGGGATGACGGCACCGACGTGTTCCTGCCGCTGTTCGCGGGAGTGAACTCGCGGCGGCTGCCGTCGTTCAATCAGTTGGACGTGCGCGTGGACAAGATTTTCGTCTTCGACAAGTGGACGTTGGACCTCTATCTGGATTTGACGAACGCCTACAACAACGCGGCGGTGGAAGGCATCGCCTACAACTACAACTACACCGAGAGCGCCTACTTCGAGGGACTGCCCATCCTCCCGGTCATCGGCGCCAAGGGGAGTTTCTGAGCATGCGCACGCGAGTCTTCGTCACACTGGCCGCGCTGCTGCTTGCCTGCGGCCCCGACTTCGAGTTGCAGAGTGAAATCCGCCGGGTGCGGGTGCTGGGCATCCGCGCGGAGCCGCCCGAGCTGGTGTTGGACCCGGACACCGGGGCGTTGCCCGGGCCGATGACGTTCAGCGCGCTGGCGGTGACGCCGGACGCGCGTCCCGTCACCGTCTCGTATGCGCTGTGTCGCTTCAACGGCAACCCGTACGACGGCCGTTGCCCCGGGGTGAACGGTGTGGCGCTGCCGGACGGCATGTTGTCGCTCCAGGACCCCAACGTGCAGGTGGTGCTCCAGGAGGCGCTGGTCGCGGCGAATCCCAATGGAGGAGGGACGCCGAACCCGGATGACCCGCGCACGCGCGAGGCGCTGGAGAAGGGCATTCCGCTCTTCGTGGGCTACGAGGCATCGGATGGTTCGGGGACGCCGGAGGGCACGGAGCGGGGCGTGAGGCAGGTGTTGGTGCGCTCGACGACGGCGCCGAATCAGAATCCGGCGGTGGCGGACATCCTCTGGAATGACGCCACGCTGACGGGGCCGTTGCCGTTGGATGCGGAGGTGGTCTTCCGCCCGGTGCTCACGGAGGGCAGCCTGGAGCTGTACACGGCGGAGGACGGCCCGCGCACGGAGCAGGTCTTCTACAGCTGGTTCGCCACGGGTGACGGCGAGGTGAAGGAGTTCCGCTCGCAGGAGCCGGTGGACAACAGGCCCGGAGACCCGACGTCGAAGTACGAGACGCCCGCCACGCCCCAGCGCATCACCGTCTACGTGGTGGCGCGCGACGGACGCGGCGGAGTGGGCTGGCTCAGCCGCGACGTGGATGTGGGGCCGTAACGCGCGGCTTCGGCGCCTGCCCCAGCGCCCCTGGCGTGATGTTGGGGCGGGTTCCGCGTCGGCGGGGGCTTCTCCTCAGCGTTTGCCGAAGCGCCCGCCAAAAAGGACTCTGCCCTCAGGGGCATGCTCTGAGAGTCCGCTGGGTTGGGGCGCCGAGTTCCGGACGGTCCTCCCTGACTGTCTTGTCTGGAATCGGTTCTCATTTAGGGGGTTCACAATGAGCTTGCCTGGGAGTGTGCTGGCCCCATGCCTGTCGGCACGTGGGAGCGGACGCTTCCGGTCAGAAGTTCGAATGGGTGGCCCGAGCCCGCGAAGTGGCAGGCGTGCGCATTCTGCGGGAAGCCAGCGCATGCCTTGGCGGCGGAGCCTGGGTCGAATGAAGGCAGCTCCGGAACGTTGAGCAGGAACATCCTCAACGGAGCGGGGCCTGAATCGCACCCCTGGTTCACCGGGGCCTATTCCATTGCAGCCCATCATCTCATCTGCTCGGAGTCGATGAGTGGAGACGAAGACTGGGCGCGTGCTTGCTGGTACTTCGGCTACGACATCAACCGCGCGGAGAACGGTGTCCTTCTTCCCACCGTTCCCGCAGTCGCCTGTGAGCTTCATACCCCCGTTCACCGAGGGCCCCACTCCGGCGGTTGGGCCTTCGACCTGGATCTGGCCTATCCCGAGGCTGTGAACAAGCTCCTGGAGGGCGTATCGCGGTCGGTAGACCGTGGGGGCTTCTGCGCGAAGCCGACGGCACTGACGAATACGTTGGACCGCCTCAGCCGAGACATATTGGGGAAGGTCGCGAAGGGGGCTTGGACCCTCACCACCGATGGCCTGGACTACCTCCCGGGGGGCAACGGCTGCTCTGGTGCGTTGAGCATTCCGGGCAAGCCACGCCTCCCATGTCCGCGCGGTCGACGTCATGGTGCACGTCACGGCACCACGCAGAAGGCTCTTCCACGACGAGCACTTCAGGTGGGGGCGTAGGCCCATGCAACAAGAGTACTTCATCCTCATGCGCGCGCGCTCGCAGCACCATCCGCTGCTTGCGTGGAACCAGTCCGGAAGCGCGTTCCGAAAGGCGCGGCCCGTGGCTGTCAGTGAGCCGGTCAAACTGCGGCTCGGTGAGCCTGTTCCCGCGAAGCCCGTCTTGGTGGACTTTCA
Source organism: Myxococcus llanfairpwllgwyngyllgogerychwyrndrobwllllantysiliogogogochensis (assembly GCF_006636215.1). Classification (GTDB taxonomy): domain Bacteria; phylum Myxococcota; class Myxococcia; order Myxococcales; family Myxococcaceae; genus Myxococcus; species Myxococcus llanfairpwllgwyngyllgogerychwyrndrobwllllantysiliogogogochensis. The sequence goes on along the minus strand of NZ_VIFM01000008.1, from coordinate 63,597 downwards.
CAGTCTGCCGGCGCCCGTCGTGTCGCCGCGGCTCAAGGAGGTCCTGGAATCCGTGGACCTCCGAGGTGTCCAGTTCATTCCTGCTGACGTCGAGGTTGGAGACGCCATGCATCGTTATTGGCTGGTCCATATGTGGCGGGAGATTCGCTGCGTGGATCGAGAGCACTCCGTCTTCGAGGACTCCGAGACGGGGCTGTTCATGCTGCTGCTCGATCGGCTCGTACTCGATGAGGCTGTCCTCCGGGAGATTCCGCTGGAGGACCGGCTGGCCTTCACCCTTGAGGAACATGTCGTGCATCTATTCCACCGCACCGTGGTGGAGCGGGTGCTGGCGATGACGCCTCCGCCTGAAGGGCTCCGCTTCATTCCCGTGGCGGAGTGGGGTGACTCATCGGCGTTCCGGTGACCATGGGCGTCAGCCCGAGTCGCGGGCGCCTTCGGACCAGGCGCCACGCACCGCAAGGAGCGCGTAACTCTCAGGTGAATGTGCATCGCAGGGTGAGAGTTCCTCTGCCATCAGTCAGCCACCACACCACTCGTCCAGGCCCTGCCGAAGGTGACCCCTTTCCAGCGAACCTCTCTTGCTTCTTGGAGGTGTTTGAAGCGGAGGACGAATAGGGTGGGCCCTTCATTTGCGGTAGCCAGTGCGCGAATCCCCTCGATCTTGCCGCCGAAGTAGGAAGGCTTTGCCTTCGCCTTGTGCAGGTAGATCATCCCGCCGACGAGTTTCTTGGCTTCGTCTGCTTTGATCGCCCAATTGCCACTTTCCCAGTGGCCATCCGCGGACACGCGGTGGAGGTGTTCATTCTCATGACAGATGAAGTGGATGGAAGGCATGCCTCCATCTTCGGAAGTTTAATCCTCGGGTGAAAGGGTGAGGGATCAATTTGGGCGCGAGCAGTGCGGCAAGGCAGGCCTGCTCTGGCGCAGGCCAATACCCATCACGACGTGGACGCGCCCCTACGGCGCCGTCGAGGGTGGCTTCCAGAGGAACACGTTGCGCCGTGTCCCGTTCACGACGATGAACACGTTGCGCGCGGGGCTGTAGCGGAACCTCCCGTACGTGCCGTTCGACGCTGGCGCGCCCGGGTCATCCCCCGTGCCCGTGACTTCCACCCAGCGCGCGTTCGGCAGGTCGAGCAGCGCCAGCCTCTTCCCACCGGGGTACGCGACGAACCGGTCCAGCACCGGTGAGTACGCGAGCCCCGGCGCTCCGCCCACCGGCGTGCTCAACCCCGTGGTGGTGACGGTGGCGTGCGTCTTCGCCGCGTCGCTCAATGCATACGTCGACACCGTGGCGCCCTCGCGCACCAACGCCAGGACGTTGCGCCGCGTGTCCACATCCGCGCCCGCGTAGTAGTAGCCCGCGCCGTTCGCCGCATGCGCGGTCCAGGTGTTGGCGACGGGGTCGTACTCATGCAGCTTCCTCGGCCCGATATACCAGACGTGTCCGCGTGCATCGGTCGCGCTGGCCCCGTAGTCGATGACCGGGTTGTTCGCGCCGCGCACCCAGCGTCCCGTCGCGAAGTCGAAGCCCATCACCAATCTCGAACCCGCCTGCCCACTGGGATAGGTGCCCACGGAGCCGAGCACGTAGAACCGACCCGTCGCCTCGCTGAAGGCGATGTTGCCGTACGTGTGCGCGCTGCGCGGCTGCTGCGTGTCGAGCTGGGCGACGATGCTCGGCTCGTCACACAACTCCGGACGCACGTAGCCGCTGGCCGTCAGGCTCGCGTCGGGAATGGCGAGCGACGTGACGGACGGGTAGAAGCCACACGTCTCCACGCGCTTGTCCCGCATCACCGGCGTGACGCTGTTGCCCGTCATCCCCGCGGGCAGCTCCGTCCACCGCTTCCACTTCATCGTCGCGAGGTCGAACGTGAAGACGTTGTTGTACGGCGAGTCGTCATGCCCGCCGCCCCAGACAATCAACCTGTCTCTCAACGTGTCGTAGGCCCCGCCGCTCCACGCAATCATCACCGCTTCGCACGGATAGCTGGAGTACGGCGTGGGGCAGACGTCCGCCATGTTCGTCCCGGGCAGCTCCTTCCACGAGCCCTCCGGCATGGCGGCGATGATGGCGTCGACAGGGCCGGGCTCGACTCCGCCCGCGTCGGGCACGGGACCCGAACCTCCGTCACCTCCGGCGCCCGCGTCCGCACTGGAACCGCCATCCTCTCGTGGAGGTGTTTTGGAGGGCTCGCTCTCACCGCAGCCGGGAGACAGCGTGGCGGCCCAGACCAACGCGGCGGGGAGCAGGACTCGGGAGATTCTTCGCATCCCTCATCCTGTGCGGCCTTTTCCCCTCATGTCTCGGAAAGACTCGCGCAGCCTCCCCTCCAGAGCGCTGTGGTTGATGTGCCGCATGTCATCCAGGTCAATGTGCGGGCCTTGTCGCTGACCATCGGCATGTGAGCGGGGCGTTCAGATATTGGTGAGGATGATCCGCTTCAAGGCGAATTCCGGACGCATGACCAGCGGGTCGTTGCTCAAGGTGATGGAGGAACGATACTGCGTGCCAGCGGAGACGAGCGGCAGCGCGACGCGCAGGGTCAGATTCACCGGAGCCTGCGTCTGGCTGCAGCTGTCCTCGAAGACCGCTGCGTTCGCGCGGGTGAGGTTCCAGGAAAAGGTCTTCTTGTCCGGCGACAGACTGACGTTGTTCCAGAATTGGGCCATCCCCGCCACCAAGGTGTTTCCGTCGGTGACGTCACAGCCGTTGCCCACCTGGGTCAGAACCAGCTTGAGGAACCCCGCGTCAGGGCGGGGCACGCCCATGTTCAGGTCATCCCTGATTTGGGTGATGACCGCTTCGTCGAAGACATGGCTGCTGCTGACGCTGATGGAGCCCTTGAGTGGCAGCCTGATAGAGGGCTGGACGGTATTCATCAGATAGTCGCAGTTCGGGGGGCCGATCCGATTCATGCAGATGTGGATGAGATTGTCGTTCAAGGCGACGTCGAGCGGAGCCTCGACCGTGAGCGAGCCCAGAGCGGGCCACTCTGGGATGACGAGCCCGCCCTCGGCGCCGACCTTGTAGGACGAGTCCCAGTACCGCGCGAGGGACTCCAGGACCAGGTTGCCCAAGGCGTTGAGGGTGAGGTCGTGGCCGCCAATGGAGATGGCCTCCTCGACTTGAGATGCCTGGTCAGACGTCCCGACTCCCCGCTGATGGCTGTCGTGGAGTTCCGGCATCGAGTCCTGGGAACTCGACATGCAACCCGCCAGCAGACTCACACACGCACTCGTCATCACCCGGCTCATCGCCAGACGGCATCGCCCGCGCATCATGGTGCATCCTCCTCTGCACGCTGAAGACACGCGGCGGAGGCAGGCCATGCAGAGATTCCGCACTTTCGCCAATGCTGAAATCTTCCGTCACTGCCGCCCCAGATGACTGCTTCCCAGCAAGAGCGGTGTTCGCTGGAACGACCGATGTAACCCGAGTCAATTGAAACCTAATTCTGTCCACGAAAATAAGAATTCGCGAGAAGTCCACTTGGTTCCGTTCACCAGGAATGGTTGGTTCCGCCCCTCCCTTCACCTGGAAAGGACTCCCCCATGCGGAACTTCCTCGCAGTGACTGCCTCCCTCTTTTCGCTCACGTTCCTGGGCTGCAACACCGCGCCCGCCGAGCAGGCCCCCGAGCCCACGCCGGAGACCGCGGAGCAGACGCAGAGCCTGAACGCAACGGGCACGGGCTGCTCGGCTGACTCGGAGTGCGCCTCCGGTCTGTGCTGGGTGGAGGCGGACTCCTACCCCCTCTACAACCCGTACTGGATTCGCGCGGACAGCTGCACCGAGGAGTGTGGCGGCCCGACGGACCACGCGCCTTGCCGCATCATCGCGGCGGACCTCAACGCTCCGGCCGCGAACTCGGCGCGCTGCATCCCCGCGCGCGGCGTCTACGACGACTACCCCTATGACGACATCTTCTACGTGTGTGACCTGGTCGCCGCCGGCCTGGGCACGGTCCACTGGGTCGAGTAGTCGCGACGTGACTCGTGCCGCCCGGAACGCTGGAACTCCGGGCGGTGTGTCGCCGGGGGTGAACTCCACCGGGTTGCAGGTGTCAGGCAGTGGCGCCCCCGCATCATGATGATTTCATGACGGGTGTTGGCGCGGGCGCGGGAGGGAGACTCCCCCGTCATGAGATGCCTCCTGCTCGCCGTGGGCCTCGTCGCCATCTTCTCGTCGAATGCCTGTGCCCCACGTGTGTCGCGCCCCTCGCCGAAGCTGGGGCAGGTCGAGGACGTCCACACGAAGCCGGGCCGATACGACGGCTACTCCGTGGCGTGGCGCTTCGAGAAGGACGCCAAGGCTCTGGGGGTGGGGTTGTGGGGCGGTGTCGAGCTCCATGGACAGGGTCGCAGGCCCATCGTCGTGTGGCCGCGAGCCGAGTCTGGTGACCCCTCGTCTGACCGTGACTCCGGTCCGGCGCTCCGCATCGACTCCCCCATGGTGACGCGCTCGTCGGACCCTCGGGTGAGGGAGTTCCTGTCGGGACGCATCGAGGGACTCGACTACGAGTACATGAAGGCCCAGGGCTGGCTCTACGAGCGCTGTGGCCCGCCCTTCGTCGAGCCGTGTGTCTTGAGCGGGACCTTCATCAAGACGTCGAGCTTCGAGTCCGTGGACCCGCTCATCGCGTACCTGGGACGCTGGCTGAAGGAGGGCGATTACGCGGGGGTCCTTCACATCAACGTCGTGCAGCACGTCGGCGTGCCCGAGGACATCCGGACGCGCATGGGCGCTTACGACGGCTACTCGGTGGACCTCTGCAAGCCCGAGGAGAATCCGGACCGACGCCTCATCGTGGTCACCGGTCAGGGCTCACGGGTCTTCGCGCCCTTCATCGCCGGAGAGCCCGAGGACTACGACAAGCGCCGCACCTGGGCGGTGCTGATTGGCGGTCCAGACCAGCAGGCCCGCGCCGACCTCACCAGGCCCGGTTGCCACGCTCCCCATGCGGCCCGTATCCGGGTCGTCGGCTACGAGGACGTCGACGCGGCGATTGCCTATTGGGGTGGCCTCCTGAAGGCAGGCAACCATCAAGGCGAGGTGCTCATCTACGTGCAGGGCCTGGCTCAGGGCTCATGAGGCGCGAGCGCCGTGGGCCGCGATTCATGATGATTCCATGAGTGTCCGCGGTGGGACCGCGGCTCAGCCGAAGGCGGCGGAGGCGCGTCCCAGACCCTCGGCCACGGAGGTGAAGGCGTCAGCGGTGCGCACGCGCTCCTCGCCGAAGCGATTCACGTAGAGCTGGCGCACGGCGGGAATCTGCGAGGAGCCACCCGTGAGGAACACGGCGTCGATGTTCGCCGCCTCGGGGTGGCGCGACAGCAGCCCTACTGTGCACTGCTCCAGCTCGTCGAGCAGCGGCTTGCTGAACGCCTCGAACTCCGCGCGGGTGATGGGCTCGTGGAGGTTGATGCGGGCCTCCTCGAAGTCCACGGTGGCCACCTCGTCGCGCGACAGGCGCACCTTGGCGGCTTCAATCGCGCGGAACAGGCGGTAGCCCAGGTTGTCCATCACCAGGTCGTGGAGCGCCTCGATTTCGAGCTTCTTGTCACTGGTCTCCAGCATGGTGTCCAGCAGGTCCTGGGTGGACTTCTCCCGGATGAAGGACATCTCGTGCCAGGACAACAGCTTGGCCATGACGTGCTGGGGCATGGGCAGGCGCTTGTCGCTCAGGCCTCGCACCCGGTAGGTGGAGCCCGCGCCAAAGCGGGGCAAGAGCTTGTGGCGCATGATTTCGGCGTCGAACCGGTCTCCACCGATGCGCACACCGGTGGAGCCCACGACGTCCGGGCGGCGGTCCTTGACGCCTCGGCGCGAGGGGCCCAGGCGCATCAGGGTGAGGTCGGTGGTGCCGGCGCCGAAGTCGGCCACGAGGACCAGCTCGTCGCGGGTGAGCTGGGCCTCATAGGCGAGCGCGGCGGCGATGGGCTCGATGAGGAACTCGATGTGCTGGAAGCCGGCCAGCTCAGCCGCACGGTGCAGGCGCTTCTGGGCGAGCGCGTCCGCGTCCTTGTCCGGGGTGAAGACGGCGGGGCGGCCGAGGATGACGGCCTCCGGAAGGCCGCCCATGTGGGCGCCCGCCGCCTCGCGCACGCGCCGCAGGAGGATGGCGACCAGGTCCTCGATGGTGAAGGTGCGGCCCTTCACCTGGGTGGCGCGGAACGAGTTCGAATGGAGGAAGGACTTCACGGACTGGATGAAGCGTCCGGTGTTGTCCTCCATGTAGCGGTTGATGGCGTCGGCGCCTGTGTAGATCTCGCGCTCGTCGTCCGGGAAGAACATCACGGAGCGGAAGAGGCGGGGCTCCGAGGTATGGGGTTGCAGCGACAGCACCGTGCCATCAGGCAGGGCCGCGGCGGTGTTGCTGGTTCCGAAGTCGAGTCCGCAGGCTTGCATGGGGGTGCGCCCCTTATCGCCAAACTCCGGGAAAGGGTAGGGCGTCGTGAGCCGGGCTGCTCGGTGGAGGACGGGCGAGTGGGCGGCCGCCCGGAGAGGGCGTGGGTTGGCGAGGTTCGATGACTTCCCATGTTTCTTTTTCGGGAGTCACGACACAGGGGGTCTCCATGAAGCTCCGCGCGAGAGGGTGGGTGGCCGCCGGTGCCGCCGCGCTGCTCGTCACCGGCTGCCGCGAGCGCGGCCAGGATGAGCAGTCGCAGCAGGGCACGCAGGCGACCGCGAGTGAACAACAGCAGCAGGCGGAAAGCGCCCAGGATGAGGTACGGCGCAAGCAGGAGGCGCTGGACGAGGCGAAGGCCCGCGCTCAACGTGAATCGGCTGAGTCGGACGAGGCCCAGACCGCACAGCAGGCCGGAGCCGCACAGCAACAGGCCACGGACGCCACGGCGCAGGCCGGAGCCGCACAGCAGCAGGCTGGAGCCGCACAGCAGCAGGCCGCCGAGGCGAACTCGCAGCAGGGCGCCGCACAGCAGCAAGGAGCCCAGGCGAATCAGCAGGCCGCTGATGCCACGCAACAGGCGGGCGCCGCACAGCAGCAAGCCGCGAATGCCACGCAGCAGGCGGGAGCCGCGCAGCAGCAGGCTACGGATGCAGCTCAGCAGCAGGCCGCCCAGGCGGGCCAGCAGGCCACGGATGCAGCTCAGCAGCAGACCGCTCAGGCGGGACAGCAAGCCACGGATGCTCAGCAGCAGGCCGCCCAGGCGGGACAGCAAGCCACGGATGCTCAGCAGCAGGCCGCCCAGGCAGGACAGCAGGCCGGAGATGCGCAGCAACAGGCAGCCCAGACAGGACAGCAGGCTGGAGAGACTCAGCAGCAGGCCCAGGCCGGAGCGACTGACTCGGAGAGCGAGGCGGAGCGACAGGCCGACCTTCGGTCGGAGAAGGAAGCCGAACTGCGCGCGGAGCAACGGGCCGAGCAGCAGGCGGCGCAGACCGGCTCGACATCCACGGGCACCGAATCGCAGCCGGGCCAGGGCACACCGCAGTCGCCCGTGGCCTCCGCGCCCACGGGGACGGAGTCGCAGACCGGTCAGGACACGCAGTCGTCGGGCACACAGTCCCAGACCGGCCAGGACACGCAGGCCTCCGCGCCCACGGGGACGGAGTCGCAGACCGGTCAGGGTACGCAGTCGCCAGTGGCTTCCTCCTCCGGGACGGGCTCGCAGACGGCTCCTTCCACTGGGTCCTCCACGGATTCGAGCTCGGACCAGGCCTCCGGGGGGTCGGGGCAACAGGTCGACGAAGGCACTCAGCCGCTGTCTCCCCTCGAGCAACTCGATGCCCGGCAGCAACAGGGACAGACGACGAGCGGAACGGAACAGCAGCCCACCGACTCGACCTCAACGGGCACGGAGCAGCAGCCCATCGCCACCGCGCCTTCGACGACCGAGCAGCAACAGCCTGCTTCCGGGACCTCTGATTCCACGACGGGCACCTCGGGCACCACCTCGCAGCCACAGTCGGGCACGCAGCTGCCCCAGCAGCCGCCCGTGGTCGCGCTCCCGATTCCCTCTGGCTCTCAGCAGGGCAGCGGCACCTCGTCGGGAACCCAGAGCCAGCAGAACACGCCACAGCAGTTCACCGGCGAGGTGGTCCGCGCGAGCGAGACCGAGGTCCTGCTCAGTCAGGGCGGTGAGCCTCAGCTCCGCTTGACGGTGAACCCACAGACGCAGGTGACAGTGGATGGATTCAGCGCGGTCGCCGAGGACATCCAGGAGGGAGCCCAGGTCCGCGCCTCGTTCACCACGGACGAGACGGGGGAAGCCAAGGCGGTGAGCATCAACGCGACGTCCAAGGGGAGCACCACGGGAACAGGCTCTACCCAGGAGACGCAACCCACGCAGCAGCAGTAATCACATAGCGTCAGTGTCACGCCTTCCGGCGCTGCCCATGATAATCCCCGGCCCCTCTTTCGAGAGGGGTCACACATGAAGCAGCAACTGGTCGTCCTCCTGGGTGGATGGTGTCTCGGCGCGCTCGTGGCTTGTGGCGTTGACGAGCCGCGGTTGTCGCGAGCCGCGGAGGACTCCGTGGCGAGAGCGGCGCTCACCGAGGAGGGCCCGTCACCTCAGGGGCTTTGCGGTGAGGACGGCGTCTGTGACCCCTGGGAGACGCACGAGACCTGCCCGCTCGACTGCGACGGGCCCAGCGACCCTTGCGGAAACGGAGTATGCGAACCGCTCGAGACGCAGCAGAGCTGCCCCGCCGATTGCGGTGGTCCCATCGGCGGCACTTGTGGAGATGGACTGTGCGCGTCGTCCGAGACGCAGCAGAGCTGCCCCGCCGACTGTGGCGGCCCCATCGGCGGCACTTGTGGAGATGGACTGTGCGCGTCGTCGGAGACACAGCTGAGCTGCCCCGCCGATTGCGGCGGTCCCATCGGCGGCACTTGCGGAGATGGACTGTGCGCATCGTCCGAAACGCACCTGAGCTGCCCCTCCGACTGTGGCGGTCCCATCGGCGGTACTTGCGGAGATGGACGGTGCGAGCCGTCCGAGTCACACCAGAGCTGTCCGCTCGACTGTGACACTCCCGTTGGCGACCCTTGCGGAAACGGGTTGTGCGAGTCCTTCGAGTCACATCAAAGCTGCCCGCTCGACTGTGACGGCTGAGCTTCGCCTCGTGAGTGCCACGTCGCGCCACCGATGATGGGCGCGACATGGCCGAGGTGCTCAGGGGCCCTCGCTACATGAGGACCTGGATGAGTCGCCGGGGAATCGCCTCGGCGTGCCAGCGCTGGAGCTCGCGAGCAATCTCCGCGGAGCGCTTCGCCCGACCCTCGCGAATGAGCGGCAGCAGGGCGCGCGCGGCCTTGCGCTCCCGGGGCTTGCCGCCCGCCGCGAGCCGCTCGAACACCTCCAGCCGGACGTCCGCGTCGTGCAGCTCCCCCAGCCCTTCCTGGAGCGGGACGAGCACCTCCACCAGCGCGCCCAGGGTGCGGCGGAACGCGGGCTGGAAGATCTCCAGCTCATAGCGCAGCTTCTTCAAGTCCTTGCGCAGCGCATGCGCGGACGCCGCATCGGGCGCGTCCATGTAGACCTGCATCCGCTTGCGCACCCGGCGCACCCGCCAGTGCAGGGGCTCCTTCACCCGGCGCCCGCCGAAGCGATGGTCGTCCTCCAGCGCATCCACCTTGCGCAGCATCCGAGGCACGGTGCGCGAAGCCCACCGCTCCAGCTCCGAACGCAGTCGCTTCTCCTTCGCCTTCAGGCCCGCCAGTCGCGCCTTGCCCAGCGCGGCGATGCCCGCGCGGGTGTCGGGCTTCTCGCGGCGCGCCTTCTTCGCGACCTCCTCCAGCCAGGCCGCCTGGACGTGCAGGTCCCTCACGTCGCCCAGCGCGTCCTGGAGCCGCTTCACCTCCACCTCCAGCTTGCCCAGCCCTCCGAGCGGACGGAACACCTGGATGGCGGCGCGCAGCCGACGCGTGGCCACGCGCATGTCGTGGACGCCGTCGTCGTCGAGCTCGTCCGACAGCTTCGCCTCCGGCTTGCGGACATCCGCCAGCCGGCCCGCGAGGATGCGCCGCGCGGCCTGTCCCAGCTCGCTGTCGGGGCCCAGTCCGCGGATGGGCGTGGGTTGGGCCATCTGACTAACCTCCCGTCCCGGCCTGGGTGTTCAACATCCGCTCGGCGGCCTCGGGGCCTTCCCAGCCGAGGATGCGCGCTTCCTTGTCCTCGAAGTGCACGGCGGTGAGGAAGAAGTGCGCCAGCTCCTCGCGCTCGCGTCGGGACACGTCCTGATATGTGCGCAGGTGCTCGGTGCGAGGCGACGCCGTGGGCAGGGCGATGATGCGGTCATTGCGCTCGCGCTCGCCCGGCTTGCCACCCTTGCGCTTCTGGTCCACCTGGAGGACCCCCAGCGCGCGGCAGGGCAGCACGACGCCGGGCCACGTGGTGTCGTCCCACAACACCATGGCGTCGAGCGGGTCCCCATCTGGCCCGCGTGTCGAGGGGATGAAGCCCCAGTCGAACGGGTAGCGCAGACCCCGGGTGAGGGGACGGGAGAGCGTGAAGGCCGAGAGCGCGGCGTCGTACTTCAGCTTCACCGTCGAACCCCGTGGGGACTCGACGACGACGTGGAATGCGCCCTGGGACCCACGCGAGGGCAGGCGGGTGAGGTCCGTCGTCATGGAAGGTGGAAGGTCAGCCTGCCTCCCCCGTGCGGCAAGCGCCCTTCAGGGTGACTTTTGGCTCGCCAACCTTCCAGGCGGGCAGGCGAGCCAGACGGCCATCAGCCCACGAACATCATCGCGACGATGCCGCCCCAGACGACGCCCACACCCGTCAGGGCGAGGCCGGCGATGGCCATCCATCGCAGTGATTGATTGGGTGGCTCCCGCGTGCGGCCGAAGGCGATGATGTTCACCACCACGGCGACTATCTGAATCAGGACGGCCGCCGGCAGCAGCGAGAGCACGCCGAGGATGAGCCCGATGATGGGGAGCGCCGGGCCATGGCGCTCGGGCGCGTTGACGGTGCGCGTGCGCAAATCCCAGCACGCGGGGCACATGGGGCGCGCCTCCGGGCGCATCCGTCGCTCGCACGCCGGGCACATGAACGTGCCGCAGCGGCCACACGCCCAGCTCGCGATGACGTCGGGGTGTGCCGCGCAGGAGGCACTCTCTGTCGGCGTCTCCGTGCTCATGCCGAGCGCAGCTCCAGCGGGTGCTGCGCGCTTCGCGGCCGCCGCCCGGAGTTCAGGTGCGCCGCGATGGTGGTCGCCGCCGAGTCGCTGGGAAGGCGGAGGGTGATGGTCCGCTCGTCGATCTTCCGCACCAACGGCACCCGTCCCTTCACCGCCGTGAAATAGGCCACGATGGGCACGAGGACGGCCACCAGCACCGCCACCACGATGGGGGTCCCATCGCCCTTGCCCGCGAACACCGCGATGCCGCCCACCAGGATGGCGATGGTGGCCAGGAAGGAGAGTCCGAAGAGCAGCTTGCTGCGCTGCCACCGGGCCCACCCCTCCTCGCTGAAGGGCAGGGTGCCCTTGGCCCGCTTGGTGAGGACCATGGCGATGAGCAGCACGATGAGGGCCGCGAACGGCAGGAAGATGAGCAGCCAGCGCGGGTACCACGCGAACTTCACGGGCTTGAAGGAGACGCCCTCCGTCTGTCCGGTGATGACGCAGATACGGGGCAGGTCGAACTCACTGAGCTCGTTCTTGGGAATGACGACGTCAGCAGGCATGGCGCGCGGTTCTAATCCAGACACTTTGGCGCGCGCCAGCCGGGTCCTTCGTGCTTCAGGAGCTGCAGCTCACCACCAGGTGCCGGCCCCAGGCAGGAGGCTCCGTGGTGTACTCCTCGTACTCGGGGCGCTGCGTGAAGGGGTCTTCCAGGGCGGTGAGCAGTCGGTCCACCTCCGAGAAGTCGCCCTCCTGGGCCCGGGTGATGGCGGACTGCGCCATCCAGTTGCGCAGCACGTACCGGGGATTGACGCGCTCCATCAACGTCCGGCGCTCCGCGTCCACGCTTCCCTCGGACGCAAGCCGCGCCCGGTAGCGCTCCGCCCAGGCGTCGAAGCCCGTCCGGTCCGCGAACATCGCCCCCACCGTGTCCGGCTGTCCCAGCGCGCGGAAGAAGCGGGTGTAGTCCACGCGGGCCTCGGCCATGCGCGCGAACAGGTCACCCACCAGGGCGCGGTCCTCCTCGCGCACCTCGCGCAGGCCCAGCTTCTGGCGCATCAGCGTCAGGAAGTGCGCGCTGAAGGTGGGCTCGAAGGTGTTGAGGGCGGCTCGGGCCTCGTCCTCGGACATCAGCGTGAGGAGTGCTTCACCCAGACAGGCCAGGTTCCACATCGCGATGCGCGGCTGCTGGTTGAACGCGTAGCGGCCCCGGTGGTCGGAGTGGTTGCAGATGAAGCCCGGCTCGAACTCGTCCAGGAAGCCGAAGGGGCCGTAGTCCAGCGTGAGCCCGAGGATGGACATGTTGTCCGTGTTCATCACCCCGTGCGCGAAGCCCACCGCCTGCCATTGCGCCACCAGCCGCGCGGTGCGCTCGATGACTTCCGCGTAGAAGCGAGCATGACGCCCCGGCGCGCCGGACAGGTGGGGGAAGTGGCCGTCGATGACGTGGTCGGCCAGCAGCGCCACGTGCTCGTGCTGCTCGGAGTGGTGGAAGAACTCGAAGGTGCCGAAGCGCACGTGCGACGGTGCCATCCGCACCAGCATGGCGCCTGTCTCCACTTCCTCGCGGTACACCCGCTCGTCGCCGCCAATCAGACACAGCGCGCGCGTGGTGGGGATGCCCAGCCCGTGCATGGCCTCGCCGCACAGGTACTCCCGAATGGAGGAGCGCAGCACCGCGCGGCCGTCCCCACCGCGAGAGAAGGGCGTGGGCCCACCACCCTTGAGATGCAAATCCCACGACTGGCCCGCGCCATTGCGCACCTGGCCCAGGAGCAGGGCGCGGCCGTCACCCAGTCGGGGCACGTACACGCCGAACTGGTGCCCGGCGTACACCATGGCGAAGGGCTCCATGCCCGGCAGCGGACGCCCACCGCCGAGCGCCTCGACGAACTCCGGCCGTCGGGCCTCCTCCGGCGCCAGCTCCAGCAGGCGCAGCGCGGCGGGGTTGAGGCTCACCAGCCGGGCATTCGGGAAGGCGCGGGGGGCCACCCTCGCGCCGAAGCCGGGAGGCAGGCGGGCGTACGTGTTGTCGAAGCGAAGTTGTTCGAGCGCGGGCATGGAGGGGGAAACGGTAACGCTCAGGGGACCTTCATGCCGCGCTGCACGGCGGGACGTTCACCCACACGTGCCAGCCACTGCGGCACCTGGCCCAGGCCCGCGAAGAGCTCCGGGACGTACGTGCGCATGCCCGCGACCCACGGGTACAGGGCGATGTCCGCGATGGAGTAGCGGCCCGCCACGAAGTCTCCCTTGCCCAGCTGCCCGTCGAGCACCTTGAGCAGTCGCTTCGACTCCTCGGTGTAGCGGTCGATGGCGTAGGGAATCTTGGTGGAGGCGAAGCGGCCAAAGTGGTTGAGCTGGCCGAACATGGGGCCCACGCCGCCCATCTGGAACATCAGCCACTGCGTCACTTCCGTCTTGCCGCGCAGGCTGGACGGCATGAGCTTGCCCGTCTTCTCCGCGAGGTACAGCAGGATGGCGCCCGACTCGAAGACGGTGATGGGGCGGCCGTCCGGCCCGTCCGAGTCGACGATGGCCGGAATCTTGTTGTTGGGATTGATGGCCAGGAACTCGGGCGTGAACTGCTCGCCCTTGCCGATGTTCACCGACTTCGCGGTGTACGTCAGCTCCAGCTCTTCCAGGGCGATGGACACCTTGCGCCCGTTGGGCGTGGCGAACGTATACAGGTCAATCATGGTGAGACTCCCGTGAGCCGCGCGCTTTCACGCCAGAGCTGCTCGGCGAGGGCGTCGTCCCGCGCGGCGGCGGACGGCTTCCTCTTCCGGCAACGGATGAAGTACTTCCCGGAGACTCCGTCCACCTCCGGCGAGGCAGCCAGGTAGATGGACGTCCGCGCGCCGCCTTCGGCGGACAGCATGAACGGCGCGCCGAGCTTCACAATCCAGCGGAAGAATCCCTTCGTATTGTGACCGAAGCCCGAGCGCACCACGCCAGGGTGCACCGCGTTCGTCGTCACGGGCGTGCCTTCCAGCCGCTTCGCCAGCGCGTGGGTGAACAGGATGTTGGCCAGCTTGGACGTGGCGTACACGCGGAAGCCGTCGTAGCGGCGCTCGCTCTGGAGGTCGGTGAAGTCGAGCTTGCCGACCCGGTGCGCGTCCGACGACACGTTGATGACACGCGCGGGGCCGCTGGCCTTGAGCGTGTCCATCAGCAGATGCGTCAGCAGGAAGGGCGCCAGGTGGTTGGTGGCGAGCGTGGCCTCCAGCCCATCCACCGTCACCTCGCGGCGGTCGATGATGAGGCCCGCGTTGTTGAGCAGCACGTCCAGGCGCGAGTAGCGCGAGCGGAAGGTGTCGGCCAGCGCACGCACGGCCTGGAGCGAACTCAAGTCCGCGAGAATCGTGTCGATGCGCGCGCCCGCGACGGACTGGTTCACCGCGTCGACGGCGGCCTGGGTGCGGGCGGGGTCCCGGCCCACCAGCACCAGCGTGGCGCCAAGTCGTCCCAGGGCCTTGGCCGTCTCCAGGCCAATGCCACCGGTGGCCCCGGTGATGAGGCACACCTTCCCGTCCAACCGTGTCTCAGCGCTCATGGGGCGTCCTCTGGATTTCGAGGACGCCTTCTATATGCCGACACGGGCCCGGACGCTCGTGGAAGCGCCGGGCCCATGGGGAAGGGAGGTCTGGGTGCCGCCGTGGCTCAGGCGTGCGGAGGCCGGGTGGGCTCGCTGGAGCGGGCGTCGTCGCGTCCGCCCTTGGTGCGCGGACTGGGGCGCGGGGCGCCGTTGAGGTGGCTCTCCAGGAACCACATGTCCAGCTCCACGTCGCCCAGGACCTGGGTGAGCAGGTCCACGGTGATGGGCTCCTCCAGCTCATCGCAGCGCTCGATGCCGCCGCGGATGGAGGCGCCGTAGCGCGCGAAGCGGTCCACCAGGCACTTCAGGTGGTCCTCGCTCTCCACGGCCTTGAGGTCGTACTCGGGCAGCTCGCTGTTCTTGGCGGCCAGCCGGATGGTGCCCTCGGCGTAGCCGCCCAGGGTGCCGGCGCGCTCGGCGAACTCGTCGGCCTGCTTGCGCGCGTGCTTGGCCAGGTCGTCGAAGAGCAGGTGACGGCTGTAGAAGTGGGTGCCCCGGATGTTCCAGTGCGCTTGCTTGATTTGCCAGTGCAGGTCGATGGAGTCGGCCAGCAGGTTGTTCAGCAGGTCGATGATTTCCTCGCGCGTCTCACTGGGGACATTCACATGGCTGGGAAAGTTCATGGTTGGCGCTCCCTCCAAGAAGGCTTTCGGAAGAGTGGGGATGGCCTTCCCCGCGCGCCATGCCGAGGCGTCCTGGCTGGGGGGCGAGCGGACAGCCGGGCGTTCCATGAGAAACCGCTCTAGAGGTCATTGATGACGCTACCTCCGTCGCCGGGGAGGCGGCGGGAGGGAGCGACTGGACATCATCGAGCTCGGACGTCAGGGCGCTTCTCCTCGGAGGAGCTAGGAGGCACACTCCGAGGTGTGTCCCGGCGTTCATCGTGGTGGCTTGCGGTCCTGCTTTCCGTGCTCGTGCACGCGGCGCTCTTCCTGGCGCTGTCGCGAGTGCGGTCAGCCGCGCCAGCGCGTCCGTCGGCCACCGAACTGGAGATTGTCTACCTGGAGCCCAAGGCGCCGGTAGTGGCCCCACCCGTGCCAGCGCCGACCCCGCGGCCTCCCAAGCCCGAGCCGGTTCCGCCTCCGCGTCGGACGGACGAGAAACCGCCCGAGGCCATCGCGCGGGCACCCGAGGGCAAGAAGAAGGAAGAAGAGTCCCCGGCCGTCGCGGAAGCGCCCGGAGTCGCGTCGACGGAGCAGGGGCCCGAGGCTTCTCCGGAGGATGCGCCCACCCGGACCGCGCCGCCGACGATTTCGCTCGTGCCGAAGGGGCTCTGGGGGAGCGAGCCTCCAGGCAAGCCCGCGCAATCGGGCAAGACGCTGCGCAATGACGGACAGCCTGGTGAGGACCCTCGGGCCATCGCGCGGCGGGAGGAAGCGCAGGCGAAGGAGTTGGTGGATGGCTGGGCGGCGGACGCGAGCGCGGCGGCACGCGCGGAGAGCGGCGCCGTGAATCCGTACTTCACGAAGCTCCAGGACCGGTTCGCCAAGAAGCTGGTGAACCCGCCGTCGCCGGACCTGAACGTGCTGGGCTCACGCCTCAAGCGCGAGCAGGTGGAGGCCACGGAGCGCTTTGGGAAGACGGGCTCGCCCTACGTGGCGGAGAAGCGGGACCGGCGGTTGGAGCAGCGCAACCGCCTCCAGGCGGCCGTCGAGGCGGGGCGGGCGGCGAACATGTTCATGATGGACGTCACCACGCCGGTGCTCGCGCTCGCCACGGTGCTGGAGGTGCGTCAGGCGCGAGACGGCAAGCTGCTGGACCTCAAGGTGCTGGAAGGCTCGGGGGACCCCAAGTTCGACGCGTGGGCGGTGTCGCATCTGCGCGATGCGCTGGCCAGCGCGGACGCGCCGCCGGAGTCGGGCCCGGGGCTGCGCTCGGATGAGCTGCGCAGCCGGTGGCGGCTGGAGGAGTACCTGGGCAATCCCCGCGTGAAGGTCGTGCTCATCGGCGTGTACTGAGCCGCCTGGCTCACACGGGGTGTGCTCAGCGCGGCAGGCGCTCGGCGTAGACGGGTTGGCCCTGGGGCGCGGTGCCCTCGGTGGCGTAGCCCTCCTTCACCCAGTACTCGATTCCGCCGATGAGCTCCTTCACGCGAAAGCCCAGCGCGGACAGGCGCGCGGCGGCCTTGGTGGAGCCGTTGCAACCAGGGCTCCAGCAGTAGGTGACGATGACGTCGTCCTTGCTCAGGTGCGCCGTCGTGGTGGCGGAGAGGGTCCGCGCGGGCAGGTTCAACAAGGTGATGTTCCCCTCGCTGCGGCTGGCCTTCCTCGTCGTTCCTGAGGTGCTGGTGGACGCCTTCACCGCCGCGCGCGCCGCAACGGATGGCCACGCGCCTCCGCTCACGCAGGCCGCGATGGCGCGGTTCATGGAGTCAGGGCACTACGCCGCGCACCTTCGACAGATGCGACTCGTCTATGCGGAGCGTCGCGACGCGCTCCTTGATTCACTGAAACGCGAGGCACCTGGAGTGCTGCGAATCGGCACGGCGGAGGCGGGCATGCATGTCACGGCCTTCCTGGCCGAAGGGCTCCAGGATGAGGCTGTGATTGCGAGGACGGATGCACGGCGACTGGGGGCACGCCGGCTGTCTCCGCTCTACCTGGGGCGAAAGCGCGAGCAGGGGTTGGTGCTGGGCTTCTCCGGCGCGAGTCCCGCCGGGCTTCGCGCCGCTGTCAGGACGCTGTGTGGGGTGCTCGACGGCCCGAACCGGTAGCCTCTTCGCGCGTGGCCCCGCGCCAGCGCAGCGGCGTCGTTCCCTCCCAGCCCTGGAACGCACGGCTGAAGGAGTTCAGCTCCTCGAAGCCCAGCAGGAAGGCCACTTCGTTGGCGTCCAGGTCCGTGCTCCCGAGCAACTGGCGCGCGGCCTGGTGTCTCACTTCATCGAGCAGGAGTTGATACGTGGTCCCCGCGGCCTCGAGCTTTCGCTGGAGCGTGCGCGAGCTCAGGTGCAGCTCCTCGGCGACCTTGTCGACGGAGGGCCGCTCGCCACACATGCGGCGTCGCAACGCCAGCCGCACGTCGTCCGCCAGGGTGTGTCGCTGTCGCTGGTCCAGCTCTCGCTCCAGTCCGGGCACGAGCAGCGCCAGCAGGTCCGCGTTGTGCGTCAGGAGGGGCTCGTCGAGCGCGCTCGCCTCGAACACGAGCAGGTCCACGGGGGCATCGAAGCGGACCTTGCAGCCGAAGTGGCGGGTGAGCAGCTCCGCGTCGGAGCGACGTCGCGCCAGCTCGACACGCCTGGGCACCAGGGGCTTGCCGGTGCCTCGGCGCGCGAGCGCCAGCGTGGAGGCGAACGTCGCGTCGACCAGGAACAGGGGCAGCGGTCCTTCGGCCAGAAGCCAGTGGAACCTGAACCGCGCCTCGTTCTTCACGACCTCGACGCTCACCTCCTCCGGGCAGACCAGACCCTTGTAGCGGGCGAGCTTCGCCAGGGCCTCGCCGAGGGTGGGGGAGTGGAGGGCCGCCATCGTCGCGACATCGAAGTGATGGGGTCTGGCGTCGGAGCCCACGCGCAGGCCGACCTCCCTCCCTCCGCCCGTGGCCTCCACCGCGTGCCAGAACGCCATGAACTCCTGGGTCGTCAGGCGCGCCTTGGGCTCCTGGAAGCGGGAGCGGACCAGGCCCGCGTGTCGCAGCACGCGCTCGACCTCGACGCCGAGCGCGGTGAGGCGGTCGAGCAGCACGCTGGGAACAGGGACGAGGTCGGCGGGCACGTCAGTTCCTCTTGGGCATCAGCATCTTGGCGACCGGAGTCTCCGCGAAGGGGACCAGGCCATCAATGTCCGTGGAGACGCTGAGCGACTTCCACCGCGAGTCCTCCGCCGTGCGCTGCTGGACGACGAGCTCCGCGAGGAAGACGGCGTCGGAGCCGAGCAACAGCCGCAGGGGTGGCTGCTTCTCGTAGGCAATCTGGAGAATCGCCTTCGCGGCCTTGATGGGGTCTCCGCGCGGGCCGTCCGCGCCCCGGCGCACGTGCTGGGAGAAGGCGCCCACGGTGGCCTTGTAGGCGTCGCTGATGTCACCGACGTTCATGGACGAGCCGGCCCAGTCGGTGCGCATGCCTCCGGGCTCGACGATGGTCACCCGGATGCCCAGCGGCGCCACTTCCTGGGCGAGGACCTCCGAGAACCCCTCCATCGCCCACTTCGCGGATTGGTACGACGCCAGTCCGGGCGAGCCTCGGCGTCCGCCGATGGAGGACACCTGGATGATGTGGCCGTCCTTCTGCGCGCGGAGCACCGGCAGGGCGGCGCGGGTGACATGCATCATCCCGAAGAAGTTCGTCTCGAACTGCTCGCGGAAGTCCGCCTCGTCCACGTCCTCGATGGCGGCCACGTTGGCGTAGCCCGCGTTGTTGACGACGACGTCCAGCCGTCCGAAGGCCGAGGTCGCCTCGGCGACGGCGGCTCGTGCCGCGGCGGAGTCCGTCACGTCGAGCGCGACGGCGCGCACCCGGTCGCCATACCGCTCCACCAAATCCTTCAGTTGCTCCGGCTTGCGCGCCGTGGCCACGAGCCGGTGACCGACCGCCAGCACGGCCTCCGCCAAATCACGGCCGAGGCCGCGAGAGCTTCCAGTGATGAGCCAGACCTTCGACATGGGGACCGTCCTTCTTCTCTTCGTCGTCGCGCCGTGAATTCGGCCACGCCCAAGAGTTACGAACCGCCCCGCACGCGCGCCAATCGCATGGCGCCAAAGATTCATCGAATCGCGCCACCATCCTGAGTGGCACCCGAGGGCACGGGTGAGCCCGCCCTGGGAGGGGCTCGCAAGATGGCTGCATGGCGGCGGGCTCGTGTAGAAGGCGGCGTCAGGGGCCCGCTTCCTTGCTTGTCGCTGACGACCATGAATCCACTGTGCTCTCGTATCCGGTCTGTCGTGTCCTGGTTGCCGCCGTTGTTCGTGCTCGCTTCGGGCTGTGCCGCCCAGAAGAACATCTCGCCGCCGCATCCCTTTGATACGGGCGCCGTCCCAGAGTGCACGCAGGAAGCGAAGGAGCAACGGCTCCAGGGAACGGCCGTGTTCCGCTGCATGCTCACCGCGATGGGGGAGCTGAGGGATTGCGTCGTCGCTCAGCCCCTGCCTCCGATGACCGAGGTGTTGCTGGCGTCGACGCGGAATCGCCGGTTCGAGCCGGCGAGGCTCGACGGCAAGCCCATCGAGACCTCCTACAAGGTCACCTTCACCCTCAACTGCAAGCCGTAGCGGCCACGGCGCGGCGGGGCTTGGGGGTCAGCGCTTCTCTTCCTCGAAGAGGAAGTCGGTGATGGCCTTCCAGGTGGCCTCGAACTGGGGTCGCCGGAAGCCGGAGCCGGAGATGAGCCAGTCCACGTGCGGCGGCTGGTGCGCCGGCTGGTCGAAGTGGCCAATCGCATCCAGGTGGTCCGCGCGCACCGCCGCCAGCACGCGCCCGTAGACCTGCGAGCGCGTGGGGACGATGCCGTCACACGCCGTGGGGCCCGGCATCGCCCCATACGCCTGCACCAGCGCCGCCGTCTGCGCGGGCGAGTGCAGCGGCAGCGCCGTCAGCGGCATCCGCTGCGTCTGCCCATACATGAACGCGTAGATGGTGTGCGTGAGCTGCGCGTAGGGGTCCAACCCCGCCGACACGCGCGTGCGCAGCGACGGTGGCCGGGCCTGCGTCACCACCGAGCCGTAGCGCACACCCGGCCGGTCCAACGTGCTCGCGTTGAACAGGTCGATGCCCTCCGGCGTGAGCTGCGGAATCAGCGACGTGTCGTTGCCCACGTCGCTCAGGAACTTCGCCACCGCGTCGCGCCGCTCCGAGGAGAAGTCCCCGAGCAGTTGGTCATAGAGCTGATCCAACAAGGTCTGCTTCCACCCGAGCTGGTCATCCACGCGCGCCATCAGGTGCCCGAAGCGGAACACCACCCGCAGCGGCAGCCGGCCGAAGCGAAGGACGTACACGGTGAACAGCGACAGCAGCTTCAACAGCCGCTGTCCGAACAGCCCCAGGAAGAACGACGCCAGCGGCGTGCCCGCGTGCGGCGCGGACACCGTCACCACCGAGCCCACCCGCCGGGCGAACGGCTCCAGCTCCAACCCCTCCGCGAGCTGCGCGCCCGGGCTGACGAACAGCCGCGCGTCCAGGCCTCCCGTCGAGTGCCCTATCAGGTGGATGGGGCCGTCATCACCGCTCGCCGTCTCCTGCACGGCTCGGAGCAGGTCCGCCGTCCGAGTCCGGATGGACGCCGTCGGGTGAGACAGGACGATGACGACCTCCGACTCACCCATGTCTCGACGAGCCAGCTCCGCCTTCAAGTAGTCGAGCGCGTGTCCGAAGTAGACGAGCTCGCCCAGGTTGATGAACCCGAAAAACCCGGGGACGAGATAGATGTGGTGCTTCGCGGCCATTGTCTCCACCATACCTGACGCGACGCGTGATTCCCGCTCGGGAATGCACTCTCCGAGCAGGCGTTCACCGGCGCCTTTCTCACCCCATCAGCCAGAAGGACGAACACCGTGGACCGTGCATTGCTCGCACTTGGCCTGCTCATGTCTCTCCCCGCCGCCGCGGACGAGGGCATGTGGACCTACGACGCCTTCCCCGTGGAGACGGTGAACAAGGCCCATGGTTTCACGCCCACTCAAGCATGGCTGGACAAGGTCCGGCTCGGCTCGGTGAGGTTGGCCGGTGGCTGCTCCGCCAGCTTCGTGTCTCCGGACGGCCTGGTGATGACGAATCACCACTGTGTCCGCGGCTGTATCGAGGACCTGTCCTCGCCCAAGGACGACCTGCTGGCCAAGGGCTTCCAGGCCCGCACCCCCGCGGAAGAGCGCCGCTGCCCCAAGGTGGAGGCCAACCAGCTGGTGAAGATGACGGACGTCACCGAGCGGATGAACGCGGCGACGAAGGGCCTCACCGGCGCCGCCTACAACACCGCGCTCAAGAAGGAGATGTCCGCCGTGGAGTCCGCGTGCGCCACGTCCACCGACGTGCGCTGCGACGTGGTGACGCTGTTCAACGGCGGCAAGTATCACCTCTACGAGTACCGCCGCTTCCAGGACGTGCGCCTGGCCTTCGCCCCGGAGTTCTCCATGGCGGCGTTCGGCGGGGACCCGGACAACTTCAACTTCCCGCGCTTCGGCTATGACGTGGCGTTCCTGCGCGTGTGGAAGGACGACGCGCCCGCGAAGAGCCCGGACTACCTGCCGTGGGCGAAGCAGGGCGCCAAAGACGGGGACCTCGTCTTCGTCTCCGGCCACCCCGGTGGTACCGAGCGCAAGGCCAGCGTCGCGGAGCTGGAGTTCCAGCGCGATGTGAACCTGCCCTACACGCTGCTGATGCTCTCCGAGCTGCGCGGCAAGTTGAAGGAGTTCTCCAGCGGTTCGCCGGAGCGCTACCGCACCACGCGCTCGCGGCTGCGCGGGGTGGAGAACGGCCTGAAGGCGCTGCGTGGTCGGCACCAGGCCCTGGCGGACCCGTCGCTGCTGGCGCGCAAGCGGGAGGACGAGGCGGAGCTGCGCAAGCGCGTGGAGGCCAACGCCACGGTGAAGGCCGCCACGGCGGGGGCGTGGGAGGAGACGGCGAAGGCGCTCGACACGTACCGCCGGATGCTGCCCGAGTACCGGATGAAGGAGGGCGGAGACGCGTTCTCCTCGGAGTTCTACTCGCTGGCGCGTCACCTGGTGCGCATCGCCGACGAACAGCCCAAGCCCAACGCGGAGCGCCTGCGCGAGTACACCGACGCGCAGCTTCCCTCGCTGCGTCAGCAACTGCTGCGCGGCGCGCCCATCGCCGTGGAGCTGGACGAGGCGGTGCTCGCCTTCGGCCTCGGCCGCCTGCGCGAGACGCTGGGCGCGGATGACCCCTTCGTGCGGCAGGTGCTCGGCACGGAGTCTCCGGAGTCCCTGGCCCGCTCGCTGGTGCGCGGCACGAAGCTGGGCGACGTGAAGACGCGGCAGGCCCTGCTGGATGGGGGCAAGGCGGCGGTGGAGGCGTCGAAGGACCCGATGCTGCTCTTCGCGCGCAAGGTGGACGCGGAGGCGCGCGCGGTGCGCAAGCGCTATGAGGACTCGGTGGAGGCGGTGCTCAAGCGCAACGGCGAGCGGTTGGCCAAGGCGCACCTCGCGGTGTACGGCACCTCCGGCTATCCCGACGCCACCTTCACGCTGCGCCTCAACGCCGGCCAGTTGAAGGGCTGGGACGAGAATGGCCGCCCCGTCGCGGCGCTCACGACGTTCGGCGGTGCGTATGCGCGCCACACCGGCAAGGAGCCCTTCAAGCTGCCGGACACCTGGATGAAGGCGAAGGGCAAGGTGCCGGACGCGACGCCGCTGGACATGGCCACCACCAACGACATCATCGGTGGCAACTCCGGCTCTCCCGTCGTGGACCGCGATGGACGCGTCGTGGGGCTCGTCTTCGACGGCAACCTGCACTCACTGGGCGGCCGGTATGCGTACGTCCCGGAGACGAACCGCGCCGTGGCGGTGCACGGAGACGGCATCCTCGCCGCCCTGGAGCACGTCTACGGCGCCACGCGGGTGGTGAAGGAGCTGCGCGCCGCGAGCGAGGTCGCGACCCCACCCGCCAGGTAGGCCGGCGCCGGGTTTTCGCCGCCGGAGCCCTCCGGCGGTGGACCCCATCGGTTCCTCATGCTGTGAGAAGGCGATAGCCGGCGCGCCCGAGTCGAGGCGTGCCGGCGTTCAGTGTCCTTGCGGAAATCTCGCGGGGGCGTGTAGCAACGCCAGATGACTGGCCAAGGCGTGTCAGGGGCTCCAGGATAGAATGCGGCTTCCGGAGTGAAGGCCGGTCTTCCATGAGTTCCTTGCCAGCACACGACATTCCACTCGGCACCGTCCTACGGGACACGTACGAGATTGCCGGCGTGCTCGGCCGGGGAGGCATGGGCACCGTCTTCCTGGCGCGTCATCTGCGGCTTCCGGGTCGGCAGGTGGCGATCAAGGTGCTGCGGCCGGACTCGAGCCTGGGGAAGGATGTCTATCTTCGCTTCCGGCGCGAGGCGGAGATTGCGTCGCGGCTGGGCCATCCGAACATCGTGGAGGTCATCGACTTCGACACGCTGGAGGACGGCTCGCCGTTCCTGGTGATGGAGCACCTGCGCGGGATGCCGCTGTCGCGGCGCATGCGCAAGGGCGCGCCCCTGACGCTGACGGAGGTGTACTCGATTGCCCGGCAGATGGGCTCCGCGCTCCAGGCGGCGCACGGCGCGGGGGTCATCCACCGGGACTTGAAGCCCGGCAACGTGTTCCTCGTGCCCATGGAGATCGCGGGCATGTCGGTGGAGCACGTGAAGCTGCTCGACTTCGGCATCTCCAAGATTCTCGATTCGAAGACGGTGCAGACGCAGGACGCCATCCTGCTGGGCACGCCGCAGTACATGGCGCCGGAGCAGGCCACGGGGAAGAACAAGGACGTGGACCTGCGCACGGACATCTTCTCGTTCGGGTGCATGGTGTACGAGATGCTGGCCCGCAAGCTGCCCTTCAAGGACGGGGGCATCCTGCCGGAGCTCATCTACCGCATCGTTTATGATCCACCGGAGCCCCTGGCCGAAGTGGCGCCGGAGACTCCCGCGCACGTCATCCGCGCCATCGAACAGGCGCTGGCCAAGCGCCCCGAGGACCGCTTCCCGGACGTGAGCGCCTTCATCGCCGCGCTCACCGGGACGCCGCTGCGCACCGTGACGCCGCCCGCGGACGTGCTGCTTCAGCCTGTCGTCGCGCAGGCCGCCGCGCACGTGCCCACGGCGACCGTGCAGCCCCGGCCCATCGCGTCGCCCCCGTCGAGGCCCGCCACGGTGGCTGCCGTGCCCCGCCGTCCGTCCCAGCACGCCGCGTCCCGCCGCTCCGCGCAGGGTGAGTCCGCGCAGTCCGCTGAAGCGTCGCGGCGCTCCGCGCAGGGTGAGTCCGCGCAGTCCGCTGAAGCGTCGCGGCGCTCCGCGCAGGGTGAGTCCGCCCAGTCTCCTGATGCCTCGCGACGCTCCGCGCAGGGTGAGTCCGCGCAGTCTCCTGAAGCCTCGCGACGCTCCGCGCAGGGTGAGTCCGCGCAGTCCGCTGATGCGTCTCGACGCCCCGCGCAGCATGAGTCCGCGCAGTCGCCGGAGGCTTCGCGACGCTCGGCGCAGGCAGA
Source organism: Myxococcus llanfairpwllgwyngyllgogerychwyrndrobwllllantysiliogogogochensis (assembly GCF_006636215.1). GTDB lineage: Bacteria > Myxococcota > Myxococcia > Myxococcales > Myxococcaceae > Myxococcus > Myxococcus llanfairpwllgwyngyllgogerychwyrndrobwllllantysiliogogogochensis. The sequence continues at coordinate 38,779 of NZ_VIFM01000008.1, read as the reverse complement.
CGCCTCACGACCTTCGGAGGCTTCGGGCCTCATCGGGAAGTCGGTGCGTGTGTCGCCGCCGAAGGTCGTGTCCTCCGCTCCGCCCGCGCCTCCGGTGGCCGAGCCCGCAGCGGCGGTTCCGCTCGAGGTGTGGAGGCCCTCGGTCGCGAATGCCGCGCCGATGAGTCCGGACCCTTCGGAGCCCGACTCGGTCCCCGAGCCCCCGACGATTCGGTCCGCCTCGCGAGGTGTCCTGGCGGGCTCGCGCAAGGTCTGGGTCTGGATGGCGTTGGCCGCGGGCGTGCTCATCGCCGTGGGCGTGGGGTTCTCGCGAGTCCTGCCCTTCGCGTCTCGGGAGGACTCCGTGTCCGCCTCCGCCGACCCGGCGGCTCCTCCTGTCCAGGCGCCCGCGAGTCCCCCGGATGTAAATCCCACCCTGGCGCGCGAGGCCCCCGCGGACCCACCCAAGGCGAAGGCCGACTCAGAAGGCGCACTGGCGGTCGGCTCTCCGGAAGCCGCCCCTCCATCGGCGGAGACGAGCGTGACCCCAGAGGTGAAGGCGAAACCCCGGGGCAACGGAACCCCACCGAATGACGCCGCTCGAAACCCCGTGGGCACCTCGCGTCCGACGCTCGATGCGGAGCGGCGACGCAGCCCGGAGACCATCCAAGAAGGCGCGCTCGCGGACCTCGAACTGGCGGAGAAGGCGCTGGCGAGCGGAGACACCAGCGAGGCCCTCCACCTGGTGCGCCGCAGTCAGCGGTCGCAAGTCACAGGCGCCTCCTTCGCGCTGCTGACGCGGGTCCACTGCCGCCAGGGAGATTTGTCCAACGCGCGCACCGTCTGGCTTCGGGTTCCCACGGCGGAGCGCGCTCAGGTTCGCCAGTACTGCAAGCAGTACGATATCGCCCTGTGACGGCGGCGCCCGTGTCGGGCGTCCACGCGGGGCTCCACGAACAGGGGGCGTTGCTTGAGAGTCTTGTTGGCGTTGAGTGTCGTCATCGTCGTCGCGCTCGGTTGTTCGCGGAGCGCGCGGCCCACCACCGAAGCACCAAAGCCGGAGGGCACGGGGCTCGTCTTCACGTCCGAGGGTGGGGATATCATCACCATCGTCCCGCTCCTGCCCGCGGAGCCCCGACGGGCCCTGGTCCAGTTCCACGCCCCGGGCGATGACCTGGATGGGAAGGTGGCGCTCCACAGCGTCGGTGACGACAACTCCTACTGGACGGACTGGCGCGGCAAGCGTCTGCGCCTGGTGCGACTGGCGCCGTCCCAGAAGTCGAACGGGAGGAACACCCTCAACCGCTTCGACAAGGAAGACCCCGTCACCCTCTACGCGAGCGAGGAGCGCTCGAAGAAGGTGGACGTCGAGGACGTGGTGGAGCTGTACCAGCGCCAGCTCGCCGACGGCACGCTCACCCGCGCCGCCGCGTTCGACAAGGCGTTCTGGGCCGCATCCGAGGAGCGCGACCTGGCCGAGAAGGTGAAGACGCTCAACCAGACGTGCGGCTCGAACGTGGCCGTCCAGGTGGCCTGGGACACCGTCTCCGACAAGGAGCTGAGCGAGTACCCCATCGGCGCGTACTGCGCCGGGCCGCTCGAGGCCCTTGAGTTCCTGTGCCGGGGCTCGGAGGAAGCCCGGCGCACCGTGAAGAGCACGCTGAAGCGGGTGGAGTGCCGCAACGGCGCCGCCTACGGAGGCAAGGTCGAAAGCGGCGCGCTCCAGTGGACCATCGCCCCCGCCGCGGGCGGCATGGACACGGCTTCCTACGCCGACTTCTTCCTGGACCACCTGTGAGGCTCCATCCCATGTCCCTGGCCCATCGCCTCGCCCTGCTCCTGACGTTGTCGTCCACCGCCGTCCTGGCCCACGAGCCCCCCTGGGCGCGCGAGGACTCGCTGCGCAAGCGCATGCTCCTGGAGCGCACCGCCGTCTGCACCGACGGCAAGGGGCACTACGTCTCCTCGACGGAGGTCTTCGACAGCTCGCAGCCGCAGCTCTTCTACGGAGACGGCGCCACCTTCACCGAGATTCCCATCGCCCCCAACGTCGTCCGGCTCCCCACCGGCTCGTTCTTCGAGCCCCGCTTCTGGAACCCGGACCTGGAATCCAACGCGAATGGCGTGGACGCGCGCGCCTACTCCGTCGTCCAGGTGGACCCGAAGGAGGGCACCTGCTCGGTGCGCTGCGGCCAGCGCGCGACGGCCTTCAAGCTGCTGGCGACGGAGACCTCGCGCGAGCTGCTGCGCAAGGCGGCCTATACCCCCAGCCCCATGAAGTACGAGCCGTACGCCCTCCTGCGCGACACCAAGGGCGTCTACTTCCTGGTGGAGCGGGGCCGGCTCCAGGCCGAGCAGAAGAGCTTCCGCGTCTTCATCGGCCCCCGTGGCCGGATGAAGCAGCAGCAGATGGTCAACGTCGTCTCCGACTCGAAGGGGGAAATCTTCTCCACGAAGAAGGGAGACCTCCAACTGCTGCTGGACCGCGAGCTGCCGTCGCTCTGGGTGGAGAAGAAGGCCCGCCGCAAGCTGCGACAGGTGCCTGTCTCGGAGAACCTGGCGCTCATCTACAACGAGCTCGGCATCTACACCGGCGCCCGCCTGGGAACCCCCTGCGACGACCTGTGAGGCCCACCCCTCACCTGTCCTGAGAAGAACGCGCACCTGACTCACTGCGTTGGAGGTCGGACACCCGTGGAGTCCGACCTCCTGGGCTGTTTGTGCGTCGCGTCAGTGATGAATTATCCTGATGGAGTCGAGCAGAGTGGTTCAGTGTTCGTCCCATCGCTCCCCGGCCCTGACGCAGCGGGACTGAGAGCGAGCGGCCGTCGAAGCCGAGACGTCAGGAGCGAGGGACTTCACGCGATGCATGGCCGCGCCCGTCCGGGCGAGAGGTCATCCGGGGCCCGGTCCCAGCCGTGACGGGGGGCTCGGCTGGGACCGGGGACCTCGTCCTGGAGTAACGTTTTGGACAATTGGCATCGGGGGGAGGGGAGCTGAGCGATGGTGGTGGAGGAACCCGAGCCGGGCAAACTGTCGGCCATCCTGTTCACGGGCATCGAGGCCGCGGGGCGCCAGTCCTGGCGTGACGAAGCGCTCCAGCAGGTGGTGCGCGACGAGCACGCCGTGCTGGTCCGCGAGCTGCTCCCGCGACACGGTGGCCGCGAGGTGAAGCGTCTGGAGGACGGCTTCCTGCTGGAGTTCGAGGGCGGGCTGGCCGCCGTGGACTTTGGCCTGGAGCTGCAGCGGGCGCTGGAGGTGCACAACGGGCTGGTGGCCGTGGAGCGCCGCGTGGTGATGCGCGTGGGCGTGCACCTGGGCGTCGTCGTGCACCGCGACGGTGAGGTGTTCGGCGAGGGCGTCAACCTGGCCGCGCGCATCGAGGCGCTGGCGCGGCCCGGCACCCTCTACGTCAGCGAGACGGTGGCGCGGCAGGTGGAGGGGCAGCTGGAGTCCCCGCCGGTGCGCCTGGGTCGGGGCGAGATGAAGAACATCCGCCTGCCGGTGGCCGTGTATCGCATCGACCCGCCGGAGCACCGCCGTCGCCAGCCGTGGTTGTCGCGCGTGCGCTCGTTCCTGGGCCGCAACACCCCGGCGAACTGAAGCGCGGGCGTCCCGTGGCGTGGAGCGCTACCGTGCGCGCCATGCCCCAGCTCACCCTCGTCGTTGCCTCGAAGAACTATTCCTCGTGGTCGCTTCGGCCGTATCTGGCGCTGGCCCACACCGGGCAGCCGTTCCAGGAGGTGGTCATCCCCCTGGACACACCGGAGACGCGGGAGCTCATCGCCCGTCACTCCCCCACGGGCCGACTGCCGCTGCTCAAGCATGGCGACGTGTCCATCTGGGACTCGCTGGCCATCTGTGAGTACCTGGCGGAGACGTTTCCGGAGGCCCGGCTGTGGCCCCAGGAGCGCGAGGCCCGCGCGGTGGCGCGCGCGGTGACGGCGGAGATGCACTCCAGCTTCACGAAGCTGCGCGAGCACATGGGGATGAACCTGCGCGCGCGCCGTCCGGGACAGGGCCGGGTGCCGGGCGTGGCCGAGGACATCGCCCGCATCCAGGCGCTGTGGACCGACTGCCGCGCCCGCTTCGGGCAGGGCGGGCCGTTCCTCTTCGGCCACTTCACCATCGCGGATGCCTTCTACACGCCGGTGGCCACGCGCTTCGTCACCTACGACGTGGCGCTGGAGCCGGTGTGCGCCGCGTACCGCGACACGCTCCTGGCCCAGCCCGCCTTCCAGAAGTGGGCGGAGGCGGGGCTGCGCGAGCCGCCCGTCGCGAAGTACGAGTGAGCCGCCGGCTTGGGCCTCAGTCCAGCCGGCCCTCGCGCACGCGGGCGAACAGCTCGTCGTAGCGCTCCTCCGAATAGATGCGCGCCAGCTCCGCGAAGCGGCCCTCGCGCAGCTGGCGCAGGTACGCGTACTTGGTGGAGTGGTAGCCGGCCACGCCCCACGCCAGCCGGGAGGCGTCCGCTCCGCCCCGGAAGACGGCGCCGGTGAGCACGCAGTCGCGCACCCACGCGGCCAGGCGCTGGATGACCACGGGCTTGAGCCTGCGTTGCTCGAAGTGGGCGCGCAGGGCCCACATCAGCGCGTAGCGCTCCTCCTTGGCGCAGCGGCGCGCCACCGAGGTGGCGAAGCGGTGGTCGATGGGCGCCAGCACGCGCCCGCCCCGCATCTTCGGCAGGGCCTCATGGACGATGTGCCGCGCGTGCCACACGGCCTTCTCCCGCCGCACCAGCCGTGCGCGCCACTGTGTGCGGAAGAGGAAGCGGCGGCCCTCCACCTCCGCCCAGTCGCGCCGGGGCAGCCGGTAGACGTCGGCGTCGGGCGAGGAGCCCTTCCATGCGCGCAGCGTGTCCACGGCGCCGGGCTCCAGCGACTCGTCCGAGTCCAGGTAGAAGACGTAGTCGCATGGTGCCAGCGCGTTCACCGCGGCCACTCGCGCGGCGCCATAGCCCTTCCAGGAGTGTGGCACCGAGCGCGCCCCCAGGGAGCGCGCCAGCTCCCCCGAGCCGTCCGTGGCGCCGGAGTCCAGCGCCACCACGTCATCGCAGAGGGCCAGCAGGCCGCGCAGGCAGGGCTCCAGCGTGTCCTTGTTGTCGCGGTGCAGGACGTAGCCACCGAGCCTCATAATCCGAGCGCCTCGAGCTGGGTGTCGAAGGCGGCGGCGGTGGTGAAGAGCTGGCCGCGCAGGCCCAGCGCGTTGGCCGCGTCCACGAACTCCGGCAGGTCATCGAAGAAGGCGGCCTCTTCGGGCGCGCAGCCCGCGCGCTCCAGGGCGATTCGGTAGATGTCCGGCTCCGGTTTGACGCTGCCCACCTCGCAGCTCATCACCAGCGCATCGAAGCGCTGGAGCAGGGGCAGGCGAGGCCGCAGGTAGGCCGCGTGCAGCGCGTTGGTGTTGGACACCAGCACCAGCTTCACCCGACCCACCAGGGACTCCACCCGGGGGAGCACCGCGTCGTGGGTGGTGAAGTGGCTGCTCCACAGGGGCGCGAACTCCGCCATGGGCAGCTCCAGGTTGAGCGCCCCGCACACGCTGCGGCGGATGCCCTCGGCGTCCAGGAGGCCCTTGTTGGCCGCGGTCCATCCCGCGCCCATCAGCCGCTGGGAGACCTCGTGCGCCTGCATTCGGGCACAGGCTCCCAGCCTGGAGAACAGCAGCGCGTTGTCGTGGAAGACGAGGACGTTGCCCAGGTCCAACAGGACCGCCTTCACCGCCGCCATTCATGCTCCTCGTGCCGCGCGGCCCGCGCGGGCCCGGGCGTCGCCCCACCGCTGACGCCCGGACTGCTGTTCCGGAAATTCCGGAAAAGGCCACGCTAGAGGAGGGGAACGCGTTCAGGCAAATCGCGGGCCGGCACGGTGGAGTAGTCGGAGCCCACGTCCAGCAACACCCGCTGTCGGACGCGGGTGCTCAGCGCCTTGCGCAGCCGCCCGAGGAATTCAGGGGGCGCGGCGATGACGAGCTTGTCGAAGGCGTGGCGGTCATGCCCCTTGTCCAGGACGCCGGACAGCTCCCGGGCGAACCGCTCGTGCTCCAACTCCTTGCGGCCATTGGGCTCATTCTCACCGGGGGGCCCGTGCAGGGTGCCGGCGTTGGGGTTGTCTGGCTGGTCGCGCAGGTCATCGCCCTTGGCCCTGCTCTCCTCGTGGTGGAACTCCTCGACCAGACTCCAATCCTTCTCCGCCTTCGCGTCCGTCGCGAAGAGCCTTGCCCGGCTCGCGTTCCCCACAAGAATCCAGAGCTTTGCGTCCGCCATGTGTCACGCCTCCTTAGGATGGGAGATGAGGACCCACGCGACACCCGGCAAGCTTCCGGCCCCGAGCCGCTTCCCCTTCGTGCGCAGGGCAGGCGGCCATGTCGCACAGGGTTGACACCCACCCCCAGACCCACGGTGTCTGGAATCTGACCGATCATTCCGTTGGGAATGGCAAAGGAGTAGAACGGCGGGATGCGCATTCCCGTCGTTCTGCCTGTCGCCATGCTGGCGCTCGCGCTGCTGGCCCGTCCCGCGCGGGCTCAGGAGCAGGGCGGCCTGGGGCTGGACCTCAGCTCAGAGACCTCCTCCCAGGAGTCCCCGTCGGAGCAGCCGGGCGGACAGGACATGGGGTTGGACCTGCGAGCGGAGGACGAGAACGCCGTGTCGCTGACACCGCGTTTCGTCCTGCTCGGGTTGGACACGCCAGAGCGCGCGGGCTCGCAGCAGGCGTCGGTGTGGCTGCGGGAGCTGGCGAAGGGCGCGATGTCGTCCGGCATGGTGGCCTTCGGCGCGGGCCCCCGGGAGGTGCGCGAGCGACTGGAGGCGAACTACGACGCGGCGCTGCGCTGCTCGCAGGCGTCGTGTCTGGCGGAGCCGGCGGAGTCGCTGGACGCGGACCTGCTGACGACGGCGCGGCTGTCGCTGGAGGACGCGGGCTGGACGCTGCGCGCGTGGACGTACGACAGGGACAAGGGCGTGGTGCACGAGGACGTGGTGTCGGGGCGCAACCCGAAGGACGCGGCCTTCCAGCAGGAGGCGGCCACCAAGCTGGGCAATCGGATGATGGCGCTGGGCCGACCGCGCGCGCTGCTGAAGGTGAGCGTCAACGTTCCCACGGCGGTGGTGAAGGCGGGCGAGCGCATCCTCGGCGTGGGAAGCGTGGAGGCGCGCCTGCCGCCGGGCACCATGCAGGTGGAGGTGTCCGCGGATGAGTATGCGTCCTTCACGCGGACGGTGACGCTCAAGCCCGGTGGGCGCGAGGAACTGGAGGTCCGCATGGAGATCTCCGGCCCGGCGCCGGAGGGTCCCGAGGACGCGGTGGCCCGACAGGTGGCGAAGCGCGGTCGCGGCACGCCCATCTACAAGCGGCCGGCGTTCTACACCGCGCTGGTGGGCCTGGCGGCGGTGGGCGTGGGCGCGGTGCTGGGCAAGGGCGCCAAGGACGTGGAGGGCCGGGCGAAGGACGCGGATGGAGACGGGATGCTGGATGTGTCCCGCAAGGAGCGACTGGATGCACAGTCGCAGGCCAAGCTCTCCCAATGGTTGGCTATTGGTGGTGGTGCGGTGACGGCGGGCAGCGTGACGTGGCTCTTGGTGGTGCCCTCTCACAGCGAGGCGCCGACGCCCGCGGGCACGGTCAGCGCGGGCGCGGCCACGGCGGTCCATGTCATCGTCGGCGGGAGCTTCTGAGCTTTATGAAGACCTTCAATTCCTGGCTGCGAGCCTTCGCTTCCCTGCTGCTGGTGTCCGGCGCGGCGGGCTGCAAGGTGGAGTTCCCCGACAACGCCGCCTACACCTGCGCGGTGGAGGCGGACTGTGGTGGGGACGGTTATCTGTGTACAGCGCTGCCCAACGGGGGACCCAAGTACTGTTGTCTCCCGGAGCCCGACGAGAAGTGCAACGGCGTGGACGACGACTGCGACGGCGCGGTCGACGAGTTGGAGGCGGCGTGCTTCTCGGGTGCCGCCAACCTGCGCAACGTAGGCGCGTGCCGCGATGGCCAGTCCGTCTGCACCCGTGAAGGCACGGTGGCCTGCGTGGGCGATGTGCTGCCCGCCGGCGAGCGCTGCAACAGCGTGGATGACGACTGCGACGGTCAGGTCGACGAGGACTTCGACCGGATGACGGACCCGTTCAACTGCGGCACCTGCGGCACGGCCTGCACCGCGCAGCAGAACTGCGTGGAGGGCCAGTGTCAGAAGCGCACGGAACTCGACTGCGGCAATGGCATCGATGACAACCGGGATGGCCCGGCCGACTGCGCGGACCGCGACGACTGCGACAACCAGGCCTGCGGCGCGGGCTGCACCTGCCAGAACGGGAAGAAGACCGAGACGGGCTGCGGCAACGGCGTGGACGACGACGATGACCGGAGCATCGACTGCGCGGACCGCGACGACTGCGACGACCAGTCCTGCGGCGCCGGCTGCGTGTGTGACCAGGGCCGCAAGGCGGAGTCGCTGTGCACGCCTGACAGCGCGGACGAGGATGGCGACGGCCAGCTCAACTGCAACGACACCGACTGCGAGCGCAGGGAGTGCGGTCCCGGACTGGCGTGTCGTGGCATCAATTGTGTCGAGGGCGCGTGCGGCAACGGGAACGACGACGACACGGACGGACAGACGGACTGCGCGGACGTGGACTGTGGCGGTCAGTCGTGCGGCATGGGCTGCACCTGTCTGGCGTCGGCGAAGACGGAATCCGACTGCACCGACCGCCTCGACAACGATGGCGATGACAAGATCGACTGCTTGGATCCGGACTGTGCCAGCCAGCGCTGCGTGGCCGGTGAAGTGAACGCGGTGTGCATCAGCGAGAAGTGCGCGGAGCAGAACTGCCGCGACGTCACCGACAACGACGGTGATGGACAGACGGACTGCGCGGACCGCGATGACTGCGACTACGTCACCGTGGCCAGCAACGGCGCGACGGTGACGGTGATGTGCACCCAGGGGGCCGCGAAGGAAGTCCAGTGCTCCAACGGCCAGGATGACGACGGCAATGGGGCGATTGACTGCCAGACGGGCAACGCGGACGCCAACTGCGTGAGCGGCGAGTGCGGGCGCGGCTGCAGCTTCCAGAACTGCACGCGCCGGGAGACCCTTTGCTCGGATGGTCGTGACAACGACGGCAACAACGGCCTGGACTGCGCGGACTCCGACTGCAACAACCAGTCGTGTGGCACCGGCTGCGTGTGCACCGGCGGCGCGCGTCGGGAGACCATTTGCAGCGACGGCGTCGACAACGATGGCCTCAACGGCATCGACTGCGCGGACTCCGACTGCAACAACCAGTCGTGCGGTACCGGGTGTGTGTGCGGCGGCACCACCCCCAAGGAGACCATCTGCAACGACCTCGTCGACAATGACGGCAACAACGGCATCGACTGCGCGGACACGGTGGACTGTCCGAACAACGCGGCCTGCACGCGCGTGGTTGGAAGCAACCGCGTGCCGGGTGTCTGTCAGGCGGGCTCCTGCACCTGAGCACCTCCCTGGAGGTGGGGGTTTCCCGGCCCCGCCTCCCGTCTCATCCTTCCTCTCCGCGAGTCGCAGTCGTGATCCTCTCCCTGACGTCCCAAAGCCCGGTGAGCGAGCCTGTCCGGTGGAGGACGGCGCACGAGGCGTGGGCGCGTCCGTGCGGGCTGACCTCTCCTGCGCGGGGAGAAGGGTCTTCGAGGACCTCGGATGCGTCGTCTCCACAGGGAAGGAACGGCGCTGACGTTGGATGGAAGACAGAGGGCCCGGCGTGGGTTGCCGTTGCTCCTGAGCATGGAGAGTTCTTCACACCATGGGCAACGATGACCTCTTCGCGCAGACCCTGCTGTCCGGTCGTGGAGGCTCCATGAGCGGAGAGCCCCGGATGGGCGAGGAGCTGCGGGAGGGCTTCGTGCTGGGCAGCTACCAGCTGGAGACTTTCCTGGGTGAAGGCTCCATGGGGCGGGTGTTCCAGGCGCGTCACGCGCGGCTGGGGCGGCAGGTGGCCTTGAAGGTGCTGAAGCCGGAGCACGCGCGGGACGGCGGCTTCGTGCAGCGCTTCTTCCAGGAAGCCCGCACCGTGAATCAAATCAACCACGAGCACATCGTGGAGATTTTCGACTTCGTGGACGAGGGCGAGGGCGGCCACGTCTACTGCGTCATGGAGCTGCTGCGGGGCCAGGGGCTCGGCGTGCTCTTGAAGCAGGAGCCGCTGTCGCTCGCGCGCATCCAGCGCATCGCCGTGCAGGTGTGCGCGGCGCTGGGCGCGGCCCACCAGGTGGGCGTGGTTCACCGGGACATCAAGCCGGACAACCTCTTTCTCACCCAGCGCGCGGGCCAGCCGGACTTCGTGAAGGTGCTGGACTTCGGTGTGGCCAAGCACCTGTCCTCCGAGGGGGCTCCCACCGGCACGCTGGACGGGACCATCATCGGCACGCCGGCGTACATGTCCCCGGAGCAGGCCGCGGGCCTCTCGGTGGACGCGCGCTCGGACATCTACGCGGTGGGCAACATCTTCTACGAGATGCTCTGCGGGCATCCGCCCTTCCAGGCGGAGGCCTTCGGGCAGCTGGTGGTGCAGATCATCACCCAGCCGCCGCCGCCGCTGCCCTCGCACCTGCCTTCGGGTGAGCCGTTGCCGCCCCAGCTCACGGAGCTGGTGATGCGCTGCCTGGCGAAGGAGCCGGAGGGGCGGCCCCAGTCGCTCGCGGAGGTGACGACGGGGTTGTTGCTGCTGCCCGTCCAGGTGCCCACGTCGCCGGAGGCGGTGGCCGCGATGGAGCTGTCCGAGCGGCCCACGCGGCGGATGTCCGTCGTTGGAGCGGGGCGTCGCCGCGCGGTGATGCTGGCCGGTGGAGGCGCGCTGGCGCTGCTGACGGGCGCGCTGCTGTGGATGGGGCTGGGTGCGGCGGATGCGCCCGTGCTCGCGCAGGCGCCGGTGTCCGTTGTCTCGCCGGAGCGGAAGGTCGAGCCCAGGAAGTTGGAGGTGTTGCCTCCCGCGCCCGTGCAGCCCGGTGTGACGCTCACCGTGCACTCCTTCCCGGAGGGCGCGCAGGTGGTGCGCTCGGACACGGGTGAGGTGCTGGGCATCACCCCGCTGGTGCGCGAGCTGCCGCGCCGTGAGGTGCCGCTGAGTCTTCGCGTGGAGCTCGCGGGCTACGTGTCGTCGGAGCGCTCGGTGCGGCTGGATGCTCACACCGAACTGGAAGTGCCGCTCGCCAAGTCCCTCACGGCGCCGAAGCCGGCCGCGAACGCGAAGAAGGGGAGCCGGAACGCGACCGCGCCTCGCAAGGGCGCGCGCGCCGCGAGCGCCGCCCCCGCATCACGTTGAGCGCGGACCGCCGGGCTCCTGCTCCACGCAGCGCGGTGAGTTACCCACCCCTCGTCACGGACAGTGTCGGGTGGTTGCGTTGCTGGCGGTGCATCCGCGCTCCACGCAGCGGCGCAGCGGGGTGAGAGCCCAGCCTGCGCCACTCCGGTTGCCGCGCTGCTGGCGGCGCGCCCGCGCTCCACGCAGCGGCACCGAGGTCTCCCCGCCTCAGCGCGAGGCGGCCGTCTGCGCCAGCACCTGCGCGGCGATGCGGGAGATGCGCTCGTCGAAGCCGCTCGCGTCGTGGAAGGTGAGGCGCACGTCGCCGACTTCCAGCTTCGCGCCCGGACTCAGCACGGTGCCCTCCTCGGGGAGCTCCTGCCCATCCAGCTTCACCGGACGGGCATCCGCCACCCTCGCCACGTGCCAGCCCGCGTCGGGGCGGGGCGTGAGGATGAGCTGCTCCCGCGACACCGTGGCGTCGTTGATGACCAGCGCGTTGTTCGAGGCGCGCCCCATCCGCATGGGGCCTCGCTCGGCCAGGGCCACCAGTTCGAAGCACATGGCGTCCCCGGCGGGCAGGCAGTCCCGCAGGTCCGTCAAGGGCAGCCGAGTGGCACCCACGTTCCCCTCCGTCGTTTCGGGGACGTTCCACGCGCCTGCCTCCCACACCAACCAGGGGTGTGGGTACTTGGCGCGAAACTTCTCCTTGAGAGCCATGTGCTGCCTCACGAGCAGCGAGAGCAGCAGAGCGCGTGCCATGGGTAACTCATAACCTCTTCGGGGCCCGCCAGGCGCGAGAAGGTGGGTTTGGGTGTCCACGAATGGTCGGAATCCAGGCGAGGAGGCCCCTCTCGCGCCCGGGCGGGAGCCTGTAGTACACCCGCGCCCACATATGTCTGGAGGTCCCATGCGTCGCCTGCTGCTCGCCCCGTTGTTGCTCCTCGTCCCCGCCTGCAAGGGTGAAACCGCGAAGGACGTCACTGCCGCGGTGGTGGGCAAGACGGTGGAGGTCGCCAAGGGCGCGGGCAGCGGCGTGGTGGAGGGCATGAAGGAAGGCCGCAAGGGCGCGGTGAGCACGGATGGCTCGCGCACGCTGTCCGCGGCCGACGAGGTCCACGCCAACACGGAGCTGTCCGTGCTGGAAGTGAAGGCGTCCAGCGGGGGCGGGGTGGAGGTGGTGCTGGCCGTGACGAACAAGACGGCCGAGCCGCTGCACCTGCTGGGCCTCCAGGAGGGTGGCGGCGCGCAGTTGCTGGACAAGGACGGCTTCGCCACGCCGCTCCAGGCGCGCTCTCCGGGACAGGCCGCGGACTCCATCAAGGTGCCGCCCTCGGTGAAGGTGAAGGCGAGCGTCTTCTTCGATGGCGAGGCCGACAAGGCCGCGAAGGTGCGGCTGTGGGGGCGCGAGTTCACGGTGTCGGGCACCGCCACCGCCGCCACGCCCCAGCCCTGACGCTGGTTCCCTCCAGCCACTGGAGACGTTGATGCGCCGTCTGTCCGCCGTCCTGCTGTGCGCGACGCTGCTGTCCGCCTGTGATGACTCCGAGGGCGCGGCGTACGTGCCACCTCCGCCCTTCACCCAGACGTATCCGGACGGGGGCGTCTCGCCGGACGGCGGCTCGGGGCCGGAGAGCTGGGCCTGTCAGCGCTCGGCGGTGGTGCGCGGCGCGCCCATCTCCCTGTGGGTGAACCTGCAACTGGCGATGAGCCGCGCCACCTCACCCGAGGTCCGCACGGCGGCCATCGACCAGTTCGTGGCGGATGTGGCGGCGCAGGGCGGCACGCCGCTGGTGAGCGATGCGCGCTCGGGCCGGCAGCGGGTGGTCTTCTTCGCGCGCGGCGACTCCGCGCGCGACACGTCCGTGGCTGGCGACTTCAACGAGTGGTCCCCCACCGCCACGCCGCTGGCGCAGGTGCGTGACACGGACCTGTTCGTCGCGGAGGTGGACATCCCGCGCACGGGGCCGCACCCGTACAAGCTGGTGCAGGGTGGAGGCTTCTTCGAGGACCCTCGGGCGAAGCACGTGGTGTGGGACCGCCTCAACCGCAACGCAGTGGGCCAGTTCAACTCGCTCGTCTATCCGGACGCGCAGGACGCGACGAAGGGGCGGCTCACCGCCTGGTACGGCGTGCACGCCACGGTGCTCGGGGATGCGCGCGACGTGTTCGTCTACACGCCGCCGTCCTACGACGGTCCGGAGTGCCCGACGCTGCCGGTGATGTACGTCCACGATGGCAACGAGAGCATCACCCGCGAGTCCTTCGTGGACGCGGCGGACGCGCACTACAAGGCGCGGCCCCAGGACGCGGCGGTGCTCGTCTTCGTGGCGCTTCCCACGCAGGACGTGCGGCTGGCGCAGTACACCTTCGCGCCCGCGCGCGCCCCGGGCTGGCCCGCGCCCAAGGGCGACGAGTACCTGGCCTTCCTGAAGGATGACCTGATGCCTCGCGTGGAGGCGGGCTTCCGGGTGAAGACGGGTCCCCAGGACACGGGCATCTTCGGCGCGTCACTGGGGGGACTCATCTCCGTGTACGCGGGCTTCCAGTTCCCGGAGAAGTTCGGCTTCGTGGGCACCCAGTCGGGGACGTTGTTCTGGCCGCACGACGGTGAAGTGGACCGGGACGATGGCAACGCCATGGTGCTGCGCGCGGCGCAGGAGCCGGTGGTGCCGGTGCGCTTCTACGTGGACCACGGCTCGCCGGCGACGGGCTGCACGGACGACGGCGAGCAGGGCTCCGACGACTGTCAGTCCAACCTCCAGTTCATCGCGGCGCTGAAGAGCCGGGGCTACGACGTGGCCCACGTGCACGAGCCGAGCGGGCAGCACGACTGGTCCTTCTGGAAGAAGCGCCTGCCGAAGCTGCTCTGCGTGTTCCGCAACACCGACGCGAAGGTGTGCGGCCTCTAGGGCTTCAGAGTCTGGCGGCGATGGCTCGGGCCAGTCGGCCTGGGGCCTCGGGGTCCAGTGACAGGAAGAGGGAGGGCTCGGTGACTTCCACTTCCTGCAGGCGCGAGACGCCTTCGTTGTCGGTGGCCACGTCCACGCGGGCGTAGAGCAGCGGCTGGCCGATGGCCTCCAGCACGCGCTCGGCCAGGCGTGACTCCTCGCGGTTGTCGGGCGTGAAGACGGTGGGCTGCGCGAAGCCCCGGGGCGCGGACTTCAGCGTGGGGGGCCGGCGCACCGCGTGGCTGAAGGCGCCGTCGAAGGAGATGTAGCTGCGCTCGCCCTCCGTCTCGAAGGCGGTGAGGTAGGGTTGCACCATGAGTTCGCACTCGGCGGCCAGCTCCGTCACGAGCTGGGTGGCGGCGGCGGCTTCGGCGCGCGGAAGAATGTGTGTCTTGAGTGCGCCCGCGGACACGGCGGGCTTGAGGACGACGGCGTCCCAGCCGCGCGACTTCACCAGGGCGCCGACGTCGAGCGTGCCACCGCGCTCCACCCAGACGGTGGGCGTGACGGGGATGCCCTTGGCCTCCAGCTCGCGCAGGTAGAACTTGTGCGTGTTCCAGCGCAGCACGTCGGCCGGGTTGTGGAGCTTCGTGAGGCGGCCGACCTTCTGCGCCCAGGCGACGAAGGTGTCGCGGCGCAGGTGGCTGTCCCAGGTGGTGCGCACGACGGCCATGCGCACGGTGCGGAAGTCCACCGTCGGGTCGTCCCACACGACAGGCCGCGCATCCAGTCCCAGCGCCTTCAGGGCGGGAAGCAGGGGAGCGTCGAAGGCGTCGAGCTCCGGCAGGTCGGCATAGGTGAGGACGGCCACGTCCATGGTGTGTTGCTCCCGGTGAGGCGTGCGCGCCCTAAGTAGCGCGAAGGCGCCGAGCGCGCAGGGATTTTGAGTGAAGGGGCGGCTGTCGCACGGCGATGCCTGGAGCGTGGTTGCTCGAGCAGGGAGGCTGCGAGCGCGGTGGCGCGATGCTCGGCGGGGGTGGGCATCGGCGCGATGGCTGCGCTGGGCGCGGTGGCTGGTCGCGCCTCGACGCGCATCAGGCTGGGCGCGCGGTGGCGGATTGAACACCGATGCGCGTCAGCCAAGGGCTCGGCGGCGGATTTAGCATCGATGCGCGTCAGCCGAGGGCGCGGTGGCGGGCTGAACATCGATGCGAGTCAGGCCAAGGGCGCGGTGGCGAGTTGAACGTCGACGCGCATCACGCCGGGCGAGCGGTGGCGTGTTGAACGTCGACGTGCATCAGGCCGGGCGAGCGGTGGCGGGGGCGCGAGGCGGTGCCTGTCCGCCCGCATCACTGGCCTTGTCCTTCTGGTTGCGCTCTTGCGCCTCACGCAGCGCGTTCGCGAGCAGCGCCTGTCCTCGGGGATAGGGCGCGGCTTCACCGCCTATCGCGAGCATTTGCTGTCGCAGCAGCGCGCCGCTGGCCGTGCGTTGCTCGGGCCGCTTCTCGAGCAACCCCATCACCGCCGCGTCCAGCTCGGGCGGCACCTCCGGGTTGAAGTGCGAAGGCGGCGCCAGCTCCTGGTCCAGCGTGGCGCGCAGCAGCGCTTCCTGCGTGGAGCCCTGGAGCGCGCGTCGGCCCGTGAGGGCCTCATGCAGCGTCAGCCCCAGCGCGAAGAGGTCCGCGCGCCCATCGAACGGCCGTCCCGCCGCCTGCTCGGGCGCCATGTAGCCCAACTTGCCGCGCACACTCCCTGCCGCCGTGAGCTGCGAGCGCGCCGAGTCCCGCGCAATCCCGAAGTCCGACAGCTTCGCTTCCCCGAAGCGGGACACCAGCACGTTGGGCGGGTTGAGGTCCCGGTGGACCAGCCGCAGCGGCTGTCCATCCGCGCCCGTGCGGCGGTGCAGATAGTCGAGCGCCGCCGCCAGCTCCGCGCCCAGGAAGGTCACCGCCGCCACCGGCAGCGGCCGGCGCGACAGCCCCCGCATCAGCGAGCTGAGCGGCATGCCATCCACGAACTCCATCGCCAGGAAGTACGTGCCGCCATGCCGCCCCAGGTCGAACACCTGGACGATGTTGGGATGGTTGAGCGACGAGCACAGCTCCGCCTCCCGGCGGAACATGGTGACGAACTCATCGTCGTCCGCGAACGAGGGGAGGATGCGCTTGAGGGCCACCTGCTTCTGGAAGCCACCCTCCGGGCAGTACGTGGCCCGGTACACCTCCGCCATGCCTCCGGCACCCACGCGCTCGTGCAGCACGTATTTGCCCATGACCTCCTGCTCCCGCAGGGCGGACAGCGCCCCCCGCGTCAGCTGGAGGAAGTGCCGCGCCAGCGTGGCGGTGAAGACCCCCGCGGCCACGAAGAAGAAGGCCCGCGTGGCGATGAAGCGCGGCGTCAGCGTGATGAGCGCCGACTCCGGCAGCAGCGGCTGGACGAAGAGGAAGTAGATGCCCAGGTACTCGGCGGCCACCAGGATGCCCGCAGCCAGCGCCAGCCGGGGATTGCTGCGCAGCGTCGCGAGCGTAATCAGCGTGGGCCAGATGACGAGCGTGGGCGCCGTGAGCGCGTAGATGGGCCCCTGGAAGCGCAGGTCGAACGCCAGCACCACCGCGGGGATGCTGACCTCAATCGCCACGTTGAGCCAGGGAATCGCCGGGTGGAACGCACCCGAGCGCAGCACTCGCCACAGCGCCGTGTAGTAGAGCGCCAGCACCGCCGACAACCCCATGAGGGCCTGCGTCAAGCCCCAGCCAATCGAGGGCCCCAGCGCCGCGGCCACCACCACCGACGCGCCCGACAGGCCCGCCATGAAGCGCGCCACCGACAGCTCCCGGGCCTGCGCATCGCGTCGTAGGTGTCCGTCCAGGAAGCGGGAGACGGGGCTCGTCAGGGTGTGCGCGGTCATCGGTCGTCCCACTCTACAAAAAGCTGGGAACTCGACACGGCCCCCCGGCCCTTCAGCCCGCATCTGGCTCGTGGGGTCGTCCTGACTACAGGTATTTCGGGGCGGGGCCCCGGGGTCGCCTGTCGCTGAAATGTTTCACGAGCTACTCTCCGCGCGTGTCGAGGACGTACCGCCTCACCCCAGGCCGGTGTCCCCGGGAGACCCACGAGATGCGAAAGTTCCCTCGCTTGCTGCTGGCCGCGCTCGCCGCGGTGTTGCTGTCCCACGTTGGTTGCTCTGGCGATGACAGGCCGGAATGTGAGGGCGCGAGCTGCGTCGCCCCTGCCGTCTGCGGCAACAGCGCCAAGGAAGAGGGCGAGCAATGCGACGACGGCAACAGGGTCAGCGGCGACGGCTGCGACGCGGACTGTACGGTGACGCCCGAGGTGGAGAAGCCCGTCTGTGGCAACGGGAAGCTGGAGGGCACGGAGACGTGCGACGACGGCAACGCGGCGGACGGTGACGGCTGTCAGGTGGACTGCTCGCTGACGCTGACCCGCTGCGCGGCGGCGGACGTACCCCCGCTCGCGGATGGGGCCACGTGCGCGGTGACGAAGGCCGGCAATGGCGCGCGCCTCTTCACGGGCGTCGTGCTGAAGGACGGCGAGACGCTGGTGGGCGGCCAGGTGATGGTGAACCCCCAGGGCGTCATCACCTGCGCGTCGTGTGACTGCTCCACCGAGGATGGCGCCGCTGAAGCCACCCACATCTCGTGCCCGACGGGTGTCATCTCCCCGGGCCTCATCAACCCGCACGAGCACGTCACCTTCCAGAACGGCCCGTACGCGTGGACGGATGAGCGCTACGAGCACCGGCTGGACTGGTACCGGGGCCTGGGCAACCACACCCGCGTCGCCAACAGCACCCGGTCCGCCGCGGACTCGGTGGGCTTCATCGAGCTGCGCCACCTGCTCTCGGGCACCACGTCCATCGCGGGTGTGGGCGGCGTCGCGGGCCTCCTGCGCAACCTGGACCAGGTCCCCGTGACTCGTCAGGAGGGCATGGACATGTGGGTCGCGGTCTCGGACACCTATCCGCTGGGGGACCAGGAGACGGACCTGCGGGCGGATGACTGTACCTATGCGCGGATGCCGAGGACGTCGAGCCTGTCCAAGGTCGCCGCCTACCTGCCGCACCTGGGCGAGGGCATCAGCACGGAGGCCTACAACGAGATTCGCTGCGTGTCCGTGGCGCCCAATGACGTGCTGCAGCCGCGCACGACGCTCATCCACGGCATCGCGATGACGGCGCGCGAAATCACGCTGATGGCGGACCGGGGCACGGCGCTCATCTGGTCGCCGCGCTCCAACCTCACGCTGTACGGCGACACCGCCATGGTGTCCGCGTACAAGCGGCTGGGCGTGAGCATCTCGCTGAGCACCGACTGGGCCCAGTCCGGCTCCATGAACATGCTGCGCGAGCTGAAGTGCGCGGACACGCTCAACACCGTGCAGTTCGCCCGGACGTTCAGCGACGTGGACCTCTGGAAGATGACGACGGCCAACGCCGCGGAGGCGGTGGACATGCAGAGCCGCGTGGGCCGCCTCGCGCCGGGCAAGCTGGGCGACCTGGCCATCTACTCGCTGCGCACCCACGCCAGCTCGCCGCACCGGGCGGTCATCTCCGCCGAGCCCGCCGATGTCGTGCTGACGATGCGCGCCGGCAAGGCGCTCTACGGCGACCAGACGCTGGTGGGCGCGCTGAAGGCCGAGGCGGAGGCGTGCGACGCGATGGACGTGTGCGGCACCGCCAAGACCGTCTGCCTCCAGTCGGAGCTGGGCAAGAACCTGGAGGCGCTGAAGGCCGCCAACCCCGTGGGCTATCCGCTGTTCGCCTGCGGCGTTCCCCAGGGCGAGCCTGTCTGCGTGCCCCGCCGCATCTCGAACAATCCGGACTTCCCGGCGTCGGTGCGCGGCTCGAACGTCTACTCCGGTGAGAGCAAGGTGGATGACCCGGATGGCGACGGGTTGCGCAACTCCATCGACAACTGCCGCACCGTCTTCAACCCCATCCGTCCCATGGACGGCGGCAAGCAGGCCGACTCGGACAACGACGGCGTGGGCGACGCGTGCGACCCGTGCCCGCTGGCGGCGAACACCTCCGCGTGCACGCACGTCGTCGTCGGCGATGATGACCAGGACGGGTTCCCGACGTGGCAGGACAACTGCCCCTTCACGTCGAACCAGGACCAGGCGGACCAGGATGGGGATGGCAAGGGTGATGCGTGCGACGTGTGCGCCGCGACGCCCAACGCGGGCCACCTGGGCTGCCCGTCCAGCATCCATGCGCTGAAGACGCGGGAGGATGGACGCCTGCCCCTGGAAGGGCGGCCGGTGTCGTTCAACGACGTCATCGTCACCGCCGTGGTGAAGGGCGCCGCGACGGTGGAGGGCTACTGGCTGCAGGTGCACCCGCTGCCGTCGGGAGCGAGCGTGGAGAACTCGGGCATCTACGTGTACGCGCCCAAGGGTGACCTCGCGGTGGGAGACCGGCTGGACATCGTCACCGCGACGCTGACCCTCTTCAACGGGCTGCCGGAGCTGGTGGACGTGAAGTACGTCCGGCGCAGCGCTGGCAACCCGCTGCCGGCGCCGGTGCCCGTCACCACGGCGGACATCCGCACCGGAGGCCCGAGGGCCGAGGCGCTGGAGGGCGTGCTGGTGGAGGTGTACGACGTGAGCACCACGAGCACGGTGGACAACTTCAAGCAGTTCTTCGTCAACGAGAGCGGCAACACGTCGCAGCCCGGGCTGATGGTGGACGACCTGGCGTACACCTACGCGGACCCGACGCTGGGGACGCGGTTCGGCGTGCTGCGCGGTGTGCTGACGTTCAGCTTCAGCGACTCCAAGGTGATGCCGCGCAGCATCGCGGACCTGAAGCCGCCCATGCCGTCGTTGACGGGCTTCGGGCCGGGCGACGGGTTCGTCCGCCTGGGCGAGACGGGCGCGGTGAGCACCTTCCCGCAGGCGCTGACGGTGACGCTGTCCGGCACCTACTCGGAGCCGCTCGACATCTTCATCACCTCCAGCGACAGCAGCGCGCTGCGCGTGGCCAACGGACGGGTGACGGTGCCCGCGGGTCAGAGCGCCGTGGAGGTGAAGGTGGAGCCCCTGGCCCCGGCGGCGAACGTGACGCTGACCGCGTCGCTGCGAAACACCACCCGTCAGGCGTCGTTCCGGGTGCTGGGCGCGACGGAGCAGCCCGCCATCACCGGGCTGACGCCTTCCGAGGCGACGGTGGTTCCGGGAGGCTCGGTGAGCTTCGCGGTGGCGCTGGACCGTCCGGCCCCCGCGAACTCCACCATCGCATTGACCGTGAATCCCACGTCGGGCTTCGGCACGCTCACTCCGGTGGATGGGGCGCTGACGGTGGCGACGAACGCGATGGAGGCGACGTTCACCCTCACTGTCGACGAAACGGCCACGGGCCCCACGGGCACCGTGACGGCGGAGCTGGGCGCCAGCAGCGCGACTTCCACGGTGACGGTGGACCTGGTCTCCCCGAGGTTGTTGGGCATGACGCCCACGGGGCCGGTGGTCGTCCGGTACGGGTTGACGCAGGAGTTCCGGGTGACGCTGTCCTCGGCGCCGACGGCGGACCTCGCGGTGGCGCTGGCCGCCACGCCGGGCGCGGGTGTCACGCTCTTCGGCACGGTGCCGGCCACGGTGACGGTGCCCGCGGGCGCGACGGAGGCCACGTTCTTCTTCACCGCGGATGCGCGGGGCGAGGGCGAGGGCACGGTGTCCGCGTCGCTGCTCGGTGTGCGGCGGACGTCGGCCGTCACGGTGACGCCGCCGCCCGCGCAGCTCGCCTCGCTGACGCCCGAGACGGCGTCGGTGTACTTCGGGGCGAAGCAGGCCTTCACGGTGACGCTGGACCGCAGGGCGGCCGTCGGTGGCGCCGTCGTCACGCTGGCGGTGTCCTCGGCCACGCTGGGGTCGCTGCCCGCGGCAACGGTGACGGTGCCGGAGGGACAGACGAGCGTCCAGGTCCTCTTCACGGCGGGGACCGAGGCCCTGAGTGGCACCGTGTCCGCGACGTACGAGGGCGTGACGAAGACGGCGGCCATCACCACGGTGCCGCGCCCGGCCATCAACCACCTGGTCATCAACGAGGTGGACTACGACCCGAAGGGCACGGACACGACCGCGAACAAGGAGTTCGTGGAGATCTACAACCCCACGGCTTCGGCCATCTCCCTGGTGGGTGTGTACCTCGTGTTCATCAATGGTTCGCCAGCCGTGCCGGCGAGCTACGAGAAGATCGACCTCGCGAGCGTCATCTCGCTGGCGCCGGGCGAGTACCTGGTGGTGGGCCCCGCGGGCATCGTGGATCCGCTCGCGGGTCAGGCGGGAATCAAGACGATGCTGTCGACGAAGGCCATCCAGAATGGTGGCACCGCGAACAGTCCCTCGGCGGACGCGGTCGCCCTCTTCGACAGCGCCACGGAATCCATCCTCGATTCGCTCGCCTACGAGGGGCCCGTCAATCAGGGCACCATCGCGGGCGTGGCGAACAAGCGGTTCGACTTCACGGAGGGGCCGCGGAGCACGGCGGCGTTGGCGGACATCGACACGACGGAGGGGACGCTGGCGCGCGGCGCGGACAGCTCCGACACGAACGACAACCTGGATGACTTCAGGTTCACCACCACGCTGACCCCCGGCAGGCAGAACATCATCACCCCGCTGCCATGACACCCCGCGCGGCGTCGAGCCGCGTGACACGGTGAGAAGTTGCTCGGGCGGCTCCCGCGATGTCGGGGCCGCCCGAGCCTTTTCGAGGGACGTGGATGGCCACGTCGAGGTTCTCAGGGACGAGGCGCGGGAGCGACAGCGCCGCTCCTGGTGGCGCTTCTGGGGTTGAGCAGGGCGCTACGGTGCCTTGCGTACCAGCGCGCCGTCCATCAGCAGTCGGTCAAGCGAGGCGGCCATCGAGTCGTAGTCGAGCGTGGCGCGGAAGAGGTTCTGGTACATCAGCGCGCCCAGGTAGCCCCCGAAGACGCCGTGGGCCGCCAGCTCCGTGTCCACGTCCTGGCGGAACTCGCCGGTCGTCTGCCCGTGACGGAGGATGCCGCCCAGCACCTTAGCGTACAGGCCCAGCTTCTCGCGGATGGCCTCCGCCACCCGCTCGTTCGAGTCCGCCGCTTCGGCCGCGAGCATGCCGAAGAAGATGCCGTACTCGCGATGCTGGCCCAGGAAGGAGTGCGTGCCGCGGGTGAAGGCCTGGAGTTGCTCGCGAGCGGACAGGCCGCGGTGCTCGTCGAGCAGGTCCACGAAGCCACTCAGGTAGCGCTGGTGCAGCTCCTCGATGGCCGCGAGCAGCAGGTCTTCCTTCGTGGGGAAGTGCCAGTACAGCGCTCCAGGGGTCATCCGGATGGCGCGCGCCAGGTCCGCCATCGTCGTCGCCAGGAACCCTCGCTTCGCGAACAGGGTGATGGCCGCTTCGAGGATGTCCACGCGTGTGCGCGCGGAGCGTTCCTGCTTGAGCTCTCTCTTCGCCGGTTCCTTGCTCATGGCAACGAAAACCATACCCCAGTCCCGCGGCGACACCCGGGCGTCATTCTAGCGCGTTGGCATCTCATGGTGCCCGGAGCGCGCACCAACAGGAGTCAAGGGTTGAACCTGTGTCTGTCTTTCAGGCCGCCAGCAACGTCACCTTGACGATTTCCGGAGGAGCGCCGACACGCAGGGGCGGCCCCCAGAAGCCCGTGCCCCGGCTGACGTAGAGGTGCTTGTCGCCCTCCTCGAAGTGTCCCGCGTCGTGCTCCCAGATGGCGGACACCGCGAGCGTGAACGGAAAGAACTGTCCCCCGTGCGTATGCCCGGACAACTGCAACCCCATGCCCGCTTGCGCCGCCACGCGCCAGTTGGAGGGTTGGTGCGCGAGCAGCACCGCAGCCCGCTCCGGCTCCCTTCCCGCCACCGCCGCCTTCAAGTCATAGCCCTGCTTCGCGCCCGACAGCCCCGCCGACCAGTCATCCACGCCCACCAGGTCGAACGAGGCCCCCGCGTCTCCAATCCGCACATGGCGATTGCGCAGCACCCGCACCCCCATGCCCTCCAGCGCTCCCGCCCAGGCACCCGGGTCCCAGTAGTACTCGTGGTTTCCCGTGACGAAGTACGTGCCGTGCCGTGAGCGCAGCTCGCGCAGCGCCGCCACCGAGGGCCCCAGCGAGGCGACCTTCCCGTCCACCAGGTCTCCGGTGATGGCCACGAGGTCCGGGCGCAACGCGTTGCACCGCGCCACCAGCTCGTCCATGAACTTGCGCTGGATGACGGGGCCCACGTGGATGTCACTCAGTTGCACCAGGGTGAAGCCATCCAGCTCCCGAGGCAGTCCGGGCAGCCGCACCGCGACCTCGTTCACCACCGGGGGATGGAACGCGCTCCACGTCCCGTAGCCCGTCAGGCTCCCCGACGCGAGCAGCGCGCCGCCCGCCGTGGCTCGCGCGAGGAAGTGACGCCGCGCCACATCCACTTCCGGCACCTCGGCCTGACTCGCCGCTCCAGCCGGACTCGTGGAGAGGTCCACGGAGGGCGCTTGCGTCAGCCTCCGCGACAGGGCGCGCACGCCTCCAATGGCCCACAGCGCGAACAGCAGGTACGTCGCCGCGCCCATCCACATCCACACGGCCGTGGCCACCGCGAACGTGGCGTCCATCGGCAGGAAGCGCGTCACCGACCAGGACAGCACCAGCAGGGCGCCCAGCACCGTCATCACCGCCATGCCCACCCGGCGCCATCTCCGGTCCTCCGACGTGTCCGCGAACAGGCGCCGGTACAGGTAGATGTGGACCCCCACGGTGATGAGGCTCGTGAGGACCGCGAAGATGATGAAGCGCGCCGGTGAGTCCATGGTCGTCCCAATACTCGCCCGGCCTCGACGCGCCGCAACGCATTCCTCGTGAAGAAACGTGAATCGCCCCGTGCGTGCACCCCGCCTGCCTGGCCGTGGAGGAGGCTCCCGAAAGGGTGTGACTCAGGCGTCCCGGGCGGGGTCTTCCCGTCGCGCCGTCCTCCTCCTGGTGCACGTGCCCATGCACGACGCTTCTCATCCGCCAAGGACACGAGGTATGGACGGCCGCTTCTCGCGCTGGAGGCGAAGTGATGCGGATGGACAACTTGAAGGCGGGGCAGAAGTTCCCGCTGGTCTTGGTGCTGAGCGTTCTGCTCACCGCGGGGTGCGAAGGATTTTCCACGCCCGTCGCGCCTGTCGTCCCGACGGAAGCGGTCGCCACGCGCTCGCAGGCCCTGGCGGCCGCGGCCCCCAGGTTGGCGGCGGGCGCGCAGCACTCGCTCTACGTCACGCCGCTGGGCACCGTGTGGGCCTGGGGTGGCAATGCCTCCGGGCAGCTGGGCACCGGCGACAAGTCCTTCCAGCGCGTCCTCGCCGGGCAGGTACCGGGACTGAAGGACATCACCCACGTCGTGGCCGGTGATTCCCACTCCCTCGCGTTGCGCTCCGACCGCACGGTGTGGACGTGGGGCAGCAACTCCTCCGGGCAGTTGGGTGACGGCACCACCGTGGACCGCGCCACGCCGCGCCAAGTCCCCGGGCTCGCCGACGTGGTGTCCGTGGCCGCCGGCGAGTTCCACTCGCTCGCGCTGCGCTCCGACGGCACCGTGTGGGCATGGGGCAGCAACTTCTACGGCCAGCTCGGGCGCGGTCACACCCAGCAGGCGCTCACTCCGGCCCCGGTCGTCGGCCTGACGAACGTGGTGGCCCTCGGTGCCGGCTTCGACTTCTCCCTCGCCGTGCGCGCGGACGGCACGGTGTGGGCCTGGGGCGCCAATGCCTCCGGACAGCTGGGCGACGGCACCTTCACCCAGCGCCTGGCGCCGACGCAGGCGATGAACCTCGGGAACGTCACCGCCGTGTCCGCGGGCATCTACCACGCGCTCGCGCTGCGCTCGGACGGCACGGTGTGGGCCTGGGGTGGCAA
This sequence comes from Myxococcus llanfairpwllgwyngyllgogerychwyrndrobwllllantysiliogogogochensis, assembly GCF_006636215.1. Taxonomy (GTDB): domain Bacteria; phylum Myxococcota; class Myxococcia; order Myxococcales; family Myxococcaceae; genus Myxococcus; species Myxococcus llanfairpwllgwyngyllgogerychwyrndrobwllllantysiliogogogochensis. Next base: position 13,742 of record NZ_VIFM01000008.1, on the reverse strand, counting down.
TGCCTCCAGCCAGTTGGGCGATGGCACCTGGACGGACCGCCCCACGCCGATGCAGGTCGCGGGACTCTCGCGAGTGACGTCCGTGGCCGCGCAGGACGCCGGCTCGCTGGTGCGCGTCGAGGACGGCACCGTATTCGCCTGGGGCCGCAACACGCAGGGGCAGCTCGGCGACGGCACCACCACCGACAGCAGCTCTCCCGTGCAGGTGCGGGGGCTGGGCTCGGTGACGGCGCTGGCGGCGGGGACGCAGCACGCGGTGGCGCTGCGTGCCGACGGGACGCTGTGGTCCTGGGGGAATGGGACCTCTGGCCAACTGGGCAACGGCAGCTCCGAGCGGCTGCTCTCTCCAGAGGTCGTCACACGCCTGTCCGGCGTCACCTCGGTGGCCTCGGGCAGTTTCCACTCGCTGGCCGCGCTGTCGGACGGCTCGGTGTGGGGCTGGGGGCGCAACTACTACGGGCAGTTGGGAGACGGCACCGCCGCCGAGCGTCACGCGCCGGTGCGGGTGTTGGGCCTCGGCAACGTGCGCTCCGTCACGGCGTCCGGACACCACTCGCTCGCGCTGCGCAGCGACGGCACGGTGTGGGGGTGGGGACGCAACGCGAACGGGCAACTGGGTGACGGCACCACGAAGGACCGTCTCACGCCGGTGCAGGTGGTGGGCTTGAGTGGCGTGACGTCCCTGGCCGCGGGAGGCAGCCACGTGGTGGCGCTGCGCGGTGACGGCACGGTGTGGACGTGGGGTTACAACGGCGTGGGCCAGTTGGGTGACGGCACCACGAAGGACCGCCTCACGCCGGTGCCGGTGAAGGCCCTGTCGAATGTGGTGTCCGTGGCGGCGGGGACCTACTTCTCGCTCGCGCTGCTCGCCGACGGCACGGTGCGGGCCTGGGGTGACGGCTTCGAGGGACAACTGGGGGATGGCGGCGGCGTCCAGCGCGAGTCACCGGTGCCGGTGCTGGGGCTGACGGGCGTGAGGGCCCTGGCCGCGGGCGCGGCGCATGGGTTGGCCGTGCTCGAGAGCGGCGCCGTGTGGGCGTGGGGCGACAACGCGGAGGGACAGCTGGGCGATGGCTCCTGGGTCGACCGGTTCCGCCCCGTGCAGGTGCCGGGGCTGACGGGGGTGTCCTCCGTCGCGGGAGGTCTGTACCACTCCATGGCGCTGGGCCTGGACGGAACGCTGCGCAGCTGGGGCGCCAACATGTATGGGCAGCTGGGGGATGGCGGAGTCACTTCGCGCGTGGTGCCCGGCGTGGTGCCCGGTGCCTCCGGCATCAAGCTGCTGGGTGGCAGCTACCTGCATGTGCTGGCGGTGCGCCAGGACGGCATGGCGTTGGCGTGGGGCTACAACCGCTTTGGTCAGCTCGGCATCGGGGCGGCGGGTTGGAGCGCGCTGCCCGTGCAGGTGCGTGGGCTGGGACAGGGACGGCGGCTCGCGGCGGGGAGCTCGCATTCGATGCTCGTGCGCGCCGACGGCACCGTGCTCGCGTGGGGACAGAATGCCTCGGGGCAGCTCGGCGATGGCACCGCCACCTACCGCGCATCGCCCGTGCCGACGCAGGGCCTGCCGTGCGCCCGCTCCGTGGCGACGGGAGGTCAGCACTCCCTGGCCCTCGCCTGCGACGGCACGGTGTGGACATGGGGCGCCAATCAGCGCGGGCAGCTCGGGGATGGCACCGTCAAGCCGCGCCTCCTGCCCGCGATGGTGGAGGGGTTGTGGGGCGTGGTGGCCGTGGCGGCGGGGGGCGACGCCTCGATGGCCCTGCGCGTGGATGGCACGGTGTGGACGTGGGGCGCCAATGGCAGCGGGCAGCTGGGTGAAGGAGGCCTGGTGGACCGCGCCACGCCCATGGAGGTGAAGCGCTTGTCGGGCATCGCCTCCGTGGTGATGGGTGAAGCGCATGCGCTGGCGGTGGGACAGGACGGCGCGGTGTGGGCCTGGGGCGCGAACGAGAAGGGCCAGCTCGGGGATGGCACCACGACGGCGAGCACGGTGCCGCTTCGGGTGACGGGGCTCGCGGGCGCCGTGAGCGTGAGCGTCGGCCGGGCCTACTCGCTGGCGGTGCTGCACGACGGCACGGTGTGGAGCTGGGGCGCGAACAACTCCGGGCAGCTCGGGGATGGCACCAACATTCCGAGGAGCACGCCGAAGCCGGTGCTCCTGCCGACGAACATCAAGGCGGTGGCCGCGGGCCCGCACCATGTGCTGGCCGTGCGTCAGGACGGCACGGCGTGGGCCTGGGGTGACAACGGTTACGGACAACTGGGCGAAGGCACCCACTACCTGCGCTTCACGCCGGTGCAGGTGTTGGCGCTCACGCAGGTCGCGGAGGTGGCCGCGGGCGAGCAGCACTCGCTGGCGCTGCTGGACGACGAGAGCGCTCGCTCCTGGGGCAGCCACGAATACGGCCAGCTCGGCGAGGTGGAGTCGGGGCCGAGGACGGCGCCGGTGGCGGTCAAGCTTCCGACGTCGAAGGACTTCGCTCCCGTGCTGTCCCTGCGGGCCTGGTACCAGCACGCGGTGGCGCTCCTCGAGGATGGCACCGTGCAGACATGGGGCGGCAATGGCTACGGGCAGCTCGGCGACGGCACCGTCGAAAGCCAGGCCATGCCCACCACGGTGCAGGGGCTGCCGAAGATGCAGGCGGTCTCTCCTGGCGCGTGGCACACGCTGGCGCTGGCCGAGGACGGCACGGTGTGGGCGTGGGGCAACAACGTCTTCGGACAACTGGGTGACGGCACCACCACGCCGCGCCCGCGGCCCGTCCAGGTGGTGGGGCTCGACAAGGTGGTGGCCCTGTCCGCGGGCAGCTACCACTCGCTGGCGGTGCGGGAGGACGGCTCCGTGTGGAGCTGGGGCTACAACGTCTTCGGGCAGCTCGGCGACGGCACGCTGGTGGCGCGTCAGGTCCCCACGCGCATGGTGGGGATGGAGGGCGCCGTGGCGGTGTCGGGCGGTGAGCACCACACGCTGGTGTTGCGCGCGGACGGGACGCTCTGGGCTTGTGGCCACAACGCGCATGGGCAGTTGGGCGAGGGGACGGCCACCAACCGCACCTCACCCTTCCAGGTGCTGGGGCTCGAAGGGGTGAAGTCCGCGCAGGCGGGGGGCTACCATTCCGTGGCGCTGCGCGACGACGGCACCGTCTGGACCTGGGGCAGCAACGACTATGGCCAGCTGGGAGATGGAGGGTTGTCCACGCGCATCTTCGCCTCGCCGGTTCCGGGACTGGCGGGCGTGGTGTCGCTGGGTGTCGGGGCCAGCCACACCTTCGCCGTGGGCTCCGAGGTCTGGGCCTGGGGGCGCAACTCGCACGGACAGCTCGGCACCGGAGACGGCTCCCCGCGACTGGAGCCGACGCGGGTGAAGGGCCTTCGAGGCGCGAACTCCGTCTCCGCCGGCACGGACTTCTCCGTCGCGCTCGACGGTGAAGGGACGGCGTTGAGCTGGGGCACCAACTTCCACGGGACGCTGGGCGTGGGTGTGCCAGGTCAGCGTGCCGTGCCGGGGGCCGTGGCACTGCCCTGAGGCCGCGCTCGGTTCCGGGGCGATGACGGCACGACTGTCTTCGCCCCGGTGCACCGGGCTGCGCGCTGCTCAGAGTCGCAGTCCGGCACCCAGTCGCTTGACGAGCGGGCCGAGCTCGTCGCGGTCCAGGCCCATCTCCATCAGCTCCAGGCGCCGCAGCTTCGGCAGCGCCTTGGCGGTGCGGAACGCGAGCGCGCCCTCTTCGCTCAGGTCGTTCTGCGACAGCTCCAGACGTTCGAGGCCGGTGAGGCCCTTGCTCTTCGCGAGCGCCTCCGCGGCCTCGTCGCTCAGCTCGTTGCGGTTGAGCGTCAGCCACTGGAGCGCGCCCAGGCCCTTCGCGCCCGCGAGCGTCGCCACGCCCTCGTCGGACAGGCCGGAGCCGGACAGATAGAGCCGCTCCCACACGAGGGTCGCCTTCGCGAGCACCTCCGCGCTCGTGTCCGTCAGCGCGCCGCTGGAGAAGCTGACGGAGCGCAGCGCGGGCAGGGCCTTGCTCTCCACCAGGGCACGGACCGAGGTGTCCTTCGCGCCCGCGAGCACCAGGCCCGACAGGTGTCCGGCCCGAGGTGAGGCCGCGAGGGCCTTCGTCGCCGCATCGACGCCGGAGCCCTCCAGGCGCAGCCAGCGGACCTGGGAGAACCAGGGTTGCTCGGCGGCGTGCTCCAGGCCCTTGCCGTCGCGCGTGTCCACACACAGCCGGGACACGGGCTCCAGCGCGAACAACTCCGGGCCGTGCTTCGCGAGCCGGTCCTCCGCGAGACTCAGCTCCTCGATGAAGCCCCGGTGGTAGCGCGGCTCATGCACCTTCGCGTCGCGCAGGGGCTTGAGCCAGGCGCGGCCATTCGCGTCCATCAGCTCCCGCACGCGCGACTGGAGCGAGCGGCGTCGAGCCGGGTCCATGCGGCCGGGCAGGGCGAGCTGCACGCGGATGAACTCGGCACGCGCGGCATCCACGGTTTGAAGTGCATCCGCGCACGCCAGCCTCGGCGCGTCGTTGGTGGGGTCCGCCACCACCTTCGCCAGCAGTGCATCGAGGTCGCTCATGAGGTCAGCAGCTCCTTCACCTCGCGCTGCCAGCGCGCGCCCAGCTCCGGATGCACCATGCGCACGTAGGCGGCGTAACCCTCCAGCCAGGCCGGGAAGTTGGGGCGGCCTCGCGCCTGGGACTCCACGCCGTGCTTGCGGCAGTTGGCGAGGATGGCCTTGAAGCGGCGGCGCTCCTCACGAGGGATGGCCACCCGTTGGTTGACGGTGAGGCCTGTCACCCGCTGGCGTCCTCCCTGGCGCATGACGCGGCGCTTGGCGCCGTTCTCGGAGAAGCCCTCCTGCTGGAGGATGGCGTTCACCCACCAGAGGAAGCGGCCGAGCCGCTCCGGAGGACTGGCGAAGGAGAAGGACAGGTCATCCGCGTAGCGGGTGTAGGAAGCGCCCGCCTTCTTCGCGAGCGCGTGCAGGCGCGCGTCCATGCGGCGGCAGACGAGGTTGGCGATGGCGGGCGAGGTGGGCGCGCCCTGGGGAAGCACGCCGGGCCACACCACGGTGCCGTCCGGGAGCCTGGGGCGCCAGGTGGTGAGGCCCGCGAGGGTGGAGGACACCTCGTCGTTGTAGCCGTGGGCCTCGAAGAAGCCCTTCACCCGGCGGTAGTGCACCGTGGGGAAGAAGTCCTCCAGGTCCACGCGCACCACGACGTGGGCGCCAACGTGCGCCTCGGCGTTCGTCACCGTGGAGCGGCCGGGCACGAAGCCATGCACGGCGGGGTGCGTGGGCAGGTGCGCGAGCAGTCCTTCGAGCAGGGCGCGTTGCGCGGCCTTGAGCTTCGCGCGGGGCGCGCAGATGCGGCGCACGCCGCCGGAGCGTTTGGGCGTCTCGAACTCCACGTAGCCGGAGCCTGCGCCGGAGCCTGGGCGCATCAGCGCGTCCAGCTCCGCGACGTCCACGCCCACCAGCTTCGCCACGTCCTCGCGGGATTGCAGCGGGGGCAGGTTCTCGGTGGCGGCGGGCTTGCGCTTCACCTCGTCGTCGCGCAGCCCCGGGTAGAGGCCGAAGAGCCAGCCTGTGGGGTTCCAGCCTCCCACGGACCTGGGGCTCGGGCGCCTCGGCGGCTCTACGCGGCTGTCGGGAAGCGACACGTCCGCGAGGCCCAGCTTGCGCACGGCGGCGCGCGCGGCGGAGGCCACGCGGGAGTCAGCGTCCTTCACCCGGCGGCGCAGATGTCCGGCGGCGGCGACGCGGGGAAAGAGCAGGGGGATGAGGCGCACGGCCTGGAGGCGCTCGCGGGGGTCCACGCTGCCCAGGCGCCGCGCGACGGTCTCACTCCAGTGGCGGCTGACGTAGAAGCGGGCCACTTCGTATTCGGCGAGGCCCTGGTGACGCTCCAGCAGCTCGGCGATGCGGCTGAAGTGCGCCTCCGGGTCCTCCATCAAGGGCTTGAGCTCGAGGAGGAGTGAGACCAGGTCCATTCAGCGCTCCAGGGCCACCGGTGCGGTGGGAACCACGAGCTCCTGGGGACGCCGCCACCTGCACGGCAGAGGCGGACGAGGTCGGGGAAGCCCGCCAGGCGGACCTCGTACCGCGTCGTCCTTCAATGGGTGTCATCGGCAGCCGCGACGTGACATCGCGGACGAAAGGCTGGCTGCACGCGGCCCCAGGAGCGGAGCGAAGCTCACCACATCCTTCACGTTGAAGGAAGGTCGTCGAACTCCGCGGGCCCATCTTCTTCCAGCAGTGCGAGCAGGGCTTCCCGAGGCCCTCCGGGCGCCCGACGCACCAGGGTGTCGAGCTGTCGCCCTTGTGCGCGCACGCGCTCGCCGTGGGCGCGCATGGCGGACAGGGCATCTGGCTCCATCCAAGGGCGGGACAGCACGTCGAGGTTGTGCAGCAGCTCGCGGCGGTTGCGTGGCGCGGTGAGGCTCGCGCTGACGCCGGGTTGGGAGAGCGAGTAGCGGTAGCAGTCCACCGCGGAGGAGAGGGTGGTGTCTTGAGGCGCGCCGGGGACGGGGCGCAGGAGTCGGCCGTAGCAGGTGGTGGTGAAGGTGAGCACGCCGGTGCCCTGGCGCTGGGCCTCGGGGAGGAGCGCGGCCTCGGCGCCCGGGTGCGCGGCGCTGTGGCGGGTCATCACGACGGGCCAGGGCTGTCGCGCGAGTGCATCGCGGGCGAGGTCTCGCAGGTGCGTGGAGAAGCCGAAGGCGCGCAGTTTGCCTTCGGTGCGCAGGCGCTCCAGGGCGGAGTAGTCCTCGTCGGAGAGTCGCTCGGGTGCGCGGACCCAGAAGAGGAGGAAGACGTCGAGCCAGGAGGTGCGCAGGCGCCGCAGCGCGGACTCCACGTCGCGACGGATGGCGCCTGGGCCCGAGTGGTAGGTGCCCGCGACGATGACGGAGCGCTCGCGAGGGCCGCGACCGCTGCGCAGGAACTGCGTCAATGCGGCGTAGCGGGGTTCCCAGAAGAACGTGTTGATGCCGGCCTCATGCGCCTCGAAGAAGGGCTCGCGCGTGGTGAGGTGCGCGCCCGAGAGGACGAGCGGCGAGACGTTCAGGCCCGTGCGCCCCAGGGGGCGGGACGAGGCTCGCGGCGGAGGCGCTGGGCGCGGGGACGGGGTGGTTCGCTGACGCGGGGCGGAGGTGGGGCGGAGACGCGCGAGTTCGGGCTCGGCGGTGAAGAGCGCATCGGGGAAGGTGAGCGACAACGCTTGCAGGTGGGTGACGACGCGAGTGGGCTCGGCGTGGGCGAGCAGTGCGTCACGGAGTCGGGCGAAGGCGGTGTCATCCGCGCGGCGCAGGCGCCAGGTCCATGCGGCGATGCGCAGGTCCGTGTCGCTGTCGGGAGTGGACTGGCGTGGTGGCGCTGCCTGTCGCGTGTCGCGTGTGTCGAGTGGCTCCGGTGGCGAGGCGGGCACTGTGTGGAACTTGTTGGGCGGGATGTCCCGCTCGCTTCCTGGCTCCGAGGGCGAGGCAGGCACTGTGTGGAACTTGTTGGGCGGGATGTCCCGCTCGCTTCCTGGCTCCGAGGGCGAGGCAGGCACTGTGTGGAACTTGTGGGGAGGGATGTCCGCGCTGACTGGGTCCGGTGGCGAGGCGGGGCCTGTGTGGAGCTTGTTGGGAGGGCTGTCCGCGCTGACTGGGTCCGGTGGCGAGGCGGGGCCTGTGTGGAGCTTGTTGGGAGGGCTGTCCGACTCGACGCCTCGCACCAGTATCGAGGCCTCGGGTGTGGGCATCTTGTCGTGAACGGCTTGAAGTAGTGAGGCGCCCGGTCGCGCGTTGGGCGCATCGGTTGCCGGCAGGCCCAGCAAGGACTCCAGTCGTGCATCGAGTGTGTCGCAGTCCTCCAGTGGAGAGGCCGCCGCCGTGCGGACCATCAGCTCGGTGTCGCGCGACAGGCGCAGCAGGGCGCGCAGCTCCGCGTCTCCGTTCTCGGGTCGGAGTTGCTCGGCGGCGCGGGCTCGTATCCAGGGGTCGGGAGAGAGGGCGCAGCCGAGCGCGAGGGTGGATTGGAATGAAGGGTCCTCTGATGCGAGCGCGCGCCCGTGCGAGAGGGCGAGCTGCAACGCCATGCGCCGCACGCTCGGGTCTGAATCCGCGAGGCAGACCCGGGCAGCGCTGTCGACGTCGAGCACGGCGGCGCGCAGCCACGGGTCCTCGTGGGACTCAGCGTGCTGACGCTCGGTCTCCGTGAGCCAATCCAGGGACGCGAGGGCTTGCAGGGCCACCGCGCGCACGGAGGGGTCCTCGTCTTGAGAGGCGTGGAGAAGTGGCTCGGAGGCTTCCAGGTACGCGGCGGCTGTCGCGACGGCCCGCCGCTCTCGGAGCGAGGTGGCGCGCGGCGCGAAGGCCACCAGCGCCGAGGCGAAGTCCTGGACGGCGGCGGTGGACCGGGGCCGGCGCTCCCATGCGCCGATGACCTCCGCGCGCACGGCGGTGTCCTCATCGTCGAGAGCCTTCAACACGAGGCCTCGACTGTCCGGGTCGAATACGAGCGCGGAGAGCGCCGCGCGGCGGATGGCGGCCTCGGGGTGACTCGCCAGCGTGCGCACCCGAGCGAGGAGCGTCTCGTGTCCCTGCTTCACCGCGACACGCGCGGCCCAGGCCAGTGAGCCCGGACGAGGGAGCGCCGCGAGGACGCGGGTCGCGAGGTCGACCTCGTCCACGTTGAGGCGCTCCAGCAACGCGCGCGCTTCGTCCTGTGCGTGTGGTACGCGCGGCTCGTCCAACCAGTGCATCGCGAGGCGCAGCGCTTCCGGGTCCTTGCGCTCGAGGAGTCGCCGACGCGCGAGAACGCGAAGAGGTTCGTGCGGATCTCCCAGCCACTCCACCAGTTCCCGCGCGGAGAGCGAGCCTGCAGGGCGAGCCTCCAGTCTCGCGGTGGTGACCGCCGGGTCCTCACTGGTGAGACCCGCTTCCATCTCCGTGGATGCGGTCGCGCGAGAGTGCACTGGCGGGCTGGGTGGCCCTGCGCTGCTGAGCTGGCCGCCTGAGTGCGGAAGCGCCGTCGATGCAGTCGTGTCGCCTACGCGCGTGTCCTCGGTCCGAGAACTCGCCGCCGTTCCCACGGCGACGCGCTGCTGTGTCGCGGAGCCCTCTGCTTCAAACGGGCGAGGACCCACTTCTCCCGAAGCCACGGCGCGCCACTCGGTCTCCAGCCACGCCACCGCCGAGCGCATCGGACCGTGGGCCTGTTCCCCTGCCTCCGCGGCCCGACGCACCTGTTGCCGCAGGTCCTCGTGCTCCGCTCCCAGCCACGCCAACGCCTGCACCGCCGCATGACGCACGCGCCAGAACGGGTCTTCCAGCGCGGCGAGCAACACCCCCACCGCACCCGTGCCCGCGACGGAGGCCGAGGCCCGCACCATCGCCCGTCGCACCCACCACACGGACTCCTGCCGCACCGCTCGCGCCGCGTGAGGCAGCAGCGCCTCCGCGCCCAATCGCGCCAGCGCCCGCCACGTCCTGTCCCGCACCATCGGCATCGGGTCGTCGAGCGCTTCGAGCAGCGCGGAAACGAAGCGCCCATCCCGCGCATCACCGAGCCGCCGCGCCGCGATGGCCCGGACCTCCGCGTCCTCATCCGTGAGCAGCGCCTGCCTCAGCGCGTAGCGCCCCACCAGCTCGGAGGCATCGACCGCGCTCGCCGCCTCGCGCCGCACCGTGACGTCCTCATCGAGCAACCGCACGGTGGCCAGGTCCAGTTCGAGCATCGCCAGGGACTCTAGGCGCCCTGCTACAATGCGGACATGCCCGACATGCTGGCCATCATCAGCAAGGCGATTTTCGAGAAGGAGGCCGCCGGCCTCTCACCCGGCCAGGTGTTGCCGACGGACCGCTATCGCAGCCAGAGCAGGCACCTGTCCCCGCTCGAAGACGGTGGGCGCCTCTTCCTCGTCACGGTGCGCCCGCCCAACGAGTCCCTCTGGCTCGTCGCCGTGCTGGAGGGCCTGTCCCCCGATGACGAGGGCTGGGTCGGTCGGAAGAACCGCATCCCCATCACCGACGTCACGTCCGCCATCCCCACGCTGCGCTTCGAATCCGGCAAGGGCCTCCAGGCCGCGAAGGGCGCGCTGGGCATGTCCCTCCAGACGCCTCGCGTCCTCACCTCGACGGACGTGGAGCTCCTGCTCGCGAGCGCGGGAGGTGGCCCCATCAACTTCACCGCGCATCAGGAACACTCCGCGCTGCCCTGCCTGTGCAAGCAGTGCTTCCCCCGAAGCCCCGAGCGCGCGGAGGCCCAGGGCATGCGCTTCGTCCGCGCCCAGGTGGAGACGAGCGGCCGGCTGCTCTACTACTGGCTGCCCGAGGAACTCGCCGGTGACTCGCGCGCCGTCGCCCAGGCCGTTCGAGGTGCGCTCATCGGGCGGCTCGGCGCCTGACACACGTCCACCGTCTCCATGGGCGACTCACCCATGGCGCGAACGGTGGTGGAACGTCAGGGGGAAGCTACGGCTTGCTCGGGCCCGCGTCCGACGTGGACAGCTCGGAGCCGATCTGCTGCCACTCCTGGGCGTAGGCGCCCCGGGTGAAGGTGCGCAGGTCGTCGCTCGTCACGGTGCCTCGCGCCATCGCGGTGTCGAGCGCGCGGACGACGGCGGCGCGGTGCGGCTGCTCCACGTAGGGATTGCCCTCGCGGAACACCTCGCCAAACAGCGACTCCAGCCGGCCGTCCTGCTTCAGCCGCTCCACGATTCGCGCCTGGGAGGCGGGCTCGTCCGCGTGCGCATGCAGCATCGCGGAGGCGAGGCCACCCTGGGCGTCGGCATCGGGGAACTCGGAGAGCAGCTCCAGCTCCGCGTCCGCTCCGGCGATGGCCGAAGCCTCCGAGGCGGCGGGCGCCAGCGCGGCGTTGATGGCCGGCGTGGCGCGCGGCGTCGGACGGCGGTCCGGCTCGAAGTCGCTGCGTCCCTGGAACGGCCTCACCGCCTGGTGTGCCGGGAGGTCCTTTTTTCCGGGGCTCTGCTGCGCGCCCTTGGAGGCGGAGTCCGGCCGCTCCGTGCTGGAGCGCTCCGAGACGGAGCTCTTCGGCGAGGACGAACGGTTGCCACCATCAATGCGCGACATGAGTGCGCTCCAGGAAGACTGCGAGCCGGTGCGGGCATGGCTCCGGGAAGTCTCAAGGAAGTTATCGGACGCCCCCGGCGCCAGTTGCGTCCAGTGCAAAGGTGAGGTGGCACACGCGCGAGTGCAGCGCTGATGACCGCCAGAAGACACTTGAAGAAGCGCAGCAACTACCGGCGCTTGGCCGTAGGCCGCGGGGGAAACAGCCACTCCAGCCCACGCACCACGTCATCCCGCCAGGCCGGGTAATTGTGCCCGCCGCTGTACTCCCGGTACTCGACCCGGTGCCCCGTGGCCTTCAGCAAGGGCCCCAGTCGCTGGTTGCCCTCCAGGAGCACCTCGAAGCGCCCGCAGCTCATCCACACCTCCAGCGGGCGCCGGGGCACGTGCCGCGCCAGATCGAACACGACGAACTCGTGGTTTTCCACGATGAACGCCCCCGACTGCGACAGCACCCGCCCGAAGGTCTCCGGCGCGCGCAGCCCGATGAAGAGCGACATCAGCCCGCCCAGCGACGAGCCCAGCACCCCATGCACCCCCGGGTTGTGTCTTTCGTCCACCAACGAAAGGTGTTCCCGCGCCAGGGGCAGCACCTTCCACAGCAGCAGGGCCACGGTGTACTCGCTGCACGCGTACTCCACGCCGCGCGTCAGGCCGCCGTTGGAGACGAGCGCGAGGGCGACGGGTTGCATGCGGCCGTCGGCGACCAGCGTGTCCACCAGCTCCGGCAGGCGCACGCGGCGCAGGTAGTCGTCTCCGTCGAGCACGACGAGGAGCGGCACTGGCTCTCGCGTCGGCGGGGCGTACAGGTGCACGGTGCGCTGTCCATCCAGGCCCACGTCGGACATGTCCACGCGGTGGCGGGTGACGCGGCCGCGCGGCACGCCCCGGGGGCGTCGCAGGGGCAGCGAGGGCCCGCCGTCGGGCATGTAGAAGGCGTGGTTGACGTCGCCGAAGCCGTTGTCGGAGACGCGGGTGTTGAAGTCGTCCTTCAGCCGTTGGCCGTGCGCATCGAAGAGGGCGTATTCGACATAGGCGTCGCGAGGCAGCGCCAGCGAGCGCGTCCACAGGCCGGGGGCCACGCGCTCCAGCGCAAGCGGCTCGCCCCTCCAGTCCTGGAAATCACCCTGGACGAAGACGGGGCCTCGCCCACGCCACACGAAGGTGGCCGTGTCTCCGATGATGACGGGTGTCCCCTCGGCGCGCGCTCTTGCTTCCAGCTCCTTGGCGTCCATCCCGTGTCGCTCCCTGGTGGGTCCAGGGAGCGCGTTCTAGCGCGAGACGGCCACGCGGGCGCGCGCCGTGCTCCGGAGTGTGTGGTGGCCCCGGAGCGCGGGTGGACTCAGCCGACGTTGTCGCGGTGGCGGGCCTGGATGTCACCCGGGAGCGGCTTGCCGGGGACGTGCAGGGGGCCCAGGTCCTCCGCGAGACCGCCGAGCCCTCGCGGGGCGTTCTTGGTCAACGTCAGGATTTCGGCGACCTCGGCCGGGTCCTTCGCGTTGGCGAGCTTCTGGACGAACTCGAACTGGTTCGTCGCCATCTTGCCCGAGTGGCTCTCCCACCGGGACTTGAAGTCGCGGGCGCGATCGGCGAGCTCGGTGAGCTGGTCTCCGGAGAACGTCAGCTCGATGTCCTTCTTCTTGTCGAAGTCGTGCTGGTCGACGTTGTACTGCTGCGCGAACGTGTACTCGGCGCCGCCGGACAGGCCCTCCATGAACATCTTGTATTCGAACTTGTCCTTGTCGAAGACCTCCTTGCCGTCCTTGTCGAAGCTGCGCTTGTAGTCGAGCCGCGTGCCGTCCGCGTCCTGGGTCTCCAGCACCGTGTCCCGCGAGCCATCACCCTTGGTGGTGATGGTGATGCTGCCGCCGTTCTCGGGGACGGCCTGGAACTCCTTGCTGAGGGGGCCCAGCTCCAGCTTCACCTTGGCGTCCGAGGAGAGCTCCAGCTTGTCGACGGTGGCGGAGTCGGAGACGCCCGCGCCGTCCTTCTCCGGCAGCTGCTTCGTCTTCGCGAACTGCTCGAAGGCGTCCTTGCCCTCCTTCGTGTTCACGTCGAACGTGGCGGTGCGCATCTTGTAGTCGGTCAGCTCGGTGCTCCCGTTGAGGGAGACCGTGGCGCCCGCCGCGCCGACGCTGACGGAGGCCCCGCTCTTGATGAGGTCGGTGGGGCCCGCCGTCACGGTGACCTGGCCCTTGTCATCCTTCGAGGTCTCGAAGGAGACGCCACGGCCCTTCTGGATTTCCTCGCCCAGGCCCAGGTCGACGCCCTTCACGTCCACGCTGCCGTTGTAGGAGAAGCCCTTGAGCTCGGCGGCGTCCATCTTCACCGAGGCGCCGTTCGGAATCGTCTCCGGCTTGAGCGGATGCGGCGGAGCGATTTTGCCCTGCTTCAGCTTCTCGAAGTCCTCGTCCTTCATCTTCACTTCGTACGTCTGGGTGTTCGCGCGGGAGACGCCTCCGCCCACGGTCACCTTCTTCATGTCCAGCTCGGCGTTCGCGCCCACCGACATCTCCGCGGAGAGCTCCACGGTGGTGTAGCCGTCCGCCTTCTTGACCTTCTTGTCGAGCTCCGCGCTGAACTCCAGGCCCACCGAGCCGTTCTTTCCCACCGGCACCGTGAGGGGCGGAAGGGGGAGGGAGCCGGTGGGAAAGAACGGCTCGGTGGGCCTGGAG